>NZ_JBMHHY010000002.1:0-465608 GCF_049739465.1 Embleya sp. AB8
CGGGCCGGGCGGGCGGGGCGCGCTCCCCCCCCTCACCCCCCCACCCTTTATACCCCCCCCCCCCCGGGGGGGGCCGCGCCCCGGCGGGGGGGCCCCCCCCCCGACCGTGTGTGACGCGCGAAACCCTCAGTGCCCCGAGCGCCGCCGGGGTCGCATCTCGACCGGGCGGACCTGATACACGCCGCGATCCCGGTCCCGCTGTTCGTCCGCCACCTGGAGCGCGATCAGGATCTCCAGCGCGCTCCACGCCATGCCGAGCATGCCCAGACCGACGAACAACATCCCCCACACCCAGAACCAGGTGTGTGCCCAGACGCCGAGCAGCGCGACCATCGCCGCGACGATCGTGAGCGCCAAGAGCACGCCGGTACGCGCCGCCGCGTTCCGCGCGCCGTCCGGAAGCCGCGCCATGGCCGAACCTCCCTGCCGCCGAGTGCCCGGATGACCCACGCCTGCCCCCTCAGGCGCGGAAGGAACCCGCTCGGGCCCGCTGGTCCGGGATCCGACAAAACTCCCGCCAGGCCTCCGAGATGCCGGGTACCGTGCCCGAACCGTAAGGCTGCTCGGGCCGGTTCGCCGGCCCCGGCCCGACCGGATCGGCCCCGACGTTCGCGCCGTACCACAGGTCGTGCCGCCGACGAGCGAAGTACCGGACGCCGTCCCGCCGTTCGTACACGTCCCGCCATCCGTACACGTAGCCGCAGTCCACGGCCGACGCGTACCCGGCGGCCGGTTGCCGGATCCGTTCGTGGGCCGGGAGCCGCTGTACGTCGTCCATGGTCCGACAGCCTCTCAGGCCGGTCGCCGGCCGATCTCCTGCGGGTTGGACACCACCTCGACACCCGAGGCCGCGTCGAGTCGGTCCGCGAAGCCGGCGAAGGCCCGCTCGACCTCGGTGTGCGCGGACCGAGGTCGAGCGCCGCGGGTGCGCGTGATCCTGCCGTCGCCCCGTCGGGAAGGCCGGCCCCCACCCGATCGGCGAAACGGAACCATCGCCGGCTGGTATACGTATTACCGATCGCAACAAGCCGGCCGGGGTCCAGGCGAGCCCGACGGCGGCCGAAGAAGTCGAAGACGCAGAAGCGGAGGGGACGCGAGTGATCCGGTACCGGGTCCGGGTGGACTTCTACCAGGACGTTCCACCGGACCGTCCCCCGACGGGATACGTGGGTTCGTTGCTCTCGGGCGACTTCGCGGGCCCGGCGCTGCCGCGCGGCGGCGACTCGATCTCGGCGATCCCGCTGGGCGGCGCGCACATAGGGCCGTGGACCGGCGGGCCGTACATGATGGTCCACCGGGTCGAGCACCACCCGGTCCCGGTGGACGGCGAGGGACACATAGTCGAGTGGTGGGAGCAGTATCCCCAGCCCTCGGTACATGTGGTCGTCAACGCCGAGTGGCCGGACACCGAGGAGTCCGAGCACGAGTTGATGAACCTGTACGAGGAGCAGAGCTGGAGTTCGTTCCCGGCCGGCCCGGAGAACCCGTTCCTCCCGGTGGCCGCGGCGGCCGACTTCTAGGCCTGTCCGCCACGGCGGAGCGGGCTAGGACTTGGGCTTCTTGTAGGCATCCGTGTCCACCGACGCCAGGATCTTGTTCACGTCGCCGTCGTATTCACGGGACAGGCCGGCCGTGGAGAACGAGATCATCGACTGTGGCAACCACCACAGTTGGGGCTGGAACGAGTCGCCGCTCTTGCAGGTCACGCTGTACGACGCGTAGTCGTACTTCAGGCTGGCCCTGCTCGGTTCGGCGAGCTTCTTCCCGCCGGTCTTGCTGGTCGGCGGCGCCGGGTCGTCGGTGCGCGTCACGCAGGTCGCCTTCGCGCCCAGGGTCCAGCCGGCGGGATCCTCGAAGTCGACCTTGCGCTGGGCGTTCTTGCCGACCCAGATCCGCAGGCCCGCGCGCTCGCACGTGGTGCGCTGCGCGGCCGGGGTCGCGCTCGGCAGGACGCACACCTCGGTGTCGCTGACCTGCTGCAGCTCCCAGTTGCTGGGCACGGCGAACTTCATGCCCTTGATGTCCTGGGTGAATCCGCCCGGTTTGCCGGTGAGTTTGGGCACTTCGGCGCTGGGGGTGGTCGACTTCGGCTGGGCCTGCGGCTCGGGCTTGTCGTCGTTGCCGCGCAGCGCGAACACCGCGCCGACGCCGATCGCCACCACCGCAACCGCGCCGCCGACGATGATCGCCAGGCGCTTCCGGTTCGGGCCGCCGGAGCCGCCCGCCGCACCCTGTCGGGCCGCCGCACGGCCGGTGGGCGGCGGGGTGTGGCCGCCGGTCGGCGCCTGGTACTGGTTCGAATGTTGGGTGGCGTGGGTCGCGTGCGTGCGGTTGGCCGGGTGCCCTTGGCCGGCGGTGCCGTACTGGCCCGAGGGTGTCCCGTACTGCCCGGACGGCGTGCCGTACTGCCCGGACGGCGTGCCGTACTGCCCCGACGGTTGCGGCGGGACGCCGTGCGCACCGGAGGCGGGCGCGTCGCGGTAGAGCGGCGGTTGCGCGGGGGACGCGCCGTAGGGGTCGTGCGTCGGCCGGCCGTAGGACGCCGGCGGCGGCGTCTGCGGCGTCTGCGGCGGCACGGCGGGCGCGCCGAACGCGGCCGTACCGCCCGAGCGTGCGGGACCGCGCGGCGGTTCGTACACCCGCGGCGCCGGGGTCTGCGGCGCCTGCTGCTGCGGACTCTGCTGCACCTGCCACGGGCCGCCGGAGGCGGGTGTCGTCCACAACTGGCCGATCAGCGAGGTCGCGTCGGCGACCGGGTCGAGCGAGGGCGCCGCGCCGTTGCCGAGCGCGCCGCGCCACACGTGGGTGACCGAGGCCAGCAACTCTCGCGCGTGCGGCCGGTAGTGCGGTTCCTTGTCGCCGGCCCGCTTGACGATCAGGCGCAGTACGTCCGGCACCCCGGACAGGTCGGCCTCCTCCTGGAGCACCCGCAGCGCGACCACCTCCGGCGCACCGGTGCCGAACGGGATCACCCCGGTGGCCGCGTAGGTGATCAACATCGCCCAGGCGTACACGTCGGCGGCCGGCGTGCTGTCGTGTCCCTTGAACCGCTCGGGGCTCATCCAGGCAGGTGACCCGATCATCATCCCGGTGCGGGTCAGCCCGCTGTCCTCCATCGACCGCGCGATGCCCAGGTCGAGCACCCGCGGACCGGCGGGCGAGCAGATGATGTTCTGCGGCTTGAGGTCGCGGTGGATCACGTCGGCGTCGTGCAGCGCAACCAGCGCCTCGGCGAGCCCGGCGGCCAGGCCCATCAGCTCGTCGCCGCGCATCGGGCCGCCCTGGTTGATCCGCGCGTCCAGCGTCGGGCCCGGGACGTACTCGGTGGCGAACCACGGTGTCTCGGCGTCCACATCGGCGTCGAGAACCGGCGTGGTGCACGTGCCCTTGATCGCCCGCAGCAGGTTGACCTCGCGGGTGAACCGGGCCCGGAACTCCGGATCGTCGGCGTACTGCGCGTGCACGACCTTGACCGCCACGCGGCGTTCGTAGTCGTCCAGGCCCGCGTACACCGCGCCCATTCCACCCGCGCCGAGCCTGCCGGTGATCCGGAAGGGCCCGATGTGCTGCGGATCGCCCGGACGCAACGTACGTATCTCGGCGCCGCCCTCGGCCGTCATGGACGTGCCTCCCGTGTTGGTTCGCCGGCCCGCGGCTGCGGCCGTACCGGGATGGAATCCTCTCATCCGGTCTTGTGACCTCCCCAGGGCACCGACTGGTTCCCCGTTCGGGCGACTGCTTCCCCGTTCGGGCGAGAAGGCTCGCCTTACCCGCTGGGGCGCGTGATAAGCAGGCGGTGCCGCCGGGCGGGTCAACGCCCGGATCCGCGACGGGTGTTCGAGCGGGATCGGGCCGCCCGCACGGGTATCGCCGCAGTACACACCGCTGCCACGACCGAAGGGCCGAACGTGAAGATCGTCGTCGACTTCGACAAGTGCAAGAGCAACGCACTCTGCATGGCGGAGGCGCCCGAGGTGTTCGAGGTTCGTGAGGACAACTTCCTCTACATCCTGAACGAGAACCCGACCGAGGAGTTGCGGCCCCAGGTGGAGGAGGCGGCCCGGGTCTGTCCGACCCGAGCCATCACGATCCAGGAGTGAGACCGCGCGATCGGTGCGGGCAAGTCGCCTCATCCGGTGCCGCGTCGGGGTGAGCCGGGGCGAGTCGGGGTGAGCCGAGTGAGTCGGAGTGAGTCGGAGTGAGTCGGAGTGAGTCGGCTCAGGTCGGGTCTTCGGGGTGGGCTCCGGAGACCCGGCTCGACTGCCACATCTCGCGGGCGCCACGGGCACCCTGGGCCATCGCGGTGGACGCGCCGCGGGCACCCTGGACCACGGCGGCCGAGGCGTTCCGGGTGGCCGACCAACCCCGGGCCAACAGCTTGACGTTGACCACCACCGTGCCGGCGGTCCGGTCGTGCCAGGTGCGCCGGCGCGGGCCGAGCACGGCCAGCGGGTCGAGCAAGCCGATCAGGCTCAGCAGCGCGAACAGGCTTGCCGCGCCCCACTGGCGCAGCGCCACCTCGTACCAGGTGAGCAACACCGCGGCCCAGGGCACCACCACGGCCACCAGGGTGCGTCGGGCCGCCCGCCACGCGCCGACCGGAACCCGGCCGGGGACCTCCGTCGCGGCCGTCCCGACCGGAACCACCTTGGCGCCGACCAGGATCTTGCCCAGGGTGCGGCCGAACCGGGCGTGCATGAACCAGTCGTAGAGCGCGGGGACCAGCAGGTGCGCCAGGACCAGCAGGAGCAGCAGCGTCTTGGTGGTGCTCCACAGACCGTCCACGGCCTCCAGCGGCGCCCGTTGCGCCTCGCCCGCGCGGCCGAACACGACGTCCAGGAACGCGGTACGGACCGTCTTGGTGGGCAGGTCCGCAGCCTTGCCCTGGAGGTAGTGGTAGGCCAACACCCACAGCGGCAGGACCAGGGCGGTGGTCAGCGCGTAGTCCGCGGTGCGCGCGAACAGGCGCATGGTCCGGGAGGCGAGCGGGAGTTGGCCGGGGTCGGCGGGTGGCTCCGCGGGCGGGGCGGGCGCAGCGGTCGCCTGATGGGGGATCAGGGGCCGGGCGGTGCCGGGTGGTTGGTACCAGGACAGGTGTGGATCACCGTCGACGGAAGGCTGGTCCCCGTACGGCGACCCTGGCCCGGGTGGGGGCTGAGGGATCGTCACAAGCGGGACGTTATCGCGCAGATCGCGTGTCGGGTCGAGCCGGGGCGGGCCTTCGGTGGCCGGACCTCGGCGGTCGGCGGTCCGCGGTGGCCGGTGCTCGGCAGTAGGCAGTCGGCGGTGGCCGGTGCTCGGCGGTCGGCAGTCGGCGGCCCGCTCAGCTCGTGAGTTGACCGAGTGTCACATCGACCGTGGCCTTGCTGCCGTCGCTCGCGCGGATCAGGCTCACCTTGACCTTGTCGCCGGGCTGCTTGCCGCCCAGCACCTCGGACAGAGTCGACTGGTCGGTGATCTGCTGGTCGTCGATGGCGGTGATCACGTCGCCCGGTTGAATGCCCGCGGCCTTGGCGGCGCCGCCGTCCTGTACCGAGACCACGCCGACGCCGGCGGCCCGGCCGTTGGGGCCCGCCACGGTTCGGACCGTAACGCCGAGGGCGGCCTTGCCGGAGTTGTCGACCTTGCCGTTCTTGATGATCTGGTCGGTGATCGACTTGACCGTGTTGGCCGGGATCGCGAAGCCGATGCCGGGGGCGGCGCTGCCGTTGGTCTGCGGGTCGGTGGCGCCCAGGGTCGGGATGCCGATCACCTGGCTGTCCAGGTCGACGAGCGCGCCGCCGCTGTTGCCGGGGTTGATCGCGGCCGAGGTCTGGATCGCGCTGGAGATGGTCGCGCCGGGTGAGCCGGAGGACTGCGGTTCGCTGACGGTGCGGCCGACGGCCGAGACGATGCCCTCGGTGACGCTGGAGTCCAGGCCGAGCGGATTGCCCATGGCCATGGTGATCTGGCCGACCTGAAGCTTGCTGGAGTCGGCGAACCGGGCCGGCTTGAGATCGCCGGGCGGGTTGTCGAGGCGGATCACCGCGAGGTCGTCCGGGGCGAAGGCGGCGACCAACTTGGCGGTGATCGACTTGCTGGAGTTGGGGAGGGTGACGTCGAACGTGGTCGCCTGGCCGACCACATGGGCGTTGGTGACGATGTTGCCCTTGTCGTCGTAGACGACGCCGGAGCCGAGGCCGGCGCTGGTGGTGATCTGGACCACCGAGGGCAGCACATTGCGCACCACCTGCTCGTACTGGGCCTGAAGATCACCGGCCGGGCCACCACTCGGCGCCACCGACCCGGACGCGACATTGCCGTTGGCACCGCCGCTGCCACTCGCACTATTACTACCGGTACTACCGGTACTACCGGTACTACCGGCGCTCGAATTCTTCTTCGAGTTCGACCCACTGTCACTGCTGCACGCGCTCACGCCGCCGCCCAGCGCGATCACAGCGGCCGTCAGCGCGACCATGGCCCGTCGCCGCGTCGTCCTGGTCACGATGTCTCCCTCGGGTTCGGTACCGGATCGGGTCCCCCGAGCATTCTTCGTACTAACCCCGCCGCGGGACTTTTCACCGTCCCGCCGAGGCCATGCCTCTTTCGCCATGTACTTGTTCGTGTCAAGTTGGCCCTTCGGCGTGGCAGAACCGGAGAAAGAAGGCCGCAAATGTTGACACTCCAGGAAATCTCCGACCGGATGGAGATCCAGGACCTGATGGTCCGCTACTCACACGCGGTGGACACCGGCGACTGGGACGCACTGGACACCGTCTTCACCGCCGATGCGCTGATCGACTACTCGGCGATGGGCGGCTCCACGGGCGGCCTGCGGGAGACCAAGGAATTCCTGGCCTCGGTCATGCCGGGCTTCGGCGCCTACCAACACCTGATCGCGAACTCGTCGATCACCGTCGACGGCGACACCGCCACGGGCCGCACGATGTGCCACAACCCGATGGTCTTCAAGGGCGAGGACGAGCAGACGCCGGGCCCGACGATGTTCTGCGGCCTGTGGTACCTGGACACCTTCGAGCGCGTCGCCGGCGAGTGGCGAATCTCCTCCCGCAGCGAGGAGAAGTCCTACATGTACATCGCGCCGACCGCATAGCCGTCCCGAGGTAGCGTCGATTCATGATCCGCGAAGCCACCCCGACCGACATCCCGGCCATCCACGCCCTGATCCGCGAACTCGCCGACTACGAAAAGCTCCTGCACGAGGCCAAAGCCACCGAGGCCCAACTCCACCAGGCCCTCTTCGGCCCCACCCCGGCAGTCTTCGCCCTGATCGCCGAAGACGAGGAACACGGCCTGCCCGTCGGCTTCGCCCTATGGTTCCTGACCTTCTCCACCTGGGAGGGCGTACACGGCATCTACCTCGAAGACCTGTACGTCCGCCCCGAAGCCCGAGGCGCCGGCCACGGCAAGTCCCTGCTCAAACACCTGGCCACCATCTGCACATCCCGAGGCTACGCCCGCCTCCAATGGGCAGTCCTCGACTGGAACGAACCCAGCATCGCCTTCTACAACTCCCTCGGCGCCCAACAAGAATCCGAATGGCTCGGCTACCGCCTGACCGGCCCAGCCCTGGCCACCCTCGCCGACAGCTGACACCCGCCGTTTATGCACAAACGTGGGTAGTCCTTGCCCTCGCCGACGGCATCTTCTAGCTTCCTCGTGAGTAGTCGAGTGAACACGGAGGGCAAATCATGAAGCTGTCGCGCATCTCTGGTGGGGACCCCGAATGCCGCTCGAACGACTGCCCGACGGTCTATGCCACCGATGAGGATGGTGTCGTCGCCGTTCAAGGCGTCCTCGTGGATCACACCACACCCGAAGGCGAGGCCGTCGTCGCGCTGCCGGAAGAGGTACTCCGGGAGGCCGCACGTGCACTTGGATGGTGAGCACTGGTCTTCGTTCTTCGATTCATTCGAGCACGAGGCATTCAGGCTCGAAACCTTATCTGCCTATTCCATGCTCGGCGAGGAGCAGGAGTATGCGGATTTCATGGCCACCGGGTACCTGGACCTGCCCGAGGACGACCCCTGGCTGACCAAGCTCGCACACTACCGGGCGAGCGGGCGCAAGGTCTCCAGGGTTCATGTCGTCACACCTCCCCTATCCGATTATCTTCGATACGAGTTTGCGGCATATCGCTACAACGTCGCAGCCGGCGAGGACGTCAGGATCCTGGATACGACCAGACGCCGGATCATCCCGCCGATGCCCTCGGATTTCTGGCTGCTCGACGATGCAAAGGTTGTCGAGATGCAGTATGACGAGCACGGCGCTCAAGTAGCCCGAATCCTGCTCGAATCGCCCGACCTCGCCTGGTATCGACGATCCAAGGAATCGGCACTGGCTCTGTCCGTTCCGTTCTCGGAATATCTTTCGGCTTGAGCTTCGATCCGCAGCAGGCCGGCCGAGACCGGTTGCGCTTGGCATCGGCCCTGAGAGCCCTGCGGAGCGCAACCGGCCTCTCGGGCGAGCGCCTTGCCGTCCGATGTGGAATGTCGCAAAGCAAGATCTCCAGGATCGAAACCGGGCGCACTCTGCCGTCGATCCTCGATGTGCAGCAAATACTCGAAGCACTCGGGGTGGACGCGGCCACAGCGGACGAGGTTCGACGCCTGGCAGAGGTTGCGAACACGGAGTACGAGGATGTTCGCACGTCGGTACGACGCGGCCGCCATCACCGACAGCGAGAGCTTGCCGCCCTCGAAGCCGGGGCCGACCACATCCGTCACTTCCTCCCGACGATGATCACCGGCCTACTACAAACTCCCGCATACATGCGACAGGCCATGGCACCGACCGTCGATCCTGCGGCGGGCGACACGGCAAAGATGATGGCCATAAAGCTTGAGCGACAGGCGGTACTCCACGATCAAGGAAAGCAGTTCGAATTCCTGCTGACAGAGTCGGCCGCACGCTGGCATCTCTGCCGGGCTTCCGTAATGGCACTCCAAATGGATCATCTTATTTCCATCTCGAAACTTCCGCAGGTCCGAGTGCACATACTGCCACTCCGGCAACGGATGACGGACGCCCCGTTCAATACATTCGTCATCTACGGGGACCATTTGGTGACCGTCGAACTGTTCAGCGGTCAACTCATCCTTCGAGACCCGAAGGATATTGCATACTATCGAGACTTGTTCGACTACTTTGTCGATCGTTCACTTTCCGGTGACGAGGCCCGGGCTGAAATCGAGTCGTGGTCCGAATCCTTTCGAGAGAAATCCATGCAGGATCGCGACTGACGATGGACACTCGATTACGGTCCGAGGAATCATGAAATGCGACCCGAATCACATCGAGGAGATTTCCATGGGAAAGCACCGCGACCCCGCGACCGATGACGGGCACAAGCCCGAGAAGCCGGTTCCGCCGCCGATTCCGCCGGACAAGCCTGCCAACCCCGGCACTCCGAAGAAGAGGTGAGCCGGGTGTCCGTGAGTACCGAAGACCTCGAACGGGCCCGCGTAAATCTGCTGCGGCAGGTCGAGGCGTCGGTCGGCACGCTGCCCGAGGAATGGCGACAGGCGTTCGCGGGCGTACCGCGGCACATGTTCCTGCCCGATGTGGTGTGGCTGCGCCGGCCGGACGGCACCCGACACGATCGCTGCGAGCGTATGGAGGAACCGGAGCGCTGGTGGGCAGCCGCCTACGCGGACGCACCGGTGGTCGTCCAGGTGTGCGACGGCGCCGATCCGCGACCGGGTGGACCGGCGTGGCCGTCGTCCTCGGCGTCCCAACCCTCGATCGTCGCGGAGACTCTTCTGGCACTCCAAGTCGCCGACGGGCACCGGGTGTTGGAGATCGGCACCGGGACCGGTTGGAGCGCCGGGCTGCTCGCGCATCGACTGGGCCACCGGCAGGTGGTGACGATCGAAGTGGATCCGACTCTGGCCCGATCGGCACGAAACCGCCTGGCCGCGCTCGGGTTGAATCCCACCGTCGTCCTGGGCGACGGCAGTGAAGGATGGGCAACCGGCGCCCCCTACGACCGAATCGTGTCCGGCGCGGCGGTCACCCGCCTGCCGGCCGCCTGGATTCGGCAATGCCGGCCCGGCGGCCTGATCGTCACGCCGTGGGCCACCGCGTGGACCGCGAACGGCACCCTGGTGGCCACGGTACGACGAGTCGGGCCGAGTCCACAGACACTTTCGCGCCGGTGGGGCGTTCATGCACCTGCGCGAGCACCGTTCACGGATCACCGACGTATGCCAGGTCGTCGCCCCGGACCACGACGCCACCCCGAGCACGACGACGGTGTCCCCGTGGGATGTCGCCGGTGGCGACCTCGCCGCCGAATTCGCGATCGGCCTGATGGCCCCCGGCATCTGGCAACACTGGGACGAGGACGCCGGGAGCGACGGCGTACACACCCGCCTGTGGGTGGGCGACGAAGCCGGCACATCCTGGGCAAGCGTCGACTACGACGGACACCAACTCGCCACGTTCGCCGTACACCAACACGGCCCACGCCGCGTCTGGAACGAAATCGAGGCAGCCTGGTCCCGCTGGCGCGCAGCCGGTCGCCCGACCATCGAGGCCTTCGGCTGGACCGCCTCCGCCGACGGCGCCCAGGGAGCACAAGTACCGGAACCCACCGATGAATTCCGCTCCGAGCCACACGCCGACGGACCGTCAGGACTTGGGTTGTCGGCTCGCCGGAATGGCCGTGCCGGCGGCCGATAGGAGGATTGGCAAGGCGGCCAGGGCGTAGATGGCGGGCAACGGGATTCGGTCGATCAGCAGGCCCGTGGTGGCGGTCCCGGCCGAAGCCCCGGCGTTGATCGTGGTGTTGACCCACGCGCCGGTCCTGGTACGGGTGTTCGCGGTGGCCGCCGCGTCGGCCAGGAGGTAGGCCGTGGTGATCGCCGGGGCCACGAACAGGCCGGTGAGCATCGTGACCGCGGCCAGGACGTAGAGGTTCGGGGACAGGCCGGCCGCCGCCAGCGATACGCCCAGCCCGAGGCCGAGCAGCGGCAGTCGGCGATCCGGCGCCGACCGCCAGGACACCGCCCCGTACGCCAGACCGCCGACCGCGCTGCCGATCGAGAGCGCGGCCAGGATCCAGGCCACCGCGTGGGCCCGACCGTGCGCGTCGGCGAAGGCCACCGCCGACAGGTCGATCGCGCCCAGGCTCAGCCCCACCCCGGCGGCCACAACCACCGCCCGCCACAAGCCCGTTCGGCGCGAGACGACGACCGCGTCCGCCTCATCCTCCGATGACGACGACGCCGACGCCTCCGCCGCCCGACCCACCATCGGCGACGACACCAGCGCCAACGTCCCGACCAGGATCAGCCCCGCGCTCACCACCACCCCGGCCGCCGCCGGCGCCACCCCCACCAACGCGCCCACCAGCAATGGCCCGACCGTGAGCACGACCTCCTCGGACACTCCGTCCAGGCTGAATGCTCGCTGCAACAACCGGCGATCGGGGGCCAGTT
Organism: Embleya sp. AB8; assembly: GCF_049739465.1. Lineage (NCBI taxonomy): Bacteria > Bacillati > Actinomycetota > Actinomycetes > Kitasatosporales > Streptomycetaceae > Embleya > Embleya sp. AB8. The sequence continues at coordinate 11,448 of NZ_JBMHHY010000002.1, forward strand.
CGCTCCACAACGCACGCATCACCGGCCCGACCGGCGGCGTACAGGCCCCCGCCGCCGCGACCACGCCGCCCACCCACACACCGGACACCCCCGGCCGCCACGTCACGACGGCGATCCCGACCAGCAACACCGCGTACACCGCGACCATCGGCGGCAACACCCGCCGCGGCCCGTACCGATCCACCAACGCCGCCCGTACCGGCGACAGAAACACGCTCGTCGCCCCGAACAACGCCATCACGGTGCCCGCCACCGCATACGACCCGGTACCGGCCTTCACCGCCAGCAACAACGACAGCGAGACCATCCCGTACGACAGCCGCCCCACCAACGCGGCCCCGAACGCCCGTCGGGCACCGGGTATCCGCAACACGGCGGCATAGGAGAGAGCCGGCCCGGACGGCACATCGGCAGCGGGCAACTCGAAAACAGGCTTGGCAGCCACAGGACGAACGTTCCTCTGCGCAGTCGGCACGGCCCCGCCGCACCGAAAAGACCTACGTGGACGCCGAATCGGCCGTGCCCGTCGATCGGGTCACGGCCGCGAGACGCGTCCTACGCACAGAGGAGGAACATGCCCGCCAAGCTACCAAGAACCGGCCGGCCCGGCCTACTTCTTCGGCGCCGCCGTCAACCCCGTGCACGGCCGCAACGTCTCGCGCCGATCCAGGATCCGCCGTGCCTCCGCGCCGGCCGCCGGCATCGGCACGCCGCGCTTGTCGATCGAGGCGGGGGTGAACTTCTCGCCGACCACCTTGCCGTCGCGGATGGTGAGGGTGGCCACGCCGGTGTCGTTCGAGTCCGGGTACGGGGACGTGCCGTACCAGAGGAAGTTGCCGTAGCCGTAACCCACGTAGGTGTCGCCCAGCCAGCCCGCACCCTGCATCACATGCGCGTGCGTACCCAGGATCGCCGCCGCGCCCGCGTCCGCGAGCTTGCGGGCCACGCTCTTCTGGTCCCCGCTCGGGCACTTGTCGCCCTCGATGCCCCAGTGCATGTACACGATCACCACGTCGGCCTGGCTCTTCGCGTCCTTGACCGCCCGGACCAGCCGATCGGTCTGCAACGCGGTGGCTATCCCGGGCTTGTTCGGGCCGGCCTGGTAGAGCTGGTTGGTGATGTCCTGCACCTGGCTCGCGGCCAGGAACGCGACCTTGACGCCCTTCACGTTCTTGATGAACGGGCGGTACGCCTGGTCGGCGTCCTTGCCGATCCCGACCACGCCGATCGGCGGGTCCTGCACCGCGGCGACCGAGTCCTCCAGGCCGACCTTGCCGTAGTCCACCGCGTGGTTGTTGGCCATGCTGACCGCGTCTATCCCGACCGCCTTCAGCTCGGTCAACGCCTTCGCCGGGGCCCGGAAGTGGTACGTCTTGTTCTCCGGCGTGCCGCGCTCGGTGATCGCGGACTCCAGGTTGACCATCGCCAGATCCGCGTCCGCGAGCGTGCGGCCGATCGGCCCGAGCGCGCCCTCGGCGCCGGCGTTCAGGCGCGGCACGGTGCGCTCGAAGAAGTGCACGTCTCCCGCGAGCGCGACGGATATCTCGGTCCCCGGCGCGGCCTTGTCCGGCGGCGGCGCAGTGGCGCTGCCCGGTGCCGCCGAGGTTCCGCCCGGGGCCGGCGCCGGACCGGCGTCCGCGGCGTTCTTCGCCTTGTCCGAGGAGCCGCCCGAGTCCGACCACATCCCGCATGACGCAAGACCCGCGATCAGCAGCGGAGCGAGGCCGAGCGCGACGGTCCGGCGGCGGCGGGGCGGGCGCGGTCGGCGAGGTGGGCGGAGGGGGCGGGGTATAGGCACGCGGACAAGGTAGCCCAGCGACGTACGCGCCCGTACGTGCTCCCGAGCGTGATGAGAATTACCCCGCCTTTACCTATTCCTTTACCTCGCCGAGCGCAACGCGTCAGCCGTTCAACGCCTCGTAGACCCGGTCGCACAGCTCGGGATGCATGTCGAAGTAGCCCTCGTCGTCCACCTCGAACGCCCCGGTCCGAAAGCTCTCGGTGACCGTGCGCAACATCAGCGGGATCGACGCGTAGACCATCGGCTCGTCCGCGCCCTGGACGTAGCTGGCCACCTGGACGTCCGCGCCGTCCCAGACCGCCGCGTAGAAGTCGGCGGCCGGCGACACCAGGAGCGGCAACCACTGCACGCCCTCCGGCTGGTCCATCTCGACCTCCTCGCGGAACTCGACCGCCTCGGCCAGGCTGACCAGGACGTAGCCCGGTATGAACGACGCCTCGTCCACCAGCTGGTCCGGCTCCTCGCGGGTGCCGTCCGCCCAACCGAACCAGGAGATCAGCTCGGCGGGCACGCCGGCACCCACTCGGGTGACCACCGCCTCGGCCGAGAGACCCGGCTCGAGCAGCCGCACCACGGGGCGATCGAGGCCGACCAGCTCCGCCCGCACGGCGTCCAGACCTTCGTGAACGGCGTCCATGCCACGTCCCTTGTGTTGTTCGACTGCGTGTGTGTGATCCGGCTGCGTCGACCCAGCCGCCGGACCGAAGGATCAAGCCTGACAGACATTCGACCCATCGACGCACACCACCCGAAATCCGCGATCCCGGGGCTTGAACCTCACCCGACGGGAGGCGACACGGTGGATCCATGGCCACCTCCCGGACGCTGATCGAGCAACCGGGCGCAACGTTGCCGGTCCCCCACGTGGGTGACGACGGCCTACGCGCGCTGGCGCCGGTTCGCCGCGGCCGGCCTCGCCGCGCGCTACCTGGTCGAGATCGAATGGCCCGAGCCGTACCGCCGCGCCGAAGCCCCGCGCGTCCTCGGCGTGCTCCCGTGGACCGCGACCATCGCCGTCCCGATCGCCGGCACACCGCACACGGCAACCCGAAGTCACACGGAAACCCGAAGTCACACGGCAGCCCGAAGTCGCCTCACCCCACCGAACTGACCCACCGTCAAAACACGCGAGGCCACCGGGATTTCCCCGATGGCCTCGTCCGTCGTGCGCGGTTGCGCCGCCCGCTCGTGCTCGCTACGCGGACGGGTACGGCAGCGGCAGGACCGCGCTGGTCGGCAGTACCTCGACCTTGAGGTCCGGGTCCGGGCCCGCGCCCTGGAAACGACCGAACTTGGGCACCGCGTTGCGGCGGTACTTGGTGGTCGAGTGCTCCGGGTCCTTGTCGAACTCGGGAATGACCTTGTCGCCGAAGAGCTCGATCATCTCGAGGTTCTCCTCGTGCGTCATGCCGTCGTTGACGCCGAAGACGAGCTGGTCACAGCCCACCTCCTGGTACGCCTTGACCTGCTCGCACACCTCGTCCGGCGTGCCGACGAGCATGAAGCCGCCCTCGATCAGCTGGTCGAGCAGCTCGTCGCCGCCCAGCGAGAGGTCGAACGTGGGCGACGGCCAGGTGACCGCGTCCGCCGACTTCGGCATCGTGTCGTGGTACAGGTTCACCAGGGTGACCAGGTAGCCGCGGCCCTTGCTGAGCGCGATCTCGCGGGCACGCTTGCGGTCGGACAGACAGATGACGGCGTTCGTCATCATCACGTTGTTGTTCTGGTAGTCGCCGACGATCTCGACCGGGTTCTCGGCGGCTTCCTTGTAGGCCTCGATCCGGCCCTTGAGGTTGTAGACCGGTTCGAAGTTGAACGCGATCGCGCCGATGCCCATCGAGCCGGCCTTGCCGAAGGTGGCCGGGTTGCCGCAGGCGACCCAGATCGGCGGGTGCGACTCGCCGTAGGGCTTCGGGTGGATGTCGTGCGGCGTCGGCACGGTGAAGTGGTCGCCCTCGAACGTGTAGTCCGTCTGCGCCCACATCCGCGGGACCTCGCGAACGACCTCGTCCCACTCGGTCTTCGTCGAGTTCTTGTCCATGATGTTGAACGAGGCCATCTCGTGGCTGCCCGCGCCACGACCGGTGCCCCACTCGAAGCGGCCCTCGGTGATGTGGTCCATCATCGCGGCGCGCTCGGCATAGCGGACCGGGTGCTCCTTGCGCGGCGACAGGCTGTTGATGCCGGTGGCCAGGTGGATCCGCTCGGTCTTCGCGGCGACGTACCCGATCACCACCTCGGGCGCCGACATGTGGCTGTACTCGACCAGACCGTGGTGCTCGCCGAACCAGGCGTACTTCCAGTTGTGCTTGTCCGCCTTGATGGCCATTTCCATCTCGCGCATCAGCACGAGGTGCTCGCTCGCGCGATCGTGAGCGGCCGGACCGGGGGTGTACCCGTTCAGGAAGATGCCGAACTCCACGTGGAGCCTCCCAAATCGCCTGGTTCAACCGGCGCTGCGTACGCCTGTATGAGGTCTGCGTACGGGACAGTATGCGAGCGTCGGCCGGAACTTTGTTTACACGTGGCTAACGTCACGTCAGATGCCAGGCGCCGCCCGGGACATCGAGCTGACGCATAGTCAGATCCTCTCGCGGCAAAGGCGGAAGATCCAGGGGAACGGGGGATTGTGGCCCGCAACACCCCTGATCCGACACGGAGAAAGCCCCGTCCGCAGGGAAGACGAAGGGCGAAAAGGAGCAGCCGCTCAGCGCATCGCCGTACGCCCCGGCAACAACGTCCCGCGACCGGCCTGCGGCTCGTTTGTCCTCAACCGCCGGACAGGCTGGGGTCGGCCGGGTCGACGGTTACGGCCGGCGCATGGAGGCTTCCGACACTTGAGGACATGCGACGTCTCCAACCCACCCGGCCAACCACATCCAGCCCGTCCGGCGGTTGAGGACAAACGAGCTACGTGCGCCCATCACCTCGGGACACCGACCAAATCCAGCCCGTCCGGCGTTTGAGGACAAGCGGGCCGCAGGCCGGCCCATCCCCAGCCCGTCCGGCGCCTGAGGACAGGGCCAGGACCGACCCACCAAGCCCGTCCGGCGTTTGAGGACAAGCGGGCCGCAGGCCGGCCCCGCCCCGCCCCCCAGCCCATCCGGCGCCTGAGGACAAACAGCCCGACCCAATCCGCTGCCGCCGCCCAAGGCAATGTCAGCCGAGCCGCCTAGCCTGAAAGGTATGTGCCGAAACATCACGACGCTCCGCGGCCTCGACCCCGCCGCCACCGACGTGGAGATCGAGGCCGCCGCCCGTCAATACGTCCGCAAAGTGAGCGGCGTCCAGACCACGTCACCCCGCACCGAGGAAGCCGTCGAACGCGCCGTGGCCACCATCACCGAGGCCACGAAACTGCTGCTCGCCGAGCTGCCCGAGCGCCGCCAACCCCCGCCCACGCTCCCCCCGCTGCGCCGCCGCGAAGCCGCCGCCCACGCCCACGCCCACCCCCACTGAGCCGCCCGACCACCCCACAGTCACCTCACCAGTCACTTCACCAGCCACCCCATCGGCCACCCCACCAAACACTCCCAAACACCCACACAAACCCCGCCACGACCCACTCCGGGGCCACTGGGAAAAGCCCCGCCAACGCCGCGCCAACGCCGCGCCGACCACTCGGCCGACCGCTCACCGACACCTCACCGACCACTCGCCGAACCGCTCCGAACACCTTGCTCGGACGCCCGGTTGCCGCCCTCGACCGCGTTATGGTGGATGGTCCCTGCCGCCCCTCCGAGGAGCCTCACACACCGTGTCCGACTCGTTCGTTCATCTGCATGTCCACACCGAATACTCGATGCTGGACGGAGCGGCGAAGAACGACAAGCTGTTCGCCGAGGTGGCCCGTCAGGGCATGCCCGCGGTGGCCATGAGCGACCACGGCAACATGTTCGGCGCCTACGAGTTCCAAGGCACGTCCAAAAAACACGGCGTCAAACCGATCATCGGCATCGAGGCCTACGTCGCCCCCAGCACCCGCCACGCCCGCCGCCCCGAGTTCTGGGCCCCCGGCGGCAAGCGCGCCCCGAGCGAGGACGGCGAGGGCGGCAAGGACGTCTCCGGCGGCGGCCGATACACCCACATGACGATGTGGGCGGAGAACGCGCAGGGCCTGCGCAACCTCTTCCGCCTCTCCAGCCTCGCCTCCATCGAGGGCTACTACATGAAGCCCCGAATGGACCGCGAGCTGATCGCCGAGCACCACGAGGGCATCATCGCCACCACCGGCTGCCCCTCCGGCGAGGTACAGACCAGGCTGCGCCTGGGCCAGTACGACGAGGCGATCAAGGCCGCCTCCGCGTACCAGGACATCTTCGGCAAGGAAAACTACTTCCTCGAACTGATGGACCACGGCCTCGACATCGAGCGCACCGTGCGCCAGGACCTGCTGCGGATCGCCAAGGAGCTGGACATCCCGCTCCTGGCCACCAACGACTCGCACTACGTCACCGAGGACCAGGCCGACGCGCACGACTCGCTGCTGTGTGTGGGCGTGGGCAAGAACAAGGCCGACCCGAACCGGTTCAAGTTCGCCGGCACCGGCTACTACATCAAGACCTCCGACGAGATGCGCCGGCTGTTCGGCGAACTGCCCGACTCGTGCGACAACACCCTCCTGATCGCCGAGCGGATCCAGCCGTACGACGAGGTGTTCACCGAGGTCAACCGGATGCCGCAGTTCGACGTCCCGGAGGGCGAGACGCAGGCGACCTATCTGCGCAAGAAGATCGCCGAGGGTCTCCAGCGCCGCTTCGGCGACAACCCGAGCCAGGAGGTGCTGGACCGGATCGAGCTGGAGATGGGCGTGATCACGCCCATGGGCTTCGACGCCTACTTCCTCGTGGTCGCCGACATCTGCCAGTACGCCCGGGACAACGGCATCCCCGTCGGCCCCGGTCGTGGCTCGGCGGCCGGTTCGATGGTGGCCTACCTCACCGGCATCACCGGCCTGAATCCGCTCGACTACGACCTGCTGTTCGAGCGTTTCCTCAACCCCGAGCGGATCAACCCGCCGGACGTCGACATCGACTTCGACGACCGCCAGCGCGACCAGATGGTGCGCTACGTCACCGACAAGTACGGCTCGGCCTACACCGCCCAGGTCAACACCTTCGGCACGATCAAGGCCAAGGCCGCGATCAAGGACTCCAGCCGGATCCTGGGCTTCCCGTTCGCCACCGGGGACCGGATCACCAAGGCCTACCCGCCGGACATCATGGGCAAGTCGATGCCGCTCGCCGGCATGTTCGACAAGGACCACCCGCGCTACACCGAGGCCGGCGAGATCCGCGCGCTCTACGAGTCCGACCCCGAAGTCAAGATCGTGATCGACACCGCGCGCGGTATCGAGGGCCTGACCCGCGGCACCGGTGTGCACGCCGCCGCGGTGATCCTGTCCTCGACCCCGCTGCTCGACCTGATCCCGCTGCATCGGCGGGACAAGGACGGGGTGATCATCACCGGCTTCGACTACCCGTCGTGCGAGTCGATGGGCCTGGTCAAGATGGACTTCCTGGGTCTGCGCAACCTGGGCATCATCGACCACGCCATCAAGATCATCAAGGCCAACCGGGGCGTCGACGTCGACATCGAGAAGATCCCGCTCGACGACCCGACCACGTTCGAACTGCTGTCCCGGGGCGACACGTTGGGCGTGTTCCAGCTCGATGGCGGCCCCATGCGCGCGCTGCTCAAGCTGATGAAGCCGACCGAGTTCGAGGACATCTCCGCGGTCTCCGCGCTCTACCGCCCCGGCCCGATGGGCATGAACTCGCACATCAACTACGCGCTGCGCAAGAACGGCCAGCAGGAAATCACGCCCATCCACCCGGAGTTGGAGGGCCCACTCAACGAAGTCCTGGGCCCCACCTACGGCCTGATCGTGTATCAGGAGCAGGTACAGCGTGCCGCCCAGGTGCTGGCCGGCTACAGCCTCGGCCAGGCCGACCTGCTCCGCCGGGCAATGGGCAAGAAGAAGAAGGAAGTTCTGGAGAAGGAGTTCATCCCCTTCCAGGCCGGTTGTCGCGAGCGCGGCTACGGCGACGAGGCGATCCAGGCGGTGTGGGACGTACTGGTCCCGTTCGCCGGCTACGCGTTCAACAAGTCGCACTCCGCGGCCTACGGCCTGGTGTCCTACCAGACCGCCTATCTCAAGGCGAACTTCCCCGCCGAGTACATGGCCGCGCTGCTCACCTCGGTCGGCGACGAAAAGGACAAGATGGGGATGTACCTGGCCGACGCCAGGTCGGCCGGCATCCGGGTGCTCTCCCCCGACGTCAACGAGTCCGTCGCCGACTTCACCGCCGTCGGCTCGGACGTGCGGTTCGGCCTGCGGGCGATCCGCAACGTGGGCGACAACGTGATCAACGACATCGTCGAAGCCCGCACGAGCAAGGGCAAGTTCAACTCCTTCGCCGACTTCCTGACCAAGATCGGGCTGCCCGCGTGCAACAAGCGCGCGGTCGAATCCCTGGTCAAGGCCGGGTCGTTCGACGCGCTCGGGCACACCCGGCGGGCCCTGGTGGACGTACACGAGCAGGCACTCGACGCGGTGGTGGGCCTGAAGAAGCAGGAGGCCGCCGGCCAGTACGACCTGTTCGGCGGCGGCGACGCGAGCACCGAAGAACCCGCCGTCGGGCTGGACTTCACCCTCACCGACCAGGAATGGCCGCGCAAGCTCAAGCTGGCCACCGAACGCGAGATGCTCGGCCTGTACGTCTCCGCCCACCCCCTCGACGGCGCCGAACACATCCTGTCCCGACACCGCGACACCTCGATCACCGAGCTGAAGAACTCGGGCCGGACCGAGGGTCAGGTACAGCTCGCCGGCCTGATCACCGGCATCCAGCGCAAGGTCAACAAGTCCGGCTCACCGTGGGCGATGATCAACCTCGCCGACCACGACGGCGAGATCGAGGTGTTGTTCTTCCCGCAGTCCTACACCCTGGTCGCACACGCCCTCGAGGAGGACGTCGCGGTCAGCATCAGGGGCCGGCTCAACGAACGCGACGGCGCGCTCAGCGTGTTCGGCTCCGAGCTGGTCCCGCTGGACATCGGCTCGGCCGAACACGGCGGCAAGGCCCCGGTGTGCCTGCGCCTGCCCACCACCAAGGTCAACGAGAAGCTGGTGAAGGACATCAAGCGGGTGTTGTCCTCGCACCCCGGGGACAACCCGGTGCACCTGATCCTGGAGAGCGCGCGCATGCGCACCCGCTACAACCTGGACTTCCGGGTCAATCCCGAGGGCGGGCTCGCGGGCGAGATCAAGTCGATGCTGGGCGCGGGGGTCTGGAGCATCTGAGCCACGGCTGAACCGTACGGCGGGGCCGGGCGGACGAGAGCAACTCTCGTCCGCCCGGCCCCGCCGTCGTTTTTCGGCGCCCCTCAGCCGTGCAGGCGGTCGTACTCCTCACGCGCGGCCAACACCCGGGACATGTGGCCCTCCAGGTGCTTGATCAGATCCAGCAGCTTGGCCGCCGTCGCATTGCCGAGGTCGGTGAGGGTGTACTCGACACGCGGCGGGATCGCGCTGTGTACCTCGCGCAACACGAAGCCGTCCCGCTCCAGCGCCTGGAGCGTCTGCGCGAGCATCTTCTCGCTGACCCCGTCCACCCGGCGGCGCAGCGCGTTGAAGCGCAGCGGGCCGTCGTACAGCCCGCCCAGGACCAGCACGCCCCAGCGGCCGGTGATGTGCTCCATGGCCGCCCGCGAGACGCACTCCTTCGCGAAGACGTCGAATTCGAACTCCGGGGTCGGGTCCGGCCCGGTCGCGGTCTCGGTCGCGGTTTCGGTTCCCATCGCTGCCCCCTTCGTCGACTGCGGCTACGGCTGTGCCCGCTTGCGTCGAGGCTACCTCCGAGTCAGCACTTTCGAAAGTAGTGCACTATCCAAAAGCATGCACTCTCCATATACCTACACTCTCCATCCACTTGCACTTTCAAAAAGTTAGTGCCATCGTTTGGTGAGCGACCGGACGACGGGTTCGGCGCACACGAGAGGAACTCGCCATGATCGTCGTCACCGGAGCCACCGGGCAGTTCGGCCGCCTCGTCATCGACGCCCTGCTCGAGCGCGGCACGCCCGCCTCTCAGCTCGTCGCCGCAGTCCGGACACCCGCCAAGGCGGCCGATCTCGCGGCCAAGGGGATCGAGGTGCGCGAGGCCGACTACACCCGCCCGGAGACGCTGGTACCGGCCTTCACCGGCGCCGACAAGCTGCTCTTCGTCTCCTCCAACGGCCCGGAGGCGGACCGGATCGCGCAGCACGCCGCAGTGGTCGCCGCCGCCGCCGAGGCGCGGGTCGGCCAGCTCCTCTACACGTCCATCTACGCCGCCGCCGAGAGCCCCCTCGGCCTGTCCCGGGTGCACCGCGACACCGAGGCGCGGATCGCCGCCACCGGCCTGCCCAGCGTGCTGCTGCGCAACGGCTGGTACACCGAGAACTACACCGGCTCGCTGGCCGGCGCCGTCGAGCGCGGCGCGGTCGCGGGCTCGGCCGGCGAGGGCCGGATCGCGTCCGCCTCGCGCGCCGACTACGCGGACGCCGCGGCCATCGTGCTGCTGAGCGACGACCAGGCCGGCAAGGTGTACGAGCTCACCGGCGACACCAACTGGAGCCTGCCCGAGCTGGCCGCCGAGGCGGCGAAGCAGAGCGGCCGGGAGGTCGGCTACGCGAACCTGCCGGCCGAGCAGTACACCGGGATACTGGCCGGCGTCGGCCTGCCGCCCTACCTCGTCGAGCTGCTCGTGGACGCCGACGTCCAGATCTCCGGCGGCGCGCTGGCGGCCATCACCGCCGACCTGTCCACCCTCCTGGGCCGCCCGACCACGCCGCTCGCCGAAACGGTCGCGGCAGCGCTCAAGGGCTGACCGGACCCGAAGCGACCGCCGCACGGCAGTGCCCCGGAACCGGCAATCGAGCCGGGGTCGGGGCGCTTCCGGTCGCGGCCGGGCGGGACCGTCGAAGCAACCGGCACCACGTGCGTCGCGGCCCCGCCCCTGTGATCTGATGGCTGCGTGAGCCGCGCCGTCGAGGAATCCAACCGCCGCATGTTGCGCGCCCGGGACGCGATGGACCGGTCCTACGCCCAACAGTTGGACATCCCGACCCTGGCCCGGATCGCCCACGTGTCGGAAGCACACTTCACCCGCACCTTCCGGGCCACCTTCGGCGAGACCCCGCACCGCTACCTCCAGCGCCGCCGGGTCGAGCGGGCGATGTTCCTGCTGCGCGAGACCGACCGCAACATCACCGACATCTGCTTCGAGGTCGGCTTCGGCAGCCCCGGCACGTTCAGCCGCACGTTCCACGACATCGTCGGCCGATCGCCGCGGACGTACCGCAAGGAGACGTCGTCGGCCGGCGTCCCGACGTGCTTCACGATGGCCTGGACGCGGCCGAGCGCCTGACCGGGAGCCGGCCGGGGCGCCCAGTGGGATTGAGCAGTTTTGGATAAGTTTCACCACGCGCCGCCGAGTAGCGTGATGCACATGTTCAACGCAATCACGCAATCGCAGATTTACGTTCTCGACCAGGACGAGGCCCTCGACTTCTACGTCGGCAAGCTCGGCTTGGAGGTCGTCGCCGACGTCCCCCTCGGCCCCATGCGCTGGCTGACCGTCTCCATCCCCGGTCACCCCGAGCGCTCGATCCTGCTCGAACGACCGGGCGCGCCCGCGCTGTCCGAGGAAACCGCGGCGCAGGTAAGGGAGTTGGTGACCAAGGGGGCGATGGGCGGCTGGCTCATCTTCAACACCGACGACTGCCGCAAGACGTACGAGGAACTCCGCGCCAAGGGCGTCGAGTTCACCGAGGAGCCGACCGAACGCCCCTACGGCACCGACTGCGGCCTGCGCGACCCGTTCGGCAACAACATCCGCTTCACCCAGCCGAAGGTCTGAACTGAGCGCGGATTGCGCTGATTCGCCCGGATCCGGGTCGTCGCCATGGTCGGTCTTTGCCGATTCACCGCCGAAACGCCGGCCTGAAACAAGCGGTCAGGCGATACCGTCCTTCACGGAATCCCCTGCTCGGCCGTCCTCGGGACGCGCCGACACAGGACTGACGAGAACGACGGCGAGGTTCGATGGCAGACCGCGGGCTTACCGGCGACGACACGGATCCGGGGCCGGCCCGGGGCTCCGAATCGGGGTCGGAGGCGGGAACGCCTTCGCCGGCCAAGGCCGGGACGCGGGCCGAGGCCCGGGCCCGCCGGCGCGGCGGGCGCAACTCGGCGACGGACGACGACACTTCGGGCCCTCGCGGGCGGCGCCGGCCCAAGCGGTTTCGCAAGCTGAAGATCACCGCGCTCGTCGTCGCGACGGTGCTCGTGCTGATCAGCGCGGCGGGGTGGGCCTATTGGGAGCACCTCAACGGCAACATCCAGTCCTCGGAACGCAATTCGGGCGACGGCGACATAGCCAAGCCCAAGCCGGACGCATTCGGGCACACCCCGCTGAACATCCTGCTCCTGGGCTCGGACGGCCGGGACAGCGCGGAGAACTGCAAGCTGGGCGGGGCGTGCGGTGACGGCGGTGTGGCGAACGCCGACGTGCAGATGTTGTTGCACGTATCGGCCGACCGCAGCAACGCGTCGCTGGTGAGCGTCCCGCGCGATACGCGCGTGGCGATCCCGGCGTGTACCGACCCGAAAACCAAGAAGCGCTACGAACCGATCAACGACAGCATCGCCGACAGCCTGGGCCGAGGCGGCCCGGGCTGTGTGGTCGCGGCCTGGCAGAACCTCACCAAGGTGCACATCGACCACTTCATGATGGTGGACTTCTCCGGCGTGGTGTCGATGGCCGACGCGGTCGGCGGCGTCGAGGTATGCGTGCAACAGAACATCAAGGACGAGAAGAACTACGTCGACCGGCAGGGCGTCCAGCACTCGGAGGGTTCACACCTGAAGCTGGAGGCGGGCAGCCACAAGATCCAGGGCGTCCAGGCGCTGCAATGGCTGCGCACCCGGCACGCGTTCGAGTACGGCGGCGACCTCGGGCGGGCGAAGGCCCAGCACATGTACCTCAATTCGATGGTCCGCACGCTGAAGAAGGCCAGCACGCTGGCCAATCCGACCAAGGTCTTCCCACTGGCCGAGGCGGCCACGAAGGCGCTGCACGTGGACGACGGCCTGGGCAGCCTGAACAAGCTGATCGACCTGGCCGGCGAACTGAACAAGATCCCGACCAACCGCATCACGACGACCACGATGCCCAGCGGCGAGGACCCGCGAAACAAGGACCACCTGATCCCCGCCCCGGAGGCGGAACGCATGTGGACGATGTTGCGCGCGGACACCCCGTTCGACAAGAACGGCCCCGCCCCGGACGCCGCCCCGCCGCCCCCGCCCGCCCCGACGCTGGACAAGGCCACGGTCGCCCTGACCGTGCGCAGCACCCCGACCGGGGACCGCGCCGGCACGGTGAGCCAGGAACTCGTCAAGCAGGGCTTCAGCAAAACGGTGAAGGACACCACGGCGACCAAACGAGCAGCCACCACCACGCTCACCTACCCGGCCGCCGCCCAGGACGCCGCCCAGGCGGTGGCCACCGCCCTGTCCCTCCCGCCGGCCGCCCTCCAGGAGTCCCAACAGGCCACCCACCTGACCCTCACCATCGGCGCCGACTGGAAATCCGGCCCCACCTTCCCGGCGGGAGGCACCAACGGCAAGCCCGCCGCCAACACCCCGGCCCCCCCGGCCGCCGGCGACCTCCCCACCACGGCCGGCGCCCTCAACGCCTCCGACGACAAGGCCTGCATGTCGGTCAACCAGGAAAAGGACTCGAGGGGCGTCCCGTACTACACGTGGTGACCGGGCAAACCAGCCGAACAAGCAGAAAGCCGCAGGTCACCAAGTGACCTGCGGCTTTTTCACCGGGTGGGGCGTCAGGGGATCGAACCCTGAACCCGCGGATTAAAAGTCCGCTGCTCTGCCAATTGAGCTAACGCCCCGAGGGCTGTCGCGCGGTGATCCGCGTTTTGCCCACCGGCAGAGTACCGGTATCGCCCCGAGCCTGCTGCGAGTATCCCCGGACACGCCGTGACCTGCGGCAATGGTGGGCGGGCGGCGGCCCGTACCCGCACCGTCGACCGACGGGGAGGGTCGGGAAGGGCCGGGGAGGGTCGAGCCGGGTCAGTGCCCCGCGGAGGTGAGGTCGCCCACGACGCCCGCCTGCGCGTCGTAGCGGGCCCGGGCCTCGGCGATCCGGTCCTGGTGTTCCTCGGTCCAGGTGACCAGCGACCGGATCGTGGTGTGCAGCGTGGTGCCCATCGGGGTGAGCGCGTAGTCCACGCGGGGCGGCACCACCGGGTACACGGTGCGCCGGACCAGGCCGTCGCGTTCGAGCTGACGCAGTGTCACGGTGAGCATGCGCTGGCTGATCCCGTCGATCTCGCGGCGCAGTTCGGTGAAGCGCAGCGTACGGCTCTCCAGGATCGCGATCACCAACAGCGACCACTTGTCGGCGACCCGATCCAGGATCTGCCGTACCTCGCACCCCTCGCGCACGTCCCATTGCAGGGCGTCGTAGTCCTCCTGGTTACTCGCGCAGGGGGTCGGTTCCTTTGAAGTGCCTTCTTCCATGAAAGTCGATGCTGCCCAAGGATGGGGACGGTTACAAGAGGGAACCGGGTTCGTTCGCAGAACCGACGCTGTCCGAGGCCATGCGAAGCCATGCGAAGCCGTCCGAACCCCGGCATCCCGATCCACCCACCCGTGTCCCAAGGGGCTCCCGCATGTCCGCATCCACGTCCTCACCCACCACCTCGCCCACCCCGGACGAGGCGAACGCATCCAGAACACCGCACACACCCCCCGAGGACGACGCCGGACAGACCGGACAGTCCGGCCGGATGACCGTCCGCGCGTGGGGTGTGCTGATCGTGCTCTGCGGCGCGATCTTCCTCGAAGGCATCGACATCGCGATGCTCAATGTCGCGCTGCCCACCATCCGGGACGACCTGGGCATGTCGACCGGCGCGGTGAGTTGGGTGATGAGCGCGTACGTGCTCGCCTACGCCGGGTTCATGCTGCTCGGTGGCCGCACCGCCGACCTGCTGGGCCGGCGGCGGATGTTCCTGTTCTGGCTGACCGTGTTCCTGGTCTTCTCCGGCCTGGGCGGTTTCGCCACCGAGGGCTGGATGTTGATCGTCGCGCGCTTCGTGACCGGCGCGTCCGCCGCGTTCATGACGCCCGCCGGGTTGTCCATCATCACCACCGGCTTTGCCGAGGGGCCGCAGCGCAACCGGGCGCTGCTGTTCTACGCGGGCACCGCCGCGGGCGGCTTCTCGCTGGGCCTGGTGATCGGCGGGCTGCTGACCGCGATCGACTGGCGGCTGGTGTTCTTCGTCCCCGTCGCACTGGCCGCAGCGATCCTGTTGGCCGCGCTGACCCTGATCCCCCGGGACGACCGGCCGGACCGGACCGGGCAGAGCTTCGATGTGATGGGCGCGATCAGCGTCACCGCCTCGATGTTGCTCCTGGTCTACGGCGTGGTCCGACTGGAGCACCCGGCGCACGGCTGGGGTTGGACGGTCGCGGTCTTCGCGGGCGGTGTCGTCATGCTGCTCGTCTTCGTGGCCGCCGAACGGCGCGCGGCCACCCCGCTGGTTCGGCTTGGCATCCTGCGCTCGGGCGCGCTGGTGCGGGCGAACCTGGGCGCGCTGCTGTTCGCCGGGTCGTTCTTCGGGTTCCAGTTCGTCGCGGTGTTCTACCTCCAGGAGGTCCGCGACTGGTCGACACTGCAGACCAGTTTCGCGCTCCTGGCGGTCGGCGCGGACGCCGTACTCGCCCCGACGGTGACACCGCGCCTGGTCGAGCGGTTCGGGAATCTGCGGGTGATCCTGGGCGGGATGTTGCTGGCCGCGCTGGCGTACGCACTGTTCCTGTCGATCGAGGCGGACACCACCTACCTGGCCATGTTCCCGACGATGTTGCTGCTCGGGACGGCCTTCGCGTTGGCGTACGGTCCGCTCACGATCGCCGCCACGGACGGCATCGAGGAGGACGAACAGGGCCTGGCCGGCGGCCTGTTGTACACCGCGTTCCAATTCGGCGCGGCGCTGGGGCTGTCCGCGGTGACGGCCGTGCTGGCCGGCGCGGGTGGTTCGGAACTCGACGGCTTCAAGACCGCATTGATCGTGCCGCTGGTGGGCGCGCTGCTCGGCGCGGTGGTCACCGCGTTCGGACTGCGTCGGCGGCAAGTCCCGGTGAAGTAGCCGGGATTGGGGGAAGGGCCGCTCGCCGATCGACACCGGGATCGATCGGCGAGCGGCCCGGATCAGGTCCGGCCTCAGGTCCGGACTCAGACCCGGGGACTCATGCCTGGACTCAGGCCCGGCCTCAGGCCCGGGGACTCATGCCCGGACTCAGACCCGGCCTCAGGCCGCGGGACCCAGACCCGGCCTCAGGCCCGGGCGGAGGTCACGGGCCGGGCCACCTCAACCGACACCGGCTCGGCCGCCCCAGGCCGCTTCGGCCGACGCACCCCGATCATCAGCACCGTGACCGCCGCCGCCACGAACATCCCGACGCCCGCGATGGTCATGCACACATGCATCGCGTCGGCGAAGCTGTCGCCGAGCGCGCCCAGCGCCCTGCCGGTCGGCTCGGGAGCCAGGCCCAGCCGGCCCGCTGCGGACAGCCCCTCGCCGGAGACCGCCGAGGCGACATGTTCGCGATCCGCGACGCTCAGCCCCGAGTCGGCCAGGTGGTTCGGCAGCGCGGCGACGATGCGATTGGTCAGTACCGCGCCGAGGATGGCCGGGCCGAGCGCGCCGCCGAGTTGACGCAGGGTGTTGTTGCCCGCGCTGGCCATGCCCGCCAGGTGGTGCGGCACGCTGCCGACGGCGATCGAGGTGATCGGCGTCATCACGAACGCGAAGCCGACGCCGATCACCGTCAACGGCAGGATCAGCGCGGCGAATCCGGTGTTCGGGTCCAGGGTGTTCAGGGTCAACATGCCGATCCCGGTGAGCGTCAGGCCGCCGGTGAGCAGGGCGCCCGACGGGATCCGGCCCATCAGCCGGCCGACGATCGGGCCGATCACCACGGTGAGGCCGTTGATCAGCAGGAAGCGGTACGCGATCTCGAGCGCGCTCAGGTGCTGGACGTTGCCGAAGAACAGGCTGAGTGAGAACACGATGCCGACCAGGCCGAACATGGTCAGCATGGTGACCACGCCGGCCCCGGTGAAGGCCCGCGAGGAGAACAGTTCGAGGGACAACATCGGCGTCGCCGAGCGGCGCTCGACCACGACGAACGCGACCAGTCCGAGTACCGCGAGGGCGAACGCGGCCAGCACGGGGGCGCCCGTCCAGCCGCTGGTCCCACCCTCGATCACGCCGTAGATCAGGCCGGTGATCGCGATGATCGCGGCGATTTGGCCGGGGACGTCGATCGCCCGGCCGTGCGGCGAACGCGAGTCCTCCAGGAGTACCGCGGCGACCGCCGCGCCGATCAGGCAGACCAGCACGGTGGGCGCGAAGATCCAGCGCCAGGAGGCGTGTTCGAGGATCGCGCCGCTGAGCAGCGGGCCGAGCGACATGCCCAGGCCCAGCGCCGCGGCCCACGCGGATATCGCCTTGGCGCGGGCCCGGAAGTCCGGGTAGGCGTGGCTGATCAGCGCCAGGCTGGAGGTGAGCAGGGCCGCGCCGCCCGCGCCGGACAGCGCCTGGCCGACCCAGACCTGGGCGACGCTGTGCGCGGTGAGGTTGGTGGCCGAGCCGACCGCGAGGAGTACGAGACCGGCCAGGAACGCCTTCTTGCGGCCGTACAGGTCGCCGATCAGGCCGAAGGTCAGGATCAGCGCGGCCATCGGCAGGATGAAGATGTCGCTGATCCACTGCAGATCGCTCGTGGACGCGTCGAGCCCGCGCTGGATGGTCGGCAGCGACACCGCGACGCCGCCGATGGGCACGTACGACGCGAAGACACCCAGACAGGCGAGGACGACGGTGAGCGCGGGGCGAGCCACCGCGGAGGTCGGCGGCGGCGAGCCACCTGCGGCGGTCGGGGCGGACTGGGCGTTCTGGGCGGTCGTGGGCATGGTGCGGCAGCCTTCCAAGTAATCCGAAGGCTGCTAAGTTATCAGAAGCCTGCGAACATGTATGCACCCTGAGAACATCACCACACACTGCGATGTTCTTCGAGGACTGCGAAGATGTCGTATGCGTCGCATGCGTCGCATGCGTCGTATGCGTCGCATGCCGAACCGCCGCCCAACGTGCCCTACGGTGACGGGGTGCGGCGCCCGCGGGTGAACCCCCACCAGGTGCCGACGCCGGCCACACGGAGATCGTTCACACGAAAACCGGCCGTACGGAGATCGGCCATACGGAGATCGGAGAAGGAAGCGCGTGATGCCCACCCACCGCGAAATCGCCCCCGCCGCGTGGAGCGAACAGGTACCGCACCTGCTCTGGCGCGCGCAGCAGTCGATGCAACGGCTGCTCAACGAGCGACTCGATGGGATCGGCGTCTCGATCAACCAACTCGGCCTGGCCGGCCGGCTCGACGAGAACGGCGCGATGTCCTCCGCCGACCTCGCCCGCGCCCACCACATCACCCCACAGAGCGTGACCACCGCGATGGTCGCACTGGAACGCGCGGGCTGGATCGTCCGCCGACCGCACCCGGTACACAAGCGGGTGGTCCTGCTCGAACTGACCGAACTCGGCAGCGCCGGCGTCGCCGAGGGCCGGCGGGTGGTCAAGGAGACCGACGAGATGATCACCCGAGCGATCGGCACCGAACAAACCGCGGTATTCGCGGCGAACCTGCGGATGATCACCGCCGTGGTCGACGGCCCGGACGCACCGACGAGCCGGATGTGGCCGGAACCCCCGCACTGAGCCCGGCTCGCCCCACCAAACCCCGCCTCAGTCAACGCCGTTCGCAGCCCCGTCCCCCGCCGGCACCCGAAACGCCGGCACCCGAAACGCCGGAGCCAGCCGCGCCTCGGTGAACACCCGCAGGTACGCCGGGATCGTCCCGGCGACGGCGACCGCGAATACCGCGAAGGCGATCCGTACCCCGAACCACTGGGCGAGCAGGCCGATCAGCCCCGCGCCCAGTGGGATCGCACCCCACCCGAACAACCGGGACGCGCCGCTGTAGCGGCCCATCATCCGCTCGGGCACCAGGTTCTGCCCGATCAGCCGGGAGTCGACCGCCCACAACGTGCCGCCGAGCCCGCCGACGAAGGCCGCCGCGGTGACCGCCCACAGGTTGGTGGTCACCGCCGGTACCACCATCATCACGAACGTACCGACCAGATCGGCGAACATCACCCGCCGATGGCCGAGCAGCCGGTTGAGCCGACCCACGAGCACCGCGCCGAGCAGGCCGCCGACCCCCAACGCGCTCAGCACCACCCCGTATTCGCGCGCCGAAAGGTGCATCAGATCGTGCGCGACCAACGGCATCAGCGCCAACCACGCACCCCAACTCGCGTACAGCACGGTCAGGATGAGCGCCATCGTGCGCAGCAGCGGATCCCCCCAGAGATACCCGACCCCCGCGCCGATCTCCCGATTCACACTCGCCCGCGCGCCCGGCTCGACACCGGCGTCCACGTCAGTCCGCCCGGCCGCCCGAAACCGCCCGGTGAGCAGAAGCAGCAACAGGCTCGCCGCAAGGTAGGCGACCCACGTCACCCCGAGCGCGATCCCGGTACCGGCGGCCAGCAGCAGCCCGCCCACGAACGGCCCCGCGAACTCGTTGGCGGCCGTCTCGGCGCCGGTGATCAACGCGTTGGCCCGCTCCCGGTCGTCCCTCGGCACGATCGCCGGGATCAGCGCCGACGTCGAGGTCAGCGCGATCACCTCGGCCACCCCCAACACCAGCCCGCCACCCACGAGCACCGCGATGGTGACGCCACCACCGAGCGCGATCGCGACCAGCCCACCGATGGCCAACAGCCGCAACCCATCGGCCAGCCACAACAACCGCCGCCGATCGACCCGATCCACGAGCACGCCGACGTGAAGCGCGACGAGCAGCCAGGGCAGGGAGAGCGCGAAGGAGACCAGCGAGACGAGCGCCGGCGAGTCCGTATTCCGAGCGGCCAACACCGGCAGCGCGATCTTGGTGATGCCGTCGGCCAGGTTCGTCACGATGGTAAAGGCCAGCAGCACGAGGGTATTTCGCGATCCGACCCGGCGCGGCTCGCCCGGCGGCAGGCGATCAACCTCCCGCTCCCGCTCCCGCTCGACCGGCCCGCTCTCCAAGGCCATCGCCCACCCCTAACTACCTAAACGATTGACCGGTTAGTGTGCATCCGGATCGTGACACCGACCCACGCACGCCGTCAACCGGTAAACCCGATAGCCGGTTAGCCCGGGGGTAGACTGGGCAACCGAACCCCGACCGACCGGGCAACGCCGGACAGACCCAACCGAATCCGGATGGACCGAACCCGAACCCGAACCCGAACCGACCGGACCCGGACCGACACGGAGGCCCCCGATGCTCGAAGCCCCGCCTTCGGCCGTCCTGCTCCAGGCATTCGTCAACACCCTCGACGTCGAACTCGACACGGACGACCTGGGCACCCCACCCCTGCTCGCCGAGTGGCTGACCGACCGGGGCCTGCTCGACACCGGCGAGCGGATCGACGCGGCCGACCACGACCGGGCCCTGCGCCTGCGCGCCGGACTACGCGAAACCTTGGGCGTACCCGTCGGAGACGCGCCCGACCCGGAGCTGGTCCGGCAGGCCGACGAGGTGTTGCGCGCCATACCCCTGGTATTCGAACTCGGCGCCGACGGCCGACCCGCAGGCTTCGTCCCCGCCCAGGAACTACCGCCCGCCGCAAGGGCGTTGGCCACACTCACCATCGCCTGGAGCGAACTCGTCGGCAGCGGCGAGTCCACCCGCCTCAAGCGCTGCGCCGAGCACGGCTGCGCCTGGGTCTTCTGGGACGTATCCAAAAACCGCAGCCGCCGCTGGTGCTCGATGCGAGTATGCGGAAACCGCACCAAGGCCCGCCGCTACGCAGCCAAACACGCACCGCCGGCCGACGAACGTGACGACGCCGCCCAGGACTTGCCGGGCGGCGCGTAGCCCACCCGGGGAAGAACGCCGGTCCGATCTCGCCCCTTGAAGCCGGCCCACACCGACATCGCGTACATCGCACCCCGACAGCCGGTCGCGCGGCGCCAACTCCTTCCACCTCGCGGACGAGCCCGCCGTCCCGATCTCCAACAGCGCCACCGCCGTACTTGTCGGGTCGGGCCAGACGCCGCCCTCGAGATTGCTGGACACAGATCCCGCCCGCCCGTTCGTCCGCTTCTCGGCGGTGGCCCGTCACGTCCATCCCCGGATGCTGCAGCGGTCGCCGTCCGCGCAGGACGTGTGGAGTGCGCCGCTGAATCCCGGCCCGGTCGAGCCGGACCTACCGTTATCTCCCCAACGGTGCCCGCGACCCGCCCACCGCCCACACCTCGACCGCAGATCCCGCGCTGCGCGTGTTCCTGGACCCCTCGGACGCCCGCCATGTCACCGACAGGCGAGCACCCGCTTCACCGGTCGCCGCACGGCCTGCACCCTCCAGCCGTCGGTTCCCCGGCGCTACACGACGCATGACGGATCGTCAGATGGGCGAGCGGTGGCACGGAGCCGGGGCCATACCCCGTCTCCAGTGCTGCGTAAGCCTTCTGGCAGAGCATCAGCACTCGGCCCACCTCCGGGCATCTACTCCATGCGCAACCCCTCGGGCCGCATCAGCCGCCACAGAGCGGGCAGCCCCAGCACCGTCACCGCCACGACCGCCACAGCTGCGCCGCTCTTCCGGGCGGCCGAGGTCAGCAGGCGCATCACGCGCTCCCCGGTGAGCAGGTCAAGCGCGCCGGTCGGTTCGTCCGCGAAGACCACGCGTGGTGCGGGGGCCAGCGCGCGGGCCACCGCGACCGGCCGGGTTGCCGTCCCGGGTCGCCGCCCCAGCACGCAATCGAACCTCGGGGTCACACCAGATCAAGCACGATGGGCGAAAGCTCGTCGATTCGCTCGTCCGAGATTTCGGGCATACGGTAGTCGATTGCTCGCACATGATCCAGAAAATCCGGATTCAATAGAACGTGATATACGGGCAGATAATAGAGAAGATCTCTCTTCCAGATCCATTCACCGTCGGTCATCGGCGAACCGGCGCCGGGAATATTCTCTTCTCCGCCAAATACGTCCCGCTTGAACGCCATGAAGTCGAACAACGACGTCCCGGCCTCCAAATAGGCCAGAATCTTCGCCTCGTCCACAAGCGGGTCGTCGCCTCGGGCATCGAGGATGCTTCCCATCGATTTCCCGGCTCCAGGTTTCCAAAGTTCATCGTAGAGCCCAAGGATCTTCATCTCATCCACCTCTTTCTAGGAAATAATCGGAAGGAATATCCTAAAATATCCGCCATTGGCGATAACCGGATTCCCCTTCGCATCCAGGGCGATCAAATCGGTCGGGGCATGGACGGGAACGCCGAGCTGGCGTGCCACTTCCTGGGCTGCCGGCCCATGCGGTGAACCAATGGCATCGGCGCCGGAATGACACGATATCAAACGGACCGGGCCACCCGCATAGTCGGGATTATTGATTATGGCTTCCACGATATGTGTAGGGTTCGTCTCGTTCGAGAAATACGAGCCATCTGTTCTCCGGTGCGTGGGACCGAAGAATCCTTCTTCGTTCCCGTGCACGACCACATCGTGCAGCCCCGGAACGTTGCCGGCTCTCCCATAGTTTCCCCGGGTCGCCGGATCGCCCCCGATCGCCGAAGCCTCCGGTCGATAATAGATGGGTTCCCCGGTCCGCAGCGCAGCGTCGCCGGGAACTTCCGGGGGTACGGGCGTGCGCGATGTCCTCGAATGCAATTCTGCCTGCTGCCGACGGGTACCCATATCGATGCGGGACGGTGTTCCGTCCAAGACGTCGGTGATGCTTGGTCTCGAGCCGGGTCGGGCAGTGGCTTGCGAGGCCCTGCCGCCGGCGGCACCGCCCGCGGTGCCCGCGAGGACGTCGAGCAGGCTGACCTTGCCCTGCGTGGTCGCGTCGATGATGGCCGCCGTGCCGCCACCGGCGAGCGCCTGGCCCGTAACGCTGTTCAGGGCCGCCGGAGCCTTTGCAGTCAAGGCGGTGAGGGCGCTGAGGCGGGTTGGCAGGACCAGCTTGGGGAGTTGTTGGGCGCCTGCGGACATCGTGCCGCCTACGGCGCCGCCGGCCGCGCCGTAGGCGGCGGTCTCCAGGAGGTGATCCGTGGTGAGACCGTGCTGCGCGCCCATCGCGATCTTGATCGGCTGGGCCACTGCGAGGTCCAGCGCGACCGAGGTCACCGCGCCGATAACTGCGCTGCCGACGATCGTGCCGATGATTTCGAGCACGGAGGCACTGATCGCGAGGCCGCACGCGGTCGCGGCGGACTCGGCAGCGAATGTGGCCGCAGACATCGCGGCACCCGAGATGATGTTGACGCCCGGAACGACCAACAGGCCGGCGCCGACCAGGATGGTCGCGGCCACGGCCAGGATCTCGGCCTTGAGGACGGTCTTCTGGGTCTGCACCGCATCGGCCAGTTTGCGCAGCGACGCCGCCTGTTCTCGGCATGAAGCGGCCGTCGAGGGAAGCCAGTTCCGGCCGCTGCCTTCGTACTGGCTCCAGAACGCGGCGAAGTTGTCGATCGGCAGACCGGTGTTGCGGGCGATGATGCCTCGGGCCGGTCCCGAGGCGCCGGCGATGACCTGGTCGAGTACCGCGGCCAGTCGCTCGTAGCCGCCGGCCAACTCGCGAAGCTTGTCCTCGTCCGCCTTGGGCCACGGCAGCCCCAGGAATCGGACAACCTGCTCGACCGCCTCGTCGCCCAGGCTGACCAGGCCCTTGAGTACCCGCATGCACTCGTCGAGACCCGCCTCTGCGAGATCGACGACGAAATCGACCGCCTCGCCGGCCTTGTCCAGCCCCGCGTCGACCGCCTCGCCGGCCTTGTCCAGGCCGTCCTCCAGCAGATCAGCGGCATCGCCGAATATGCCCATGCCTGGCCCTCAGCTCAGGCGTTTGGCGTTGGCGTCATCGGTATCCAGCGTGTTGCTCACCATCGCTTCCAGCGCCGGGGCGATACTCGCAACCCCCTGCGCCAGCACATCGGCGCCCTGGATGATCACCGTCTGGTTCGCCGCGAAGGTGGCCCCGAATTTGCGACCGTTCTCGTCGTCGCCCCAGGGCTCGCCGAGCCCGGCCGCCATCGCCTTGAACGCGTCCGCAGCCGCGCGTAACCGCTCGGCCTCCGTGACGAACTTCGGCATGGCCGACCGGATGTCCGCCGAATCAATCCTGATGTCCTCGCCCGACATGGGCCGCCCCGTGTTTTCGACATGGATAACACTATGTGATCATTCGATGACTACTACGGGCAGCGTAGTCGAGGCCGGGATGGTAGGCACGGCTATCCCCGAGCCGCTGCGAGGGTGGCCGGGGCACCGGCTACCGTGGCTGGATCGGAGTGACAGGGTGGCCGTGGACCATCCGAATCGTTGCGCACGGCGGCCCCGCTCTGAGCCAGTCGAAGATCCAGGGCGCCGAGCCGCGATGCCCCGCCGATCCCCACTGGTACGGCGAGTTCGCCGTCGGCTGCTCGGAGGACCTGGAGCACCTCGCCTTCCACGCCCGTAGCGAAGGCCCCACCCACCCCGACGCGACATGCCGCTGTCATGGCGAAGGATGCGCGTGGCACGAACGCATTCCCGGCCGATGCACGGGCGCCATCCGGTTCGTAATCAGCGGGACGCAGGGGTGTGCAGAGCCGGACAGAACTGCACACCCCTGCCCGCCCCAACTCCCGTTACCACCACCGCTGTCCAACTTATATTCCGCGGGCTCGAGTTCGATCCCCCGACGACCCACCCAGCAAGAAACCACAGATCCGGGGCTGTGTGCTGCCACCGAAGCAGTAGACCAGGGACGACGTATGAGGTCACCTCGCCCCTCATGGGCGAGGCATTCTTGCGTAAGTCAGGCGCGCTTCAGATTGGCGAGGAGTGTCACCCACGACCCCTGGCCGGCACGGACTATGCCGATCTCGAGGTCCTAACTGTCCCGAACTACCGTCCCCGGAAGGAGAGTCGGCGCAACCTCGACACAGTCGTTGGTCGGGCCGCTACGCGACGACTTGCGAAACGGTGCGGCCAGGTCGATGTGCTCCGGTTGCGTCGGTAGCCGGTTTACCTGGTCGAGGAAGGTGGACCACGTGCCGATGTGGAACGTGCGACCGGCCGCCGTGGGCTCCGCTTTCGAGTCGCGGACCCCTGCGCCGGCGTCGGTGAGAGCAGCCGCCATTACACACTGGGCGGTGCCTCCGGAGTACGAAGACGTGCGCCACGGGGTCGGAGTTGGCGTGTCGGGAGTCATTGCATGTCTCCTCGCTCGCGTCTTCGCGGCCCCCATGGCCGCCGTGTGCTTCGAGGGCGGTGCGCAAGTCCGGTCTTCTCCACCGTGGAACTTCGGGAGCTCACGAATCGACGAGGCCGCCTCACCCACCCGGGCGGGGCGGCTTTCGTCGTGCTCAGCGCTGAGCGCTGAGGAAGCTTGCCCACGCTTGTGCTTGGAACGCGATCCCAGGGGCCGTAGGGCACTTCGAGTCGCGCACGCCGGCGCGGCCGGACAGCATGACCGCCGACTCGACACAGTCACTGGTGCCACCCGAGTACGTCGACTTGCGCCACGGCGTTGCGTTCACATCGAACGACTGCATGTGTCTCTCCTCGCCTCGTACCTACACTTCGGAGACGGAGGCCGCCTCGGGCAAGGCGGCCTCTCTCTTGTACGTCAAACGCGCTTCAGGCCGGCCACCAGAGCGGACCATGCGGGCCCATCGGTACGGATGATGCCGGTGCGACGATCCTTGCTGTCGCGGACAGCCGTACCCCCGTCGACGAGCAGGGGTGCGACCTCCACACACTCGTTCTGTGCACCGCTGTAGGTGGATGTGCGCCATTGCAAAGCTGTCACCGCCGCTCCTTACGTACCAATTCCATGAACGCGACCGACGCCACCAAGGCCCGCCGCTACGCGGCCCGACACGGGGTCGTCGGCCGACGGCAGAGACGACGCTGCCGAACGTCGACCCGCCGCTGCCCTTCAGCGTCGCAGCAACATCACGTCGAAGTCGGGTGCGTCGAACTCCGGTTGATGGGAACCAATTTGCCGGTACCCCCACCGCTCGTAAGCGCGTCGCGCGCTCGTGTTGTCCTTCCGTACGAACAACAGGGCGAAGTCGGTTCGAGAGCCTGCCAGTAGCTCGCTGTGCAAGCTGCGAGCGTGTCCTTGTCGCCGCCAAGCGGGTCGGACCATCATTTCGCAGACCGCGAAAAGAGTCCCGCCATTGACCTCCTCCGGTACCCAGTCCGGGACTTGATCGCCCCACCATGTCTCGGGAGTAACGACTTCGAACCCGTACGCATCGGCGATGATGTCGCCGTTCGCCATCAAGCCGACGAGTCGGAAGCCCGGTTTCCGCACGTGTGTTTCGAGGCGTTGACGAAATGCCGCCACGGACTCGAATCGGCGGTGCAATCGCTCGGCGTACGCCTCGGCATACAGGTCGGCCAAGGGCGTCAGCCATCGCGGAGACTTCGGACGGACCGAACACGTGCAGGTCTATCCGGTTCACTTCACACTCCGATTCGTCAGGCGGAGACCGCGTCGAAGTGCTCGACAAAGACCCGAACTTCGCGCACATGCTCATACGGGCGGAGCGCGTTGACCGCGTTCCCGACCATCTGTGAAACCCGCTCCGATCGCACTTGCGTCAGATCTACGAGCACACGTTCACCGGCACTGGCAGCCATATCGAATTGCTCGCATGCCACGTTGTCGAGAGCTTGCTGGGCCTCATACAAAGCACGGTTACGGACGAACTCCGGCGCCTGGAGCATGACCGCCTGAGCCGACTGGGCTGCGGCTCGGCGCGGATCTCCCAGGGCCGTCCAACACTGGCCTTCCAAGCCCGCCATCTCGGCTGCTCCGAAGAAGGTCATCCATTCGGGATCCTCATCCTGCGGCCCCTGTTCGAAGTAACGGTGCGCCGATCGGATCGCCTTCTCACAGGCCGGGCGATCTCGCAGCACCGCCCATCCACCCGCTTCGCGCAGCGCCAGCAGCGACCGAAGCCGTGGGGTCGCCCAATCGGCGGCCACACTCTGCGCGACCTGTGCCGTGCGGATGGCTTCGCGTGGCCGCACGGCGTCCCGTGCCAGATACGACATGTTGCAGAAGACATGGGCTTCAAGTCGGGAATCGTCGGCCATGCGCGCGCCGGAAATGGCCTCGGCGTAGTAGGAGCGTGCATCCGCGAGACGTCCCGCGTCATGGCACAACCATCCGACGGAAATGGCCAACTCGCCGGCAACGGACTGGAGGTCCTTACCGGTTTGCTCCGAGAAGGCGCACTCGTTGAGCCACTGGTACGCGAGGCGCAGGCTGCTGGTCGCCGCAGAACACAGGTCGGTCGCGGATCCCCTTCGATCATCCGCAGTCCGGATCCTGGTCACCGCGTCGCGAACTTGGCGCACCTCCCGCTGCCCGATGGTCGCCCCCGCTGCGCCGGCGGTGGCCGGCGGGGCTATGCCCCCGAGCATCACAGAAGTGCTACCGGCGACAAAGTGACGGCGATTCACGGCCTCCTCCTCTTCGTTCGTTGTCTTGCTGGGTTGCGAGACGCGTCGACGCCGCTCCGGGACGGCGAAGCCGAGATCCTCCAACGCCCGGCCCGGAAGCAATCGACGCAACACCCGCTCGATTGCGTAGTTCGGGCATCGGATCCGACCCGATTCGATCCGTCCCACGTAGGACGCGTCCGTCCCGAGGTTTACCCCGATCTCCAGTCCGGCACGACGCATCGCAGCCGAGAACTCGGCCGGTGGCTCGCCTCGTTCCAAACGCATCGACCGGAAAGCTTCGTTCCGGGACCGACCGGGTCCTGACGTGGACATGCGCGCCCCTGGCAACAGGTGCCGTAGGTGATTCCGACCGTACTTCGTCGCACACATCCTGCGCAGGGGATCCTCGCCCTGGCGATGAAATGCCCTACGAATGCCACAAAATGCCATCACGTGCCGCGTTCATCCCCGGCGCGAACCCGCGACCTATCCATCCGACTCGCGATGTTCCGAGTGTGAGGAACCGCCGATGCCGACGAGTTCAGCGTGTTCGGCTCCCGGAGCCGCGAGGAGTACTTCGTGACCATCAGATTCGCAACCGTCAACCCCAATACGCCGCTGGTCCGCGACAAGGCGACCGGCGTCATTGCCGTCCCACCGTTCATCCACGACGAGCACGGCGAGCCGACCGAAGCCACGGACCTCCTGCTCAACCCCGGACACGCCGAGTTGCTGTACGCGGGTCTGTCCCGGGCACTCTCCGGCAAGGACCCGAAGGGGCGGACGCCATGACCGAGATCGCCGTGCGCAAGAGCTTCCCGCGTGCCGTGGAATCGGCCGGCCTGGCGCGGGCGACCATGCGTCGGGTCTGCGACGAGATCGAACTCACCGGCGAATGGCGCGAGGACGTGGTCCTCATGCTCTCCGAGCTGGTCACCGACGCGACGCTGCACTCCACCGTCGACTGGCTGACCGTGGACGTCAGGACCATGTACGCCATCCTCGACACCGGCGACGGCCTCACGCGCGTGCTGCTCGTCGGCGTCCAGGAGGTCGTACCCCGAGCAACGTGGTCCCCGTACGGCTACACCCAACCCCCGGTCCCACCACGGCGATTCGTAACCGGCTAGGGACTCGGGATCGTCGCCCGGATCGTGCCCGGCTGGCCCGGCGGCGAGCGCGGATGGCTACCGGGCACCGGCGGCCCGACGTCCTGGTTCCTCGCCAGCGGCGTCCACCCCGACCTCGTCACCGGCTCGATCGCCATATGCACCTCATGCCACTACGCGGCTACCGCGACGAGAACCTGCTCACCGCGGAAATACTCGACGCCCCCGCCGAACCCGCGATCCCAAGCCCCGCCGACAGCCTAGGCCCCGTGGCGACGCTCGCGGCCGAACCACTCGCCGCCGAGGCGTAGTTCGCCTCCGACCGCCCGGCCGGTCACGCGCCGTGGCGTCATCCACCACACGCCCGGCCGGGTTTCCGCACCCGGGACCAATCCAGCTCTCACGCCCCGCCGCTCACCCCCCGACCAGCGCACCTCGCACGGCGTGGACATGTACGCCCCGACGAAAGCCAAGCATCCACAAGGGAGTTCCATGAACGACGACACCAAGGACGCCGCGCGGCAGCGCCTGAAGCGGGCCGTACTCGTACGAGCGGTGGTGCGATCGACCTACCACCAGAGCCCGCCCGGCAGCTACGACCAGCGTGAGGCCCGCCGCCAACTCCAGGTCGCCGATACCACCGTCCGCAGGGCCGTATTCGCAGGCCGCGCCAACGGGCTTTCCAGAGTCGAGATGGCAGGCGTCGTCGGGGTGAGCGTGTCCCGAATCGCCGACATCCTCAAGGCACCCACCACGGACTAGCCCGGCGGCTCGGATCCACGAACCCGCCACTGACCGCATCCCGGGCCCGCCCAAACCCCGCGCGGGGCGAGGCCAGCCTGGCCTCAACCACCACCCGAAGCAACCACCACGGCCGGCCAGACGAGCCCGAAGTTGCGCGGCAGAGGCGGTCCGCCAAAGCATCGTGTTCCCCCGACCCGTCGTCGATCTCCACGTAAAGTGCGATCAAGAGAGGGTGATCAGGTCTGCCATCACACGCTCCTGGACGCCCTCAACCCGCTCCGGAACCCAAACCACAGAGCTACGTGTCGAACGCGGTTGCGGCTCGGCGGAGATGCGCGGCCATTGCAAAATCAAGGTCGGCGCCCAGGTGGAGGCAATGGAGGCAGTGGAGGCAGTGGAGGCAGTGGAGGCAGCAGTGAAAGTCCCGGACATGTCGCGCGATGCGCGTCTCACCGCCCATGGCGCAGTCTCCACATCCCTCGCCCTGTACAGCGATCGTGCCCTGCGCGAATTCGTGGACACGGCCGTGCCGATCGGATCCGGCATCGGCGGGAATGCGGCCCTGCTGGAGGTCGCCGGAACCCCGGTCTTCGTGAAGCGGGTGCCCCTCACCGACCTGGAGAGGCGGCCCGAACACGTCCGGTGCACGGCGAACCTGTTCGATCTGCCCGTCTTCTGCCAGTACGGCATCGGCACCATCGGCTCGCCGGGCTTCGGGGCCTGGCGAGAACTCGCCGTGCACACCATGACCACGAACTGGGTACTCGCAGCGGAGTACGAGGGCTTCCCCCTGATGTACCACTGGAGGATGTTGCCCGACTCGACGCCCCTTCCCGAGGAACTGGCCGACGTCGAACGGGCTGTGGCGTACTGGGGCGGCGGATCGCAGGTACGCCGCCGGATCCAAGCTCTCCAACAGTCCTCGGCGAGCATCGCGCTGTTCCTGGAGTACATCCCGCAGAACCTGCACCAGTGGCTCGGCACTCAGGTCGAAGCAGGGGACCGGACCGCCAACCGGGCCTGCGCCATGGTGGAGCGGGAACTGGCAGCCGGCGCCTCGTTCATGAACGACCGCGGGCTCCTGCACTTCGACGCGCACTTCGAGAACATCCTGACCGACGGCCGGCGCCTCTACTTCGCGGACTACGGCCTCGCGATCTCCTCCCGGTTCGAACTGTCGCAGGACGAGGCCGACTTCGTCGACCGGCATCAGACCTACGACCGCTGCCACACCACCACGTATCTGGTGAACTGGCTGGTCACCGCTCTACTCGGATACCGGAGGGAGGACGGGGACGGCCGCTACGCGCTGGTGCGCGCCTACGCAGAGGGCAAGCGCCCCACCGGAATCCCAGCGGAGGCCGCAACGATCATCGCCCGGCACGCGCCGATCGCCGCGGTGATATCGGACTTCAACCGCAGGTTCCAGCGCCAGAGCAGACAGACCCCATATCCGCTGGAGGAGATCCGCCGGATCGACCGCATGTAGCAGGTCCTCCGTCGGCTGACGGACGACCTGCCGAACTGCGACCCGTCGCCGCGCGCTCTCCGCCCGCACCCCGGGCGAACCCGCCCACGCGCCGACGCCAAGCGCCGACGCCACTCAGCCACTCAGCCACCCGGTCACCGGTCACCGGTCACCCGGTCACCCGCCCCACCTCAGTCCCCACCTCAGTTCACGCAAGGAATCCCGCCCATCTTCACCGAACCCCCCTGTGGTCCCGTGCTCGGTGGGTCGACCGGGGTGACCGGAGGCGGCGGCACCGTCGACGGCGGCGGAGTGCTCTGGGTCCCGCGCCGCTTCGAAGTCGCCGACGGAGACGACGTGGCCCCCGGAGCCGAACCCGTCGGACCGGCGGCGGCGGTGGTCGAAGGCGGCGGCGGCGGTGGCGGCACCGCGGCCCCCGACGGGGAGATCGCCGGGTCGTGCGCGATCGCGCCCGCGACGATCGCCTTGATCTTGACCGGGTCGACGATGTTGACGTCCTGGTCGCCGATCTGGTCGTAACGCTCGATCGGCAGCGTGAAGAACTCGGCATTGCCGCCGGTCAGGTTGGAGGCCTGCTGGGCGAAGTCCAGGACGTCCCAGGAGTTGTCGATCACCAGGTCCTTCTTGACCACGTCGAGCAGGCTGCGCATCTTGCCCACGTCGCCGAACACGCCGCCGTTCTTGAGCTTCGTGGCCACCGAGGACAGGAACGCCTGCTGGCGGTGGGTACGGTCCAAGTCGTAGTTCGGCAGGCCGTGCCGCTGACGCACGAACGCGAGCGCCTGTGAGGCGTTGAGCTGCTGACGTCCGGCGGGGAAGTCCGCGCCCGAATAGTGGTCCTTGACCGGGCCGTTGAGGCATACCTCGACGCCGCCGAGCGCGCCGGCGATGTCGTAGAAGCCCAGGAGATTGACCTCGGCGAAGTGGTCGATCGGCACGCCGAGGAACGCCTGGACCGTGCGCAGCGTCGCCGCCCGACCCGCCTCGCGGCCCTTGTGTTCCAGTTCCACCGGGTCCTTGACGCCCTGCGCGGCCAGCTTGTTCTCGGCGACGTACTTCGCGTTGTCGTACGCCTCCTTGATCTTGCGCTTGTGCCCGGTGCCGGGGATGTCCACGTAGTCGTCGCGCGGGATGGAGAACGCGGTGACCTTGCCGCCGTTGGCCGGGATGTGCATCAGGATCAGGGTGTTGGTGTTGTATCCGCCGACCTCGCTGGACGACCCCGCGTGCAGTTCGTCCTGGAGGAGCTTCTTCGGCAGATCCTTGCCGTTCATGTCCCGGCGGCTGTCCAGCCCGATCAGCAGCAGATTGACCGCGTTGTCCAGGTGCTTGGGCGCCTCGGCCTTCGCCTCGTCCAGGGCGTTGGACGTCTGCATGCCGTGGGTCAGGTCCCGGTAGACGTACCAGGTGACCCCGCTCGCCAGCAGCACCGCGATGGACAACGTGCACACCAGGACCCGGCCGAGCACCGCCCATGGCTTGGTGCGTCGCGGCCGACGCCGGCGGCGCGCGCCGGCGGTGGACTCCGAACCCCCGCTACGCATGGACCGACCTGCCATTCCGCCGGCCCAGTACGAGGCGCACCACCACCGCCGCGGCGACCGCGGCCTCGGCGGCGGCCATCACCGGGAACGCGTGCACCGCCCAGCGCGCCACCTCGGTGGCGAGTGCCTTGGAACCCTCCCGGGTGTGCTTGCCGGAGATGAACCCGGCCGCGACCGTCACCGCCGCGACGATCAGCGGGGGGGTCGGTACGACCCACCACAGGCCGGTCCGGGTCGCCATCGCCACCGCGCACAACGCGGCGACCACCACGGACACCGCGAACACCCCGCCCGGAGAGGCGCCGAAGGCCCGATCCACCAACGCGCCAAGCACCGGGACGCCGACCAGAATCAGCGGGACGAGCACGCCCGGGAACCGCCGACGGGCGCCCGGAGAACTCCCCGGCCGCCCTTCGACTTCAGGCATCTGCGTCAATGGCTGTGGCACGCCTGTACTCCCTCGTCCCGACCGGCCCGTCCGGAAGCAGGACGAGCCGAAGGCACGTACGGTTCCAGACTTGCGCAATTAAGCAACTATGGCGGATCGCCCGAACCCCGAATCACTCGGGATACCTCAGAGCCGACCCGCAAGCCACCGCCACCCTCGTCTCCGCGCGCCACCGAAGCCGCACACCACCCGCACACCACCCGCACACCGCCGCGTCCGACCCGAACAGCCCGACCCGAACAGCCGGAGCCGGCAGGCGTGTTCGGCAGACCGGACCGGCCTACTCCGGCGGCGTCAGCCCCAACGACCGGATCAGATCCCGCATCTCGGTCCGGTAGATCCGCCCCGGATCACCCGTCTGCCCGCGCAGGTGGCCATAGATCTCCAGCGACACCAGCCCGTGCAGCCGCCCCCACACCCGCAACGCGAGTGCGACCGCCGTCGGCGGCAGCTCCGGGAACTGCGCGCGCACCAGCGCGACCAGGGTCGGATCGAAGTCGGGCCAGTCGTACGTCTCGTCCGACTGCAACGCCTCGGCCGACGGCCACGCCGCCGCGACCAGACCGGTCAACCCGGCGCACGCCCGATGCGCCGCCTCGATCGCGGCCCCGCCCGGCGGCGCCTGATACCCGGGCACCGGATCGCCGTAGATCAACCGGAAGCCCTCCGGATTGGCCACCGACCAGGCCCGAAACGCCCCGGCCCAGGCCAGCAGCCGACCCGCCGCATCGGCCACCGAGACCTCGTCCCGAGCCTCCTCCGCGACCTCCACGAGCGACGTGTACACATCGCTGATCAGCACGCTGACCAGCTCGTCCCGGGTCGCGTAGTAGCCGTAGATCGCATTGGCGGTCATGCCCATCTCCCGGGCGATCGCGCGCAGCGTAATCGCTCCCGGGCCGCCCTCGGCCAGCAGCCGGAGGGCGATCGTCCTGATCTCGCAGGCGGTCTCCACGCGGAGGCGAGCCCGGCGGGTGGGTGTCCGTTCTTCCGTGGCCATGACCGAACGGTACAGCGTTGCAATACTGCTCGCCGTGCTGTAACTATACGGCGTGCAGTAAATGCACACCGCACAGTCCCGCGCAGTCCCCGTCCCACAGAACGGTCCCGCCGTGCCTGTTTCCCCTGCCCGCAGCACCTCCGCCGAGTCCGAAGCGAGCCGATCGAGCCGATCGATCCGGTCGATCCGGTCGATCCGGTCGATTCGATCGACTCGGGAGAGCCCGGCCCGAGGCGCCCCCACCGCAGTGGCGCTCGCCGTCCTCGCCGGCGCCCAGTTCGTGGTCGCCCTGGACTACAACATCGTTTACGTCGCCCTCCCCGACATCGGCAGCGGACTGGGCTTCAGCGCCCAGTCGTTGCAGTGGGTGGTCAGCGCCTACGCGGTGACGTTCGGCGGCCTGCTGCTGCTCGGCGGCCGACTCGTGGACCGCGTCGGCGCCCGCCGGATGTTCCTGCTCGGCCTCACCCTGTTCGGCCTGGCCTGCCTCGCGGGCGGCTTCGCCGGCAACCCCGGCGTGCTGCTGACCGCCCGCGCGGTCCAAGGCGTCGGCGCCGCGATGCTCGCCCCCGCCACGCTGTCCCTGATCAACACCGGCTTCGCCGAGGGCGCCGAACGTACCCGAGCCCTGTCGATCTGGTCCGCCGCCGGCAGTGCGGGCCTCGCAGCCGGCGCCCTGCTGGGCGGCGTGCTCACCGAACTCGGCGGCTGGCGCTGGGTGATGTTCGTGATGGTCCCGGCCGCCGCGCTACTCCTGGCCGCCGCGCCGCGCGCCCTCGGGCCGATGCCCACCACACCGGACACCCACGAGCGCGCCGGCTTCGACATCCCCGGCGTACTGCTGGCCACCGCCGGCTCGACGCTGCTCGTCTTCGGCCTGGTCAGCGGCCCGGACGCGGGCTGGACCTCGCCGCGCGGCGCCGGCGCGATCGCGCTCGGCGCGGTACTGCTCGGCGTCTTCCTGCTCGTCGAACGGCGCACCCGCGACCCACTGGTACCGCTGCGCCTGTTCGGCAACCGCAGCCTGGCCGTCGCGATGGCCGCGATCCTGGTCTTCCAGAGCGGACTCGGCGGCGCCTACTACGTCTTCACCACCTACCTCCAGAACGGCCTTGGCTACAACGCGCTGGAGACCGGCCTCGCCTTCATCCCGGTGACCGTTTTGTCGGTGATCGCCGGCATGCGAATCGGGCCCGCCCTGATCGGCCGCCGGGGCCTGCGTTTCACGCTGTTCGTCGGGATGCTCACCAACGGCGTCGGCATCGGCGCCCTCGCCCTCGGCATGTCGACCGACGGCCCGTTCGCCGCGCTGCTCCCCGGCATCCTGATCTGGGGCCTCGGCGGCGGGGTCACCTTCACCGCGCTGTTCGTCACGGCGGCCTCCGGAGTGCAGGCCGGCGAACAGGGCATCGCGTCCGCGCTCGCCACCACCGCCCAGCAACTCGGCGGCGCCGCCGGGCTCGCGGTACTGATCGCGGTGGCCAACGCCCACCTGGACCTGCACGCCGGCCCGGCCTCCCCCGCCGACCTGATCGACGGGCTGCGTACAGCCGGCCTGGTCGCCGGCGCCGCCGCCGTCCTCGGCGCCTTCCTGGCCTTCGCCCTGAAGCGCCCGAAGGCCACGGAAGCCAACTCCTGAACCACCAACCGAATCAACCGAATCAACCGAATCAACCGTAACAATCACCAGGAGCACCACAAATGACCGCAGTTCAGCCCGACCACACCACCACCCCAACCGCCGCCGTCCAAGCCTTCTTCGAGCTCTGGAACCTCCAGGACCAGCCCGCCCGCGAGGCCGCCGCGCAGCTCGTGTTCACCGACGACGCGACGCTGATCGACCCGGACTGGACGGCCACCGGCCGCCCCGAGATCACCGACGCAATCGGCGCGGCCCGCCGCGACAAGCTCGGCGACCTGCGCCTGGACCTGGCCGAGGTACTCGGCACCCACCACGACACGGCGCTGTTCACCTGGCACCTCACCAAGCCCGACGACCCGTCGACCCCACTGATGACCGGCCACGGCCTGGTCGAGCTCGAAGCCGGCCGAATCCGCCGCGCATACAACTACTTCGGCTGACCGAGCCGGCCAAGCAGGCCAAGCCAACCAAGCCAGCCAAATCGACCAAAAAGCGGCGGGACCCGACCACCAGGTCGGGCCCCGCCGCTCGCCGCCTCAAACCAAAACCTCCACCTTCACGGCCGCCTCGGCCGAAACCACCCGCCGCCGCCTCGGCAACAACTGCACCAGCGTCGCGACCGCCGCACAAAAGGCCGTCAGCAGCCACAACCCGTGCACAAACGCGTCCCGGAACGAATCGGCCGTCGGCGCGTCCCCCAGCGTGTCGTAGAACACGATCCCCACCAGGGCCACCCCCAGCGCCCCGCCCAACTGCTGGGCCGTGGACAGCAGTCCCGCCGCCGCCCCCGCGTGCCTCGGCGTGATCCCCGCCAACACGGTCTCCGCCATCGGCCCCATCACCAGCCCCATGCCGAACCCGGCCAGTGCCAGCCCCGGGATCAGCCACAACGTCTCGTGGGTGTTCGACACGGTCTCCACGAGCACCAACTGCCCAGCCCCCTGCACCAGCGCACCGGCCGCCAACACCTGCCGACCCAACTTGGCCGCGAGTTGCCCCGAGATTGCCGAGGACAGGAAGTACCCGACACCCAGGGCGATGAACAGCAGCCCCGAGTCCAGCGCCGACATCCCGTGTCCCAGTTGCAGATACAGCGCCAGGATCAGGAAGAACGCCGCGTTCACCAGGCCGTACACCAGCGCGGTCGTGACGCCCACCGAAAACGGCCGCTCCCGGAAGAGCACCGGGTCCACCAGCGGCGCACCGCCGGTGCCGGCCAGGTGGCGCTGGTACAGCGTGAACGCACCGAGCAGCAGCGGCGCGACGCCGAACGAGAGCCAGGTCCACAGCGGCCAACCCTGCTCCCGACCCTGGACCAGCGGCAGTACCACCGCGACCAGACCGAGCGTGACCAATACGGTGCCGACCAAATCCAGCCGAGTACCGCCCTCTCCACGGCTCTCCGGAACCAACTTCGGCACCAGCTTCGGCACCAACACCAGCGCAACCAGACCGACCGGCACATTGATCCAGTAGATGCTGCGCCAGTCGAGCCCGAACAGGTCGGCCTGGATCAGCGCGCCGCCGATGAGCTGACCGAAGACCCCCGCGAAGCCCATCGCAAGGCCGTACGCGGTGAACGCCTTGACCCGCTGCTCACCCACGTAGAGCACATTGACGATGCCGAGCACCTGCGGCATCAGCAACGCCGCCGCAGCACCCTGAAGCACCCGAGCGGCGATCAGCATTTCCGCGTTCCCGGCCAACCCGCAGCCCGCCGACGCAAGGGTGAACAATCCGAGCCCGATGGCGAACATCCGCCGTCTGCCGTAGATATCGCCCAACCGACCGGCGGTGATCAGCCCGGCGGCGACCGCGAGGCCGAAGCCCGCGACCACCCACTGAATCGCGGCCGGCGTCGCGTGCAGGTCCTCCTGGGTGGCCGGGATCGCGACGTTGACGATGAAGAAGTCCAGCGTGGTGATGAAGATTCCGGCGAGCAGGACGAACAACGCGCCCCACGACTGCCGGGGCGTCGATGCCGCTGCTTCGGGAACGATGGCCGTCGTGGTGGCGGACATGGCGAGTCCTTTCCGGACGAACGCGCCGCAGCGCGCGGGGGAAAGCGCGTCGAACCGACAGGCCCGAATCGGCGCACATGGGAAGAGAGATCGAAAAACGCGGGCACCACCGGCCCGCGCTCACCGCGAGGACCCCGGGGGCCGGGCTACCGTGACCCGGCCCCGGGTCCGTCAAGCGGGTGCAACAACCAACTCGAATGGGCGGCAAACCGCCACCCACACCTCACAGTCCGGCCGGCACCTTGTCCAGGAAGCCGCTGACCAGCACGATCCGACCGTCCTCGGCGACCTGGATCACATCGAAGCCGACCACGATGGCCTCCTCGCCCGCCGGCCCGAGGTTCCACGTGAAACGTGCCAGGTCGTGGTGGCCGTCCACCGGACCGCCCAGGCTGAACACCAGGCCGGCGAACTGCCCCTGGACCGCGCCGAGCGTCGCGTCGATCGCGTCGTGACCCTCGGCCACCACCAGCGGGTCCACATAGCGGGCGGCCTCGGTGTAGACCGCCTCGACCAACTTGCGTCGCGCGGCCGGGTCGGTCTCGTTCCAGGTGGCGATGTAGCGCTCGGCCAGGGCGGTGAAGTCGATGTTCGTGGTCATGGTGACCGGCTCCTCATGGTCGCTCCGGGCTTCCGGTCGTTCCGGCTGCTCCGTTGCACATGAACCTACGGACCCCCGCGCAGGCCGGAATCGGTCACGCATAGGTACTTTGGCGAGGGCGATCGGCATACGTAGGTAGACCCGATCGGTAGACCTGATCGGTAGACCCGGGGAACGGATCGGCATGCTGTACGGCAGAGACACCGAGCTGAACACGATCGAACACCTGCTCGCCAAGGCCCGCGAGGGACGCAGCGGCGTGCTGGTGCTGCGCGGCGAGCCCGGGATCGGCAAGACCGCCCTGCTCGATCACGTCATCGGCACGACCGACCTGCGGACGATCCGCGGCACCGGGGTCGAGTACGAGGCCGAGCTCCCCTACGCCGGCCTGAATCTGCTGCTCCGCCCGGCACTCGGCCGGCTCGACCGGCTGCCCGTCCCACAGCGCCAAGCCCTGGCGGCCGCCTTCGGCCTGGCCGTGGGCGAGCGCTCCGAGCCGATGTTCGTCGGCCTCGCGGTGTTGTCCCTGCTCTCCGAGTACGC
Source organism: Embleya sp. AB8 (assembly GCF_049739465.1). NCBI lineage: Bacteria > Bacillati > Actinomycetota > Actinomycetes > Kitasatosporales > Streptomycetaceae > Embleya > Embleya sp. AB8. Next base: position 50,031 of record NZ_JBMHHY010000002.1, read on the forward strand.
CGACGACGGCCCGCTGCTGTGCGTGGTCGACGACGCGCATTGGTTGGACCGCGCCTCCACGGACGCGCTCGTGTTCGCCGCCAGGCGGTTGTACGCGGAGGGCATCGCGCTGATCTTCGCCGCCCGCGACGACCGGCACGCCTTCCCCATACCGGGCCTGCCCGAGCTGCGCCTGGACGCGTTGCGGCCCGAGGACGCGGGTGCGCTCCTGGACGGACACGCCAAGGAGTTGTCCGCCGCCGCCCGCCACCGGGTGCTCGCCGAGGCCGGCGGCAACCCGCTCGCGCTGCTCGAACTGCCGGTGTCGCTGGCCGGCGAGCGGTCCGGGGACACCCTGCGTCCGGGCGCGTTGCCGCTCACCAGTCGACTGCAGATCGCCTTCCATGGCCAGGTCACCCGGCTCGACGAGCGCACCGGGATGTTGTTGCTGCTGGCCGCGAGCGACGATTCCGGGGACCTGGGCATCCTGCTCCGGGCGGGCGCCGAGTTCGGCGCGGGACCGGCCGAGCTGGCCGGCGCCGAGGAGGCCGCGCTGATCGTCCTCGACGACGACCGGCTGCGCTTTCGGCATCCGCTGATCCGGGCCGCGGTACAGCAGCGCGCGCCGATCGATCGGCGAATGGCCGCGCACCGCGCGCTGGCCGGCGCGTTCGACGCACCCGATCACGCGGATCGGCGGGCCTGGCATCTGGCCGCCGCCGCGACCGGCGTGGACGAGCCGGCCGCCGCCGCCCTGGAGAGCACCGGCGAGCGGGCCCGGGAGCGCAGTGGCCATCTCGCCGCGGCGCTGGCCTACGAGAAGGCCGCCCGGCTGACCGCGGACCTCGACGCGCGTACCCGCCGACTCACCCTGGCCGCCGAGGCGGCGTCCGAGGCGGGCGAGTCGGACCGGTCCCGCGTGTTCGCCGAACGTGCCCTGTCCACCGCGACCGACGACCCGACCCGGGCCCGGCTGCTGCACGTTCGCGCGCTGTCCGACTTCTGGCAGGGCGCCTTCGCCGGCGCACACGAACTGCTGCACCAGGGCGCCGCGCTCACCGCCGACACCCACCCCGAGCGCGCGGCCCGGATGTTGCTCCAGTCCGTACACACCGCGTGGTACCTCGGCGAGCCGCAACTCCGGGAAACCATCGACCGGTTGACCACGCTTAAGCTGCCGCCGACCGCCTCGGTCACCCCGGTCGCCGAATTCATCATCGCCGCGTTCCCACCGAACGAACACAAACCGAACGAACACAAGCCGAGCGAAGAAAAGCCGAGCGAAGAAAAGCCGAACGAACACAAGCCGGCGGAGCACACCGAACCACCACCCGTGCTCGGCGACCTGATCCGGGTGGCCCGGCACACCGGCAACGACGAGCTGCGCGACCTGCTGCTCGCCTGCGGCGTCGGTCTGACGCTCGGTCAGGACGTGGACGCACATCGGGTCGCGGCGATGTTGGCCACCGAGAGCCGGCAACACGGCGGCATCGGCCGCCTGCCGACGATCCTGTTCTTCCTGGCCGAGGCCGAGGTCTTCGAGAGCCGCCACACCGACGCGCTCGCCACCGCGACCGAGGCGCTGCAAATCGCCCAGGACAGCGGCCAACAGCAGTGGGTCAGCCAGTTCGAGAGCGTGCTGGCCTACCTCGCGGGCATCTCCGGCGACGAGGAGGCCGCCCACCAGCACGCCGAGGCGGCCCTGGCCGGCGGCGTCGGCAGCGCGATGCCCGCCGGCGCGCCGTGGTCCGCGTGGGCCCTGGGCCTGCTGGATCTGGGCCTGGGTCGCCCGGAATCCGCGCTGAACCGGCTGGAACGGCTGGGCCGCGAACCGATCCGGCACCACATCTGCGCGACCCGGGCGATCCCCGACCTGGTCGAGGCGGCAGTCCGGTCCGGCACCCCCGAGCGGGCCCACGAACCGCTGACCCGCTTCGAGCAGTGGGCCCGGCGGGCCGGCCAACCGTGGGCCGATGCCCTGGTCCTGCGCTGCCACGCACTGCTCGCCGCCGACGACGTGGCCGAGAAACTGTGGCTCGCCGCGCTGGACCGACACGAGAGCGAACGCCGCCCGCTGGAGCGCGCCCGAACCGAGCTGCTCTACGGCGAATGGTTGCGCCGACTGCGCCGCAAGACCGACGCCCGCGACCGACTGCGTACCGCACTGGCCGAGTTCGACCGCCTCGACGCCCGCTCCTGGGCCGACCGCACCCGTACCGAACTGGGCGCAATCGGCGGCAGCGCCACCCCGCAGGGGCGACAACCCTCCGGCGTACTGGCCTCGCTCACCCCGCAGGAGCTACAAATCACCCGACTCGCCGCCCAGGGCCTGTCCAACCGAGACATCGCCGCCCAACTCTTCCTGAGCCCACGCACCGTCGGACACCACCTCTACAAGGCATATCCCAAGCTCGGCATCGCCTCCCGCACCGAACTCCCCACCATCCCCGACCTAACGCCCCACGCCGGCTGATCCCGGCCGCCCCCACTGCGCCGCAACCCACTCCAACGCCGGGTGGTCCGCCCCGCCACCGGCCCGGATGTGCTCGTACAGACCACGCAGCGCCTCCATTCCCTCCGCCGCCCACAACCGCTCGGCGGCCCGGGTCAGATTGAAGTGGAACCAGGCGAAGTTGATCGCGCCGTGCTCGAACGAGCGGTCCATGTCCGCGAGTTCGCGCAGCAGGGTGACCTCGGCCGGCAACTCGTCCACCGTCGCGGTGAACGCCCGCAGCACCGGCAGCAGTTCCGGTTCGACCCGATGCGCGTAGCCGACCATCGCCAGGTCGGCGTGCAACTCGGCGATCCACATCCCCGGATAGCCGGGCCAGGCCTGATCCTGGAACAGATGCGTCAGCTCATGCACCGCCACCAGATCGAAGTACGGCCGCAGTGCGGGTGGTTCCCCGAACACCGCGCGCAACGCCGCAGCCGGCTCGGCACCCAGATGCGGCCGAATGGCCGCGTACAGATCGGCGCCGAACCAACCATCGTCCGCCGCCACCCGCAGGTCTTCCCCGCTGCCCTGCGGCGTCCCATAGAGCGGCACCGTCGCGACGCTGTCCCAATCCGCCGCGTCCGCCACCGACAACCGGATGCGCGGCGCGAACCCCAGTCCCTCGGTCAGCCACGCGGCGGCCCGATCCACCCGCCCCGCGACGACCGCGGCCCGCTCCCGCGCCCCCGGGCTGTATCGGACCGCAACACCGAAGCCGTCGAGAGTCGCCATCGTCGCCACACATACCTCCGGGAAGAGTTCGGCGGCCACCATAGACACAGCCGACGATGCCCCACCCGAATTTCCCCGCCCCCGGAACGATCTTGACCAACCGACGGGGAAAACCGAACGGTCAGGCCGGCCGGCGCGGATCCCGCCCGGACCCGGCCAACGCCCGCTCCCACGCCGTGGCCTCCTCCGCAACGGCCACCGGCGCGGCGAAACCAGCATATTCCCGGTACATCTCGGCATACCGCACCACGATGCCCTCGATCGCCGCACCCGCCGCCGCCGACGCCCGATACTCCTGCCCGGTCGCCCGGGCCACGTCCCAGCCGTGCAGCACCAGCTCCGCGAACACCATCGCGGCGATCTCCGCCGCCGGCATCGGATTGCCGCCGCCCAGGTCGATCTCCCCCGCCCACACCTCGGGCTCGGCCCACGCCGCGACCGCCCGGCGCAGCTGCGCACCGTACGCGTCCGCCCAGTCCGCCTCGGCGGCGAAGTCCCGCTTGGTCAGCTCCTCGGGCAGCGCGGTCCGCAGCGCCCGATGCTCCAGCCCGTGCGAGGTGTACAGGACCCAGTGGTTGATCAGCGTGCGGGTGTCGTACTCGGCGCACGGCGTCGGCCCGGACAACTGCTCGGGGGTGACGCCGTGGGCGATCCGGTCGGCCTCGGCGGCGGCCTCGACGAAGAGGTGGTGAATGTTCATGGCGACGACGCTAGGCAACACCCCCGAAGCCGGTCTTGAACAAACGCGACAAGCCGACAACACAACACCACGACCGGGCACTGTCCGAGCCGCCGGCTACCGTGACGGGATGCGGATTCCCTACCGCCCGCGCGGGGTGTTGCGCACGACCGTCGCCACCGGCGACTGGGACGTGCGCCTGCACCGGCCCGCGCCCGACCTCGCGCCCTTCGTCGACCACTACTGGATCGTCCGCTGGGACCTGCGCGGACGACCGCCACACCGGCAGCAGGTGCTCTCGCACCCCAACCTGCACGTGGTCTTCGAGCAGCCGCACCCGGCGATCTACGGGGTGGTACGGGACGTCTTCGAGCGCGAGCTGAGCGGGGTCGGCCACGTCTTCGGGATCCGGTTCCGCGCGGGCGGCTTCCGGCCGTTCCTGGCCGGTCCGGTGGCGGAGCTGACCGATCGGGTGTTGCCCGCGGTCGACCTGTTCGGACCGGCGATCACCCACGTGAGCGACACCGTGCTCGACACCCCCGACGAGGCCGGCCGGGTCGCGCACGCCGAGACCTGGCTGCGCGGCACGTTGCCCACGCCGGGCGACCCCGACCCGCTGATCGCCGAGGTGGCCACGATCGTCGACCGGCTGACCGCGAACCCGACCCTGTTCCGGGTCGACGAGCTGGCCGAGGAGGTCGGCATGTCGGTCCGCCGGCTCCAGCGCCTGTTCGCCGAATACGTCGGGGTCGGCCCCAAATGGGTGCTGCGCCGGGCCCGGCTCCAGGAGGTCGCCGAGCGGGCCGAGCACGGCGCGGGCATCGACTGGGCGGCCCTCGCAGCCGATCTGGGCTATGCCGACCAGGCCCACCTGACCCGCGATTTCACCGCCACCGTGGGCACCGCGCCCGGCCGCTACGCCAGGGCCTGACCGCCCCCGCCCCGCGCCCGAGCCGGCCCCAATCGTCCCCGCGTCGTCCGCGCGCCGAGAACCCACGCCGGAAATGCAATCCTTGACGGGTGTCCACCACCCTCGTCGAAACCCAATTCCATGCCGTCCTGAGCGCGTCCGACGACGCCCTGGAGGACACGATCGACCTCGGCGCGTCCCTGCTCGCCGCCTCCGCCGCCGACTGGCCGGAGGTCTCGCGCGCGGTGCTCGCGCTCTACGAGCGCATCGCCGACGGTTGTTGGCGGCGCGGCTGGCAGCCCGCCGACGTGGTCCGCGCGGTCACCCGCGAGCTGGGCGAGCGACACGCCCCGATCGCCGCCGACCTGGTCGCCGCGCAGGCCCGGGCCTACCCCGGCACCGGCCGCCGGTGGACCGCCCAGCTGCGCGACCTGGACGCGACCACCCCGTGGTGGAGCGGCGACGACGCCTATCTCGCCGAGCTGGGCACCCGGGAGCATCTGGACCGCTTCGGCACCGCCGCCCGGGTCCTGGAACTGCTTCGCACCATCGCCCGGTTGCCCGCGATCGAACCGCTGGCCGCCGCGTCCTTCCAGGAACCCGCCCGCAAGCAGCCCGCGACCGGCGAACCCCGCCAGCTCGGCCGCATCCGGGCCCTGCTCGCCAAGGCCGAGTCGAGCGAATTCCCGGAGGAGGCCGAGGCGTTCACCGCCAAGGCACAGGAGCTGATGACCCGTCACCGGATCGACGAGGCACTGCTCGGCGCGCAGGAGGGTTCGCGCCACGCCCCCGCCGCGTGCCGGATCGGCGTGGACAACCCCTACGAGGGCGCCAAGGCCCTGCTCCTGGACGCGGTCGCCGACGCCAACGGCTGCCAGGCGATCTGGTCGAGTTCGCTCGGCTTTTCCACCGTGGTCGGCTTCGACTCGGACCTGGACGCGGTCGAACTGCTCTACACGTCGCTCCTGGTCCAGGCCACCGCCGCAATGAACCGGGCCGGCTCGCGCCACCACGAGTCCGGCCGCTCGCGGCGCACCAAGACCTTCCGCCAGTCGTTCCTGATCGCCTACGCCGACCGGATCCGCGAGCGGCTCACCGCCGCCGAGGAGGAAGCCGTCGCGGGCGCGAACGCGGCCTCGGACAATGCCCTGCTCCCGGTCCTGGCCGCGCGCGAGGTCGCGGTCAAGGAGACCACCGAGCGAATGTTCCCCACCCAGACCACGCACCGTCTGCGGGGCCGCGACGCGGACGGTTGGCGGCACGGCAAGGCCGCCGCCGACCGAGCCGAACTCGGCACCCGCACCCGCCTCGAACACGGCGAACCGGCCCGCTCGTAGCCACTACGGCGCCCACGTCCCACGCTGCGCCGGCACCGTGGGCGCGGGCGGCCCGCAGCGCCCCTCGGCCACCGCCCGATGCGCCTGACGCGCCGTCATACCCGGTCCGGCCAACGGCTCGACGTCCTCCAGGTGGAGCGGATCGCCGCACACCGAACAGACCACCTCGGCCTGCGCCTCGTGCCCCTCGGACCCACCGTGCCGATAGACCACCGGCGGCCCGGCCTCGTCCGCAAGCCAGGTATCGCCCCACTGCCCGATCGCCGCGAGCACGGGAAAGAAGTCCCGCCCCTTGGTGGTCAACACATACTCGTGCCGAGGCCGCCGCTCCTCGTACGGCACCCGGTCGAGCAGCCCCTCGTCGACAAGCCGGTTCAATCTCTGCGCCAGCACATTGCGGCCGATGCCCAGGTTCTCCTGGAGATCCTCGAACCGCCGGACCCCGTACGACGCCTCGCGCAGCACGAGCGGCGTCCACCCGTCGCCGAACAACTCGAGGACACGCGCGATGGAGCACGGCCAGGTGCCGAACGAGGTCCGCTTCATGTCGCCACATTACTGAGCGGGACGGGCTCGATACGCGATCGATCCCGCCCCGCTCAGTGTTTTTGACTACACGTCAGTTACAGCTCGCTTACCCGGCGCTTACGCGTCGCGCTTCCAACGCGGCTTGCGGTCGCCCGCCGGGCCGCCGGCCGGACGGTCGTAGTGCCCGTCCCGACGCGGCGGACGGTCGTGCGAACGCTCGCCGCCGTACGACGGCCGGTCGTTGTACGCGGGACGGTCGTTGTAGGTCGGCCGATCCCCGCGTGGCGCACGGTCGTTGCCGTACGCGGGACGGTCGGTCCGCGGCGCGCGGTCCCCGTACGACGGACGGTCGCCTCGGTAGCCACCCTCACGCCGGTCCCCGCCGCCGTACGACGGCCGGTCACCGGTACGCGGCGCCCGGTCCCCGTACGCGGGCCGGTCCCCGCCACGCGGGGCACGGTCGCCATAGGACGGCCGGTCACCCGTGCGCGGAGCGCGGTCGCCGCTGTTGTACGAAGGACGGTCGTTGTACGCGGGACGGTCGCCACGCGGGCCGCGGTCGCCCGACGGACGGTCGCCTCGGTAGCCACCCTCACGCCGGTCCCCGCCGCCGTAGGACGGCCGGTCACCGGTACGCGGGGCACGGTCGCCGTAGGCCGGCCGGTCGCCGCGCGGCGCACCACCACGACGGTCGCCGCCGCGGTCGCCGCCGTAGGGCGGACGGTCGCTGCCGCGGTCCCCGCGGTCGCCTCGGTAACCACCCTCGCGCCGGTCGCCGCCACGGTCGCCGCGGTCGCGGTCCGGGCGCTCGTAGCGCTCGGTGCGCACCGGGGCGTCGCCGTTCTTGGCCGCCTCGGCCAGCTCGGCGGCCTTGCGGCGCAGCTCGGCGGCCTCGGCCTTGAGCTCGATGATCCGACCCGCGAGCCGCTCGGCCTCGGCCTCGGCCTCGACCGCGGCGTCCGCCACGGACTGCGCCTTGACCTCGGACAGCGTGCGCGCGCCGGTCAGCTTGCGCATCTCCGGGTCGTTGGAGCCCTGCACCCGAAGGCGGGTCGGCTCGACGCCGGCGTCCTCCATCAGGCGGTCCACCGTGCGGCGCTGGTGCGGCAGCGCGAGGGTGACCACGGCGCCGGCCTCACCGGCACGCGCGGTACGACCCGCGCGGTGCAGGTAGTCCTTCGAGTCGGCGGCCGGGTCCACGTGCAGGACCAGGTCGATGCCGTCGACGTGGATGCCGCGCGCGGCGACGTCGGTGGCGACCAGGACCGGCGTGCGGCCCTCCTTGTACTCGGCCAGCGTGCGGGTGCGCGCGCCCTGGGTCATCCCGCCGTGCAGCGCCTCGGCCCTAACCCCGGCCTCACGAAGCTGCTGGGCGACGCGGTCCGCGCCGAACTTGGTCCGCACGAAGATCATCGTGCGCCCGCGTCGGGCCGCGATGGCGGCCGTGACGTACGTCTTGTCCTTGGGCTGTACGACCAGCACGTGGTGCGACATGGTCGTCACCGAGGACGCGTGCGGGTCCACCGAGTGGGTGACCGGGTCGACCAGGTACTTGCGCACGATCGCGTCGACGCCCTTGTCCAGCGTCGCGGAGAACAACATCCGCTGACCGCCGGCCGGGATCAGGTCGAGCAGCGCGGTGACCTCGGGCAGGAAGCCCATGTCCGCCATCTGGTCGGCCTCGTCGAGGATGGTGATCTCGACGTTGTCCAACACGGCCGAGCCGCGGTCCACCAGGTCCTGGAGCCGACCGGGGGTGGCGACCAGGATCTCCACGCCACGCTCGAGCGCGAAGATCTGCTTCGGCATCGACATGCCGCCGGTGACCGTCTTCATCCGCAGGTCGAGGATCCGACCGTAGGGCTCCAGCGCGTCGTGCACCTGCATGGCCAACTCACGCGTGGGCGTGAGGATCAGCGCGAGCGGACGACGGGCGCGCGCCTTGCGACCCGAAAGCCGGGTCAACATCGGCAGCCCGAAGCCCAGCGTCTTGCCGGAACCGGTCCGGCCGCGGCCGAGGATGTCCTTGCCGGCCATCGCGTCCGGCAGCGTCGCGGCCTGGATCGGGAACGGGTGGGTCACCCCGCGGCGCGCGAGCGCGTCCACGACGTCCTTGTGCAGCCCGAACTCGGCAAAGCTGGGGCCGGTCGGCTCGGGCTTGTCCGCGACCTCGTCGACCGACTCGCCCTCGACGCCCGCCTCGGCGTCGTCGTCGGCGTCGTCATCGATGGCCTGGTCGGCGGCCTCGTCGGGGTCTTCGTCCGCATCGGCGTCCGCCGCGGCCTCGTCCTGCGCCGCGAGCTCGGTGTCGCCGTCATTGGTGTCGTCGTGCTCGACGACCTCGGTAGCGATCTCGGTAGTCTCCGAGGCGACCTCGGTCACCTCGGCTGCCTGCGCATCCGCCACACCCTCCTGCACCTCGGCACCTTCGGTGCCGGGCATGGGCGTAGCAGTGTCATTGGCATAGGGGGGCATGCAAAACCTTCCGGATGCGGCCCGTCTCGAAGGTCCGCAGCCGAAATGTGGTCGCACGAGAAAGCGACACTTCTGCGGAGCACCAGAACGAGCCTACGAGGCGCCGCGGCTCACGGCGGCGCCTGGATATGGGCAAAGCGATTCACCAGCGTACCCGATCACTGCTCGTTTACGCCTATCGGGTGCGTTCGTACTCCACCCGCAGGCGCGCGTCCTCGGGTACGACGAGCAGCCTCGGCCGCTGCCACGTCCAGTGCTCGGGGAGTAGGAAGAGCGTCCCCGAGGTACGCCGCAGCAAGCGCAGACCGGTGTACCGGTAACGATAGGAAGCGCCCGTTTCTTCCTCGACCGCGACGCCGTCGTCCGGTCGCATCCGCAGATCCTGCACCGAGTAGAGCACCACGCCGGTCCGCCGGTGCAGTTGGTGCGCGACCGCCTTGCCCGCGTAGCGCCCCGACATCCGCCCGTACGTCCCCGCCGCCCAGAACAGACACAGCACCACCGCTGCGGCCGTGAGCACCGCCGTGAGCGACCAGTGCCGGCCACCACCCCCGGACCCGCGCCGATGCGCGCCGATCCGCCGGGACAACAACACCCCGTACACGCCGATCGACAACCCCACCACCAGCCCGCCGGGCAGCAGCAGCGCCCACCACCGCGCGCCCCACCCGGGCCACCGCAACGTCGCCGCCCACAGCGCGCCCGGCACCACGAACCACGCGCAACGCAGCGCCCAGGTGAACCACGCGGCGATCCGCCGGTGTCGGCGCAGCCGGATCAGCAGCCGAGGGTGCGCCACCCGGAGCGCCAACAGCCCGCCGACGACCGCGAGCAGCGGCCGACACAACGTGCGCAGCCCGTCCGCGACATACTCCGGGGTCGGCGTGCCCAGCACGCTCTCGTCGAACCCGAGGTAGTCGGCCCGGGCCGAGGCCCGCGCCCACCCGAAGTGGTAGAGCAGCCCCGCGAGCACCAGCGCGCCGAGCACCAGGATCGCCACGAACTGCCGCCCCGCGCCCGCCGATCGCTCCTCCGGGGCACTGCGTGCCACCTCGGTCCGGGCGGTCTCCGCGGTCCGCTGCACCCGATGCGCCGACTTGCGCCGCCGCGCCGACCGCCGAGCGGGCAACGGCGATCCCGGCCCCACGCCGGGCCCGACCGGCGCCGGCCCGGGCTCGCCGAACCATTGGGTGAGCATCGGCACCGGGTCGCCGTACGACACCTCGGCAACCTCGTCGGCCAGCCTGCCGCTCACCACGAACGGCACGAAGTCCGGGGCCGCCGTCGGGACTTGGTCCACCTGCCCACGGGCGTCGCGCGATGCCTGCGGCGCGCCGGCCGCACCGTCGCCCGCGCGCTCCGCCCGCGACTCGGCCGGCTCGGGCGGACTCGGGTCGTCCCACGCCTCACCCGGCAGCGGCCGGTACGGCAGCGGACTCGGCGTCGGCCGCCACTCGCCCCGCGCCCGCGGCACCACCACATCGGACTCGCCCACTCGGGTGGACGCCCGGGTTCCCGGAAACTCGGGCTCGTCGTCGGCGAAGTCCGGCATCGGCCCGATGTCCCCCTGCGTGGTCACCACTTCAGCATGGGCACCGGCCGAGCCCGGCTCCAATTTCGCCCCACCGCCGATCACCCATTCGGCGGCAGCGCGTGATGGCGCACCGGGAGCGCACGAGAACCACGACAGCGCGGCACTAGCGTGAGGGGGTGTCCCAGACCCGAGTGCTCGCCGCGATCTCCCTCGGCGGCGCCATCGGCGCGCTGGGTCGCTGGGGACTCGCGCAGGCAATTCCGCACACCGGCACCACGTTTCCCTGGGCGACCCTGCTGACCAACGTGGTCGGCTGCCTGCTGATGGGCGTGCTGATGGGGATCACCCCACCCGACCCGCTGCTCCGCCCGTTCCTGGGCACCGGGGTGCTGGGCGGCTTCACCACGTTCTCCACGTTCGCCGTGGAGACCCGCACCCTGCTCGCCGGCCACGCCTGGACCGTCGCCGGGCTCTACCTCGTCGGCAGCGTCGTGCTCGGCCTGGCCGCGGTCCGCGTCGGCCTCGCGCTCACCCACCACCGCTACGGAGCCGCCGGGTGATCCCGCTGATGGTGGTCCTGGGCGCACTGGTCGGCGCCCCCGTGCGCTATCTGACCGACCGCTGGGTATCCACCCGCTGGAAGTCGACCCTCCCGTGGGGCGTACTCCTGGTGAACGTGTCCGGCTCGCTGATCCTGGGCGTGCTCACCGGCCTGGCCCCCGACGCACGCATCGCCACCCTCGTCGGCACCGGCTTCTGCGGCACCCTCACCACGTTCAGCACGTTCGGCTACGCGGCGGTGCAGATCCACACCGTGGGCCAACACCTGATCGCCTCGCTCTACGTACTGCTCACCCTCACCCTGGGCCTGGCCGCCGCCGCCATCGGCTACGCCCTGGCCCACTGACCCTCAGCCGTACCCGTGCTCGTGCAACCACGCGTCCCCGATCCCGAAGTGATGCGCCACCTCGTGCACCACGGTCACCTCGACTTCTTCGACGACGTGTTCGTACGTCTCGCAGATCCGCAGGATCGGGTTGCGGTAGATGGTGATCCGGTCCGGCAGGACACCCGCGTACCAGCCGGCGCGCTCGGTCAGCGGGATGCCCTCGTAGAGGCCGAGCAGGTTGGTCCCGTGTTCGCCGTCGGGGCGGGGGTCGTCCTCGACGAAGATCGCCACGTTGTCCATCAGCCTGGTCAGCTCGGCCGGGATCCGGTCCAGGGCCTCGGCCACCAGTTCCTCGAACTCCTCGCGCGACATGTCCAGCACTCCCCCATTCTGCGGCCTCCGCGCCCCCGTTCGCGGGCGCGACCGCGCGCCCGCGGCGACCCCCGGATATCCGCTTTGCAAGCGCCGGCGAAAACCCCGTATAGTTCGGGACGTCCCCGACGGCAACAAGACGCCGGACACGGCCAACAAGCCCCCATCGTCTAGTGGCCTAGGACGTCGCCCTTTCAAGGCGGTAGCACGGGTTCGAATCCCGTTGGGGGCACGCAACAAACCCCCTCCGGGGGGCCGCAACAAGCCGGACAGCCAGTACGGTAGGGTTCAACACGAAACACCGCGAGCGAAGCCCGAGGAAACAACGGCGGACATCGCAGAGGTCCTGTGGAGCAGTTTGGAGTGCTCGTCACCCTGTCAAGGTGAAGGCCGCGGGTTCAAATCCCGTCAGGACCGCAAGATGGAAAGATCGGGGCGCCGAGAGGCGCCCTGATCCATCGAGGCCAGGTAGCTCAGTTGGTACGAGCGTCCGACTGAAAATCGGAAGGTCGGCGGTTCGACCCCGCCCCTGGCCACCGCGCCAGTGACATCGACGCCCCAGACGAGATCTCGTCCGGGGCGTTTCGCGTTGTCCGGGCCGGCCGCCCGACGCACTCACCCGCACGGGTTCCGCACCCGGCGCGCGCTCGTGTCCGCGCCGCTCGCACCGGAGTTCGTCGGGATACTGCGCTCATGAGCGCCGCCACCGGTCCCGATCCGATGCCCACTCACGATCCGCACGACGAGGGCATGGGCGCCCGGCTGAACTGGCTGCGGGCGGCGGTGCTCGGGGCCAACGACGGGATCGTGTCCACCGCGGGCCTCGTGGTCGGCGTCGCCGGCGCCACCGACGACCGCAACCAGTTGCTCACCGCGGGGCTGGCCGGACTGCTCGCCGGATCGTTGTCGATGGCCGCGGGCGAATACGTCTCGGTGAGCACCCAGCGGGACGCGGAGCGGGCCGCGCTGGTCCAGGAGCGCCGCGAGCTGACCGACGAACCGGAAGCCGAGCTCAACGAGTTGACCGGGCTCTACGAACGCCAGGGGCTCACCCCGGCGTTGGCGCGCGAGGTGGCCGAGCAACTCACCAAGCACGACGCGCTCGCCGCGCACGCCCAGGTCGAACTCAAGATCGATCCGGACGAGTTGACCAACCCGTGGCACGCGGCCGGCGCGAGCTTCCTGGCCTTCACCGTCGGCGCGTTGTTGCCGCTGCTCGCGATGGTGCTGCCGGCCGCCTCGACCCGGCTGCCGATCACGGTGGCCGCCGTACTGTTCGCCCTGGTGTTGTGCGGCTGGAGCGGCGCCCGCCTCGGCGGCGCCCCACCCGGGCGCGGCATCGTGCGCACCGCCGCCGGAGGGCTCCTGGCGATGGCGGTCACCTACGCGGTGGGCAGGCTGCTCGGCGCGAACGGAGTCTGATTCGCCACAGAGTCCGATTCACCGCAAATTGATGGCGAAAAGTATGTTTAAAGTGGACCCATGAGCCAACTGTTCGACGCCGGTCCCCCCGGCTGCCCACTCGCGGGCGTCGTGGACGTGTACCTGCCCCGGCTCGCGGAGTTCGCCTTCGAACCGGGGCTCGTGGCCGCCGTGGACCAGCACGCGGCGGCGGTGCGCACCTCGCTGGCCGCCGACGGCACGGGCCTGATCCCGCGTCAGCTGCGCCGCGAGGACCTGGCCGACTACGTGCTCGGATTCACCGATGTACTGGCCGAAGCCGACTGGCGGGAGCCAGTCGGCTACGACTTCGCCGCGCTGCGCCTGACCGCCGTGTGCTGGCTGGTCCGCGAACACGACCTGCTCGGCTGAGCGCCGACTACCGGCGCTCCTCCCGGGTCTGCGCGGGCTGTCCGGCGATCGCGTCGGCGCGGCCCTGCTGGTAGGCATTGACGCTGGCCCGCGCGTTGGTGCTCTCGCGCTCGGCGACATCGAGCCAGCGGTCCCAGCGCTGCCGCATCGGCTGCACCAGGCCGCCGCCGACGCCGACGATCAGGATGCCGGCGATGGTGGCGAGCGCGGCGGTGAGCACCGGGCCGGTGATCGCGCCGGCGATGCCGGCCTGACCGAGCGCGGCGATCACGCCGAGCGCCACGATGAAGGCCCATGCGATGGTGCCGAGGGTCTTCCCGTAGGAAACCGCGCCGAGGGCCGAGCGGACGATGTCGCGCACCGCGCCCGCGATGGCCATCGCGATCACCACGATCACCAGCGCCACGATGCCGCGCGGCAGCCACAGCACGATGGCCCGGATCATGTCGCTGATCGGGTTGGGTCCGAACACCCCGAAGCCCAGTTGCAGCGCCATCAACAGGATCGCGTAGTAGATGACCTTGGCGACGATGCCGGTCGCGTCGTACTTGGATCCTTCGAGGGTCCTGGCGACCCCACCGCGCTCGGCCACCTTCTCGAAGCCGACCTTGCGCAGCACCCGGTCGACGATGCGCGCGATCACCTTCGCGACGAACCAGCCGATCGCCAGGATCACGAGGAACGCGATCAGCTTCGGCACGAATGTCGCGAAGGACGACCACGCGTCCGTGAACCCCTTGCTGAAGTCGACCGACAGCGCAAGATCTTGGTTCTGTGTCATGGCGTCCCTCTTCACTGAGGTCTCCGCGCGTCACAGTGGTCACGCGCTCTCCCTCAAGTGGTAACACCGAGTATCCGAGCCTGCACGCGGAGCGCTGTGCCCCTACTCCACAGTGATGAGCGGACCGGCGCCGAACCCACCGCACCGGTGCGGGCCACCGGCCACCCCGCTCGCACACAGTCACGAAGGCCGGCGATTCGGCGAGGTCCGGATCGTGGCCGGAATCCGTGAATACTCACTCAGCGTGTTCGGCCGGCGATTTCGATCCGGGTCCGTTCGAATCCGCCTCGACCGCCGCCGTCGACTCCACCCCGGCCCGCCCGCGCGGCCCGCCCCGGACCGGTCGGCCGGTCACCGCGATCACCGCCCACCACAGCCCGCTCCGACGGCGTCCGGGCCACCGGGCGCACCGGCCGACACCCCGGCCGACCTCCGGGCGCGGGGCTGCCGCCCACACGGGCCGGCGCGGCCGGATTGTGGCGACCCGAATCACCCTCGCCGCGCAGTGGTTCGAACCATCGGCGCGAGTGGGCCCGAGGCCCGACGATGACGTCCATGTGACCAAGGTCACTGTTTCGATTGGAAATGGTTTTCATCGGCGGCCGGAAATCAACCGCTCATTCTATGTGATATTTTACTGTAGACCGTCGTGAATCCCCGGCGATGAGGCGACGAAGCGGGCCGAGCGAGACGGCCGCCCGCCGTCGGCACCCGAGCCCGACGTGCTCGAAACCCCGCGACGTGGCCGAAGCCGCGCACGTGGGCCGCCGAACCCGCGCCGGCCCGGCCCGAACGCACAAAAGAGTGCTGCACCGGACCCGGCGGGATCCGGTGCAGCACTCAGGGGAAAAGCTTTTCGACGCAGCCCTCAGGCTTCGCTGCGCTGCTGCGGAATGCCCGCGAGCAGGGCGCGGACCTCCACCTCGCGGTAGCGACGGTGTCCGCCGAGCGTGCGGATCGACGTGAGCTTGCCGGCCTTGGCCCAGCGCGTCACCGTCTTGGGGTCGACGCGGAACATGCTGGCAACCTCGGCCGGCGTCAGCAGCGGCTCGGCATCAGGCGTACGAGCGGTCATGAGCGGCCTCCTCGGGAGAACCGAACCAACACGGTTCTTTCTTCAAATTCTGCACCTTGACCCACGATGTCCTAAATAGTTCACGAGGGCCAAGTCGGTTATAGGACGAACGGCTTGTCCTTCACAGTACAAGTACACCATCCGCCGCACCCGGTTGGTCAAACCGCCGGAATTGGCATCCCAGGGTTCAAGCCACGCGATCCCGAAGGACCAGGCATAGCGGACAGTCACCCGACTGTGACGATGAGTCACTCGGACCCGATCGACCCCTCGTGCCCACCCCGCCCCACCAGCAACGAAGTATCCCCGATGACCCGACCCGGCCAGACCGACTACATCTGGTTTGTCCTTTTCATCATATACGAACCATTCGCTGGCGTATGCACCGTGTTGTGAGTCGATCTCCGTCAACCTGGAGGGCTGGGAGTCCCACAACTCGAACCAGCAGGTTGAGAGGCTTTCAGATCGTGGGGCGACTGAACACGAAAGAGTGACGACGGTCACGCCGAAACTTCATGAAATGCGGACGCTTGCTCAGCTCGCGTGCTCCAGCGCGCGTACCGATTGCCAACGCTCCGTAATCCTGCGGTAGGCCGCCGATGCTCGCGCTCCGTCACCGGACCCCAGCGCGGCGAGGCCCTCCGCGACGTCCGCGACGGAGTTTTCCGCGGCCGGATCGTCCGCCCCGAGCAGCCGCACCAGACCCCCGTAGTCGAGTTCGACCAGCGCGCGCGGATGGAACTCCTCCAGCCACCGGCCCACGCTCTCCAGGCCGGTGATCAGCGCGCCGTCCTCGACCGTGTCCCGCAGCACCTTCAGCGCCCGGGCCACCCGTCGCCGCGCCTGCACCATCGGCGTGCGGTAGTAGAGCTCGCCGGGTCCGGCCGCGGCGCCCTCGGCCGCCGGCACCAGCACCCGCTCGTCGGGGGCGAACAGTACGAACCAGCGCACCGGGACGTGCCACGTGCTGCTGTGGATGTGCGGATGCACGTCCGGATGCGCGGACTTCCACCGCTCGTGCTCGACGTGTGTCTGATCGATGACCATCCGCGGCCAGAACACGTCGAGCACCGTCGCCGGATACTCCCGGCGCAGCTCGGCCAGCGCCGTCCAGCAGCGCAGCCGGGTCTGCCGCGGGCAGATCACCGGGATGCCGTCCAGGACGTGCACATAGGCGTCCTCGCTCTCGTGCGGCGGGGCGATCACCGGAGGGGTGGCCAGGAGGTTCTCCAGGCCGCTCCGGTGCTCCTGCGCGGTCAGCCCGGCGGGCGAGGGCGGCTCGGGCGCCGCGGGGGTGCCTGTCGGCCGTGTGGCGACGTAGGCGGCCCAGCGGGCGCGTTCGGGTTCGGGAAACGCGGCAAGCGGCTCGTACACCCGCAGGTACGCCGCGTAGGGGGCAACCACCGAAGTCCGCACGAACGAATCTTGGCACGTCCGCGAAGCCTGGACGTGGAGAAGGTCCAACCCGGTGATCCGCACGGGTTCTAGGCTTGAACCGCCGCGCAGTTCCGCGCGGCGACACGTCACCACGCACCCATGGAGTCACCACAGTGACGGACAGCATGGACGGCCCCGGCGGCACCACGTCGGGCCTGGTGTTCGGCAGGTCGACCGGCCACGAACAGGTCGTCTTCTGCCAGGACCGCGCGAGCGGACTGCGCGCGATCATCGCGATCTACTCCACCGCCCTCGGACCCTCCCTCGGCGGCACCCGGTTCCACCCCTACGAGAGCGAGGAGGCGGCCCTCGCGGACGTGCTCAACCTCTCGCGCGGGATGGCCTACAAGAACGCCCTCGCCGGGCTCGACCACGGCGGCGGCAAGGCCGTGATCATCGGCGACCCGAACCGGGACAAGACCGAGGTGCTGCTGCGCGCCTTCGGCCGCTTCGTCCAGTCGCTCGGCGGTCGCTACATCACCGCCTGCGACGTGGGCACCTACGTCGACGACATGGACGTGGTCGCCAAGGAGTGCGCCTACGTCACCGGGCGCTCGCCCGCCGACGGCGGCGCGGGCGACTCGTCGGTGCTCACCGCCTACGGGGTCTTCCAGGGCATGCTCGCCTCCGCCGAGCACCGCTGGGGCACCCCGACGCTGCGGGGGCGCCGGGTGGGCGTCGCGGGCGTCGGCAAGGTCGGCCGGCACCTGGTCGGGCATCTGGTCGCGGACGGCGCCTCGGTGGTGGTCACCGACGTCGACGAGCGCGCGATAGCCAGGCTGCGGCAGGAGCACCCCGAGGTGGACGCGGTGGCCGACACCGACACCCTGATCCGGCTCCCGGACCTGGACGTCTACGCCCCGTGCGCACTCGGCGGGGCGCTCAACGACGACACCGTGCCGGTGCTGACCGCCGCCGTGGTCTGCGGCGCGGCCAACAACCAGCTGGCCCACCCGGGGATCGAGAAGGCGCTGGCCGAACGCGGCGTGCTCTACGCGCCCGACTACCTGGTCAACTCCGGCGGGGTGATCCAGGTCGCCGACGAGCGGCACGGCTTCGACTTCGAGCGGGCCAAGCGCAAGGCGACGGGGATCCGGGCGACCACCGCGCGGATCTTCGCGCTGGCCGACGAGGAGGCCGTGCCGCCCGCCGTCGCGGCGGACAGATTGGCCGAGCGGCGGATGGCGGATGTGAGCCGCCTGCGTGACATCTACCTCCAAAGCTGACCGACACGGTATCGTCAGACCCGGCAAAGGACCCCAGATCAGGCCCCTGACCAGCCGGAACGGCACAGCCCGGTCGGGGTCCGAGCCCCGCTGTCACCCATGCGACGTACCGTCCGGCGGCGGAAGCAGGTACCGTTAATCCCCTACGGGCCGGTTCTCAAGTGTCATCGAACCGTCCCTGACTATGAACGCGTGTCAAGACCCGGGGCCGTGAGCCCCGTCGTTGAGGGGGTCGAGCCATGGGGCGCGGCCGGGCCAAGGCCAAGCAGACAAAGGTCGCCCGCCAGCTGAAGTACAACAGCGGCGGTACGGATCTGAGCCGTCTGGCTGAAGAGCTGGGCGCGTCGTCGCCAACCGACTTGCCGATCGGCAAGCCCGAGGTTGACGACGACACGAGTGAAGACGAGTTCGACGACCCCTACGCGGGGTATTCGGCTCGCTACAACGATGACGAGGACGAGGAAGACGACGGCCGATCGCGCCATCGTTGACCCCGCACCCCTCGTCATCGGGCACGGGACGAAACACCCTCTTCAGCCGGGGTGCCCGTGTGTGGTGACACCGCCCGGTCCGGGACCGAGTAGGACGACTACTCGACCCCGGGCCGTTTGGCGTGTGCGCGAACGCGCCCACGGGGGTGCCGCCGTCCCGAACCGGGACGACGGCCACCGCCGCGGGTGCTTTTGTCATGCCCGGTGATCGCCGCTCAGTACGGCCCGGCCGGAGCCGGCCACGATCTCGCCGAGCCGCCAGGCGGGCACTCCGCGCTCGGCGAGCACCGCGAGCGCCGCGTCGGCCGCGTCGGCGGCGACCACCGCGACCATGCCCACGCCCATGTTCAGGGTCTTCTCCACCTCGGCGCGGGTCACGTCGCCGAGCGAGGCGACCAGGCCGAAGATCGGGGCGGGGGTCCAGGTCGAGCGGTCCAGGCGGGCGTCCAGGTGGGCGGGCAGCACCCGGGCCAGGTTGGCCTCCAGGCCGCCGCCGGTGACGTGCGAGTAGGCGTGCACGTCGGTGCGCCGGGCCAGGTCGAGGCAGTCCAGCGAGTAGATCCGGGTCGGCTCGAGCAGTTCCTCGCCGAGCGTGCGGCCCAGTTCCGGCACGTCCCGGTCGAGCCGCCAGCCGGCGAGGGTGAAGAACACGTGCCGGGCCAGCGAGTAGCCGTTGGAGTGCAGGCCGGACGCGGCCATCGCGAGCACCGCGTCGCCCTCGCGCACCCGCTCCGCGCCGAGCAGGCCGGCGGCCTCCACAACGCCGGTGCCGGCGCCCGCGACGTCGTACTCGTTCGGGTCGAGCAGGCCCGGGTGCTCGGCGGTCTCGCCGCCGACCAGCGCGCAGCCGGCCAGTACGCAGCCCTCGGCGATGCCCTTGACGATCGCCGCGATCCGCTCCGGGACGACCTTGCCGGTGGCGATGTAGTCGGTCATGAACAGCGGTTCGGCGCCGCACACCACCAGGTCGTCGACGACCATGCCGACCAGGTCGTGGCCGATCGTGTCGTGCTTGTCCATCGCCTGCGCGATGGCCACCTTGGTGCCCACCCCGTCGGTCGCGGTGGCCAGCAGCGGGCGCTCGTACCGCTTGAACGCGGACACGTCGAACAGGCCGGCGAAGCCGCCCAGGCCGCCGACGACCTCGGGCCTGGTGGCCTTGCCGACCCATTGCTTCATCAGCTCGACGGCGCGGTCACCGGCCTCGATGTCGACGCCGGCGGCGGCATAGGTCGCGGTGCGGGGGGTGGGGGTGGACTGGTCGCTCACGGCGGCGGCCCTTTCGGGTCGGGTCGGTGGATCTTCTCGGGGCGCCCCGTCGCGGCCCCCGGAGCGGGGGGCACGACGCGGCGATCCGAAGAGAGGAACTCGGGGGCTCGGCTGATCAGGGACGGCGGAGCGCGTCCTCGGCACCGCCGCCGGCGAGGAGGGCCTGCACGCCGTCCACGTCGGTACGGACGGTCTGCTCGATGCCTTCGAGCAGGTGCTTGCCCAGCCGCTCGGGGTCCGGCAGTTCGATCGGGTATTCGCCGTCGAAGCAGGCCCGGCACAGCCGGTCCTTGGGAATGGTGGTCGCCTCGACCATCGCGTCGATGGAGATGTAGGCGAGCGAATCGGCGCCGAGCGACTTGGCGATCTCGTCCACCGAGAGACCGTTGGCGATCAGCTCGGCCCGGGTGGCGAAGTCGATGCCGAAGAAGCACGGCCACTTCACCGGCGGCGAGGAGATCCGCACGTGCACCTCGGCCGCGCCGGCCTCGCGCAACATCCGCACCAGCGCGCGCTGGGTGTTGCCGCGCACGATCGAGTCGTCGACCACGACCAGGCGCTTGCCCTGGATGACCTCGCGCAGCGGGTTGAGCTTGAGCCGGATGCCCAGTTGGCGGATGGTCTGGCTGGGCTGGATGAAGGTCCGGCCCACGTAGGAGTTCTTGACCAGGCCGTTTCCGTACGGAATGCCGGACTGTTCGGCGTAGCCGATCGCGGCGGGGGTGCCGGACTCGGGGGTCGGCATCACCAGATCGGCGTCGACCGGGAACTCCTGGGCCAGCCGGCGACCCATCTCGACCCGGGACGCGTAGACGCCGCGGCCTGCGATCGTGGTGTCCGGGCGGGCCAGGTAGACGTATTCGAAGACGCAGCCCTTGGGCTTGGCCTCGGCGAAGCGCCGGGTGCGCAGGCCGTGCTCGTCGACCGCGATCAGCTCGCCCGGTTCGATCTCGCGAATGAACGAGGCGCCGACGATGTCGAGGGCGGCGGTCTCGCTGGCGACCACCCAGCCACGCTCGAGCCGGCCGAGCACGAGGGGCCGGATGCCCTGGGGATCGCGCGCGGCGTAGAGCGTGGTCTCGTCCATGAAGACCAACGAGAAGGCGCCCTTGACCTCGGGGAGCACCTGCATCGCGGTCTGTTCCAGGGACAGGTCCGGGCTGCCGGCAAGGAGCGAGGTCAGCAGGTCGGTGTCGCTGCTGGCCTCGATCCGGCCCTGGTAGGGGTAGTTGAGTTCGCTGCGATCGGGGCCCTGCTCGGCGACCAGACGGGACAGCTCACCCGTGTTGGTGAGGTTTCCGTTGTGGCCGAGCGCGATGCTGCCGGTCGCGGTGGCCCGGAAGGTCGGCTGGGCGTTCTCCCAGACCGACGAACCGGTGGTCGAGTAGCGGGCATGGCCGACGGCCATGTGCCCGCGAAGGGAGCCCAGAGTGGTTTCGTCGAAGACCTGGGAGACCAGGCCCATGTCCTTGAAGACCAGGATCTGGGATCCGTTGCTCACAGCTATGCCGGCGGATTCCGTCCCGCGGTGCTGCAATGCGTAGAGACCGAAATAGGTGAGTTTTGCGACCTCTTCGCCGGGGGCCCAGACGCCGAAGACGCCGCAGGCGTCCTGCGGGCCTTTTTCGCCGGGGAAGAGATCGTGGTTGAGTCGTCCATCGCCACGTGGCACGGGATCGAGTCTACGACAGGGCCGGATCGGTCGCGGATCACCCCATCAGTGGCAGGTATGCGGACAAGTCGCTGCGTTCGCCACTGGCCAGCACCCGACCCTCCTCGACCGCGTCCGCCCAGGTCAGACGGCCGGTGGCGAGGCGGATCCAGGTCCTGGGGTCGGTCTCGACCACGTTGGGCGGAACGCCCCGAGTGTGCCGGGGACCTGTGACGCACTGCACTACGGCGAACGGCGGGACGCGCACCTCGACCGAGTGTCCGGGGGTGCGGACGGCGAGCGCGTCGGCCAGCGCGCGAACCACCACGCCGAGCGCGTGCCGGTCGTGCGGGAACGGCTCGCCGAGCGCGCGCTCGAGGTCGTCGCCGTGTACGACAGCCTCGACGAGGCGGGTGACGAGCATGTCGGTAAGCCGCATCGGGCCGATCCGGGTGATGGTGATCCGGGTGTCGGGGACACCGTCGAGGGCGGCGATCGCGGCGTCGACGTAGTCGGCGGGGGTGTGGCCGGCCTCGGCCATGTCGTCGGCGATGGCCGAGATCACCTCGGCGTGCGCGGAGGTGCCGTTCGCCCACTGTTCGACGGTGATCGTGGGGCCGGTCGGAATCGGCTCGGCGAGCCAGCGCGGCACGGCCTGGACGCTCGCGGCCAGGTGGCCTACCAGGTTGGCGGTGGACCAGCCGGTCAGGTCGGACGGCGCGGCGAGTCGGGCGGGGGTCAGCCGGTCGGTCACGGCCACCAGCACGCGCCATTCGGCGATCAGCGCGGCGCGCACCTTGACCGGATCGACCTTGCGGGGGCGGGGGGCGGCGGGGCGGCTCGTCATGGATGCAGGTTAGGGGGCGACGCGCGGGGTCGTAGGTAGCCGATTCGTTTCTGCACAGCGTCGGCCCGCGCCCGCCGCCGGGTCGCCACGCTGGAGCCATGAGCAATTACGGGGATCCCGACCGGGTCGACACGATCGCGGCCGAGTTGGCGGGGGCGACGCAGCGGATCCGGCCCGGGTCGGTGGCGATCGACTGGCACGGCGACGCGGCGGACGCCTTCGCGACGCGGGCGCAGACCTGGCGTCGCGAGTGCGCGGCGACCGAGCCTGCGGTGCTCGCGGTGGTCGAGGCACTGCGTGCGCACGCGGCGGCGATGCGCGCCGCGCTGTCCCGGATCGCGGCCAACGAACGGGCCGCCCGCGAGGGCGCCGGGCCGGGCGAGGCGGAACACCTTCCGGCCGGGGGCAGCGCGGCGTGGCTGGAGGAACGATGGGCGGCGCGGTGAGCGGTGGATTCGGGGTGGCGCCGGAGGGGTTGGTGGGGGTCGCGGGGCGGGTGCGGGCCGTGGCCGGGGAGGTGTGGGCGGTGCGGGAGCGGGTCGCGGGGGTCGACGTGGCGGCGAGTCGGCCGTTGGCGCCGGAGACCTTCGAGGTGGTGCGGGCGCGGCTGCGCGAGGCGGTGGAGACGTTGGATCGGGCCGAGCGCAGCGGGGTGGATCTGGCGGATCGGCTGGCCGAGAGCGCGCGGGCGTACGCGGAGGTGGACACGACGGCGGCTACCCGGCTGCTCGCACTGCTCCCGGTGGGCGGCGCACTCCCACCGCCGGTCGCCGAGGCGCCGTTCGAGCCGCCCGAGGGGTACGACGGGCCGCTCGGGGTTCGGCCGATCGGGCGCGGAGCGGGGATCGTGCGGGTCGCGGCACCCGAGCCGAGCGAGGAGGAGATCGTGGCTCGGGCGAAGGGGTGGGCCGACCTGGGATTGGGCTACAGCATGGGCGGGCTGCACGACGGCTACCGCACGGACTGCTCGGGGCTGGTCTCGATGGCCTGGGGGCTGCCGCCGCCGGGGCTGACCACGGTGACCCTGCCGGAGGTGTCGCATCCGATCGACCGGGACGAACTGCGCCCGGGCGACATTCTGCTCAACACCGCGCCGGGCGCGGCCGGGCACACGCTGATCTTCGCGGGGTGGGCCGACGCGGCGCATACGAGCTACCACGCGTACGAGGAGAGTGCCTCGAAGGGCGCGCACTACGGCACGGTGCCCTACCCGTATTGGTCCGGGCACGGCACGTTCCGCCCGTATCGGCTGGGGAGTTGACCCGCACGGGGGTGCCCGCGGCGCGGGCACCCCCGTGGGTCGGGTCAGCCGAACAGGGCCTGGAGGGTCTCCTCGTGGGCCGTGCGCAGTTCGGTCAGGGGCACGGTGAAGTGGCCCTGGAGGTCGAGCGTGTCGCCGTCGACCACCCCGATCCGGGCGCACGGCAGACCGCGCACCTTGCACATGTCGCTGAAGCGCAGTTCCTCGCTGCGCGGCACCGCGACGATCGCCCGGCCCGCCGACTCGCTGAACAGCGCCACCGTCGGGTCGAGGTCCTCGGCCAGCACCACGCGCGCCCCGTTGCCGCCCGTCAGGCAGGCCTCGACCAGGGCCTGCGCCAGGCCGCCGTCGGCGAGGTCGTGCGCGGCGTCGATCATGCCGTCGCGCGAGCCCGCGATCAGGACCTCGGCGAGCAGCCGCTCGCGCGCCAGGTCGACCCTCGGCGGCAGCCCGCCGAGGTGGTCGTGGGCCACCTGCGCCCACGCCGAGCCGGACAGTTCCTCGTGTGTGTCGCCCAGGAGCAGGATGATCTGCCCCTCCTCGGCGAAGCCGATCGGCGTGCGCCGCTCGACGTCGTCGATCACACCGAGCACGCCGACCACCGGGGTCGGGTGGATCGCCGTCTCGCCGGTCTGGTTGTAGAAGGACACATTGCCGCCGGTCACCGGGGTGCCCAGGATCTGGCAGGCGTCGGCGAGACCGCGCGTGGTCTCGGCGAACTGCCACATCACCGCCGGGTCCTCGGGCGAGCCGAAGTTCAGGCAGTCGGTGACCGCCAGCGGCTTGGCGCCGGTGGTGGCCACGTTGCGGTAGGCCTCGGCCAGCGCGAGCTGTGCGCCGAGGTACGGGTCCAGCTTGCAGAAGCGGCCGTTGCCGTCGGTGGCCAGCGCCACGCCCAGGCCGGTCTCCTCGTCGATGCGGACCATGCCGGAGTCCTCCGGCTGGGCCAGCACGGTGTTCCCGAGCACGTAGCGGTCGTACTGGGCGGTGACCCACGACTTGTCCGCCAGGTTCGGCGACGCGACCACCTTCAGCAGGGTGGCCCGGAGCTCCTCGGCGCTGCCCGGGCGCGGCAGTCGCTCGGCGGCGTCCGCCTGGAGCGCGTCCTGCCACTGCGGGCGGGCGTAGGGGCGCTCGTAGACGGGGCCCTCGTGGGCGACCGTGCGCGGCGGCACGTCGACGATCTGCTCGCCGTGCCAGAAGATCTCGAGCCGGTCGCCCTCGGTGACCTCGCCGACGACGGTGGCGATCACGTCCCACTTGTCGCAGATCTCCATGAAGCGGGCCACGTGGGCCGGCTCCACGACGGCGCACATGCGCTCCTGCGACTCGCTCATCAGGATTTCTTCGGGCGAGAGCGTGTGGTCGCGCAGCGGCACGGTGTCCAGCTCGACCCGCATGCCGCCGGAGCCGGCCGAGGCCAGCTCGGAGGTGGCGCAGGACAGGCCCGCGCCGCCGAGGTCCTGGATGCCCGCGACCAGATGCTCGCGGAACAGTTCCAGGGTGCACTCGATCAGCAGCTTCTCCTGGAACGGGTCGCCGACCTGGACGGCGGGGCGCTTGGCCGGGCCGGAGCCCCCGCCATCATTTTCGGTGAAGGTCTCCGAAGCCAACACGGAGACACCGCCGATCCCGTCGCCGCCGGTGCGGGCGCCGTAGAGGATCACCAGGTTGCCCGCGCCGGACGCCTGCGCGAGGTGGATGTCCTCGTGCTTCATCACGCCCACGCACAGCGCGTTGACCAGCGGGTTGCCCTGGTAGCAGGGGTCGAAGACGATCTCGCCGCCGATGTTGGGCAGGCCCAGGCAGTTGCCGTAGCCGCCGATGCCCGCGACCACGCCGGGCAACACGCGCCGGGTGTCGGGGTGTTCGGCGGCGCCGAAGCGCAGCGGGTCCATCACCGCGACCGGGCGGGCGCCCATCGCCAGGATGTCGCGCACGATGCCGCCGATCCCGGTCGCGGCGCCCTGGTAGGGCTCCACGTAGGAGGGGTGGTTGTGCGATTCGACCTTGAAGGTGACCGCGTAGCCCTGGCCGACGTCCACGACGCCGGCGTTCTCGCCGATGCCGACCAGCATCGCGTCGTTCTCGGGCATCTTGTCGCCGAACTGGCGCAGGTGCACCTTGCTCGACTTGTACGAGCAGTGCTCGGACCACATGACCGAGTACATGGCCAGCTCGGACGAGGTGGGCCGGCGACCGAGGATCTCCCGGATCCGGGCGTACTCGTCCGGCTTGAGGCCGAGTTCGGCGAAGGGCTGCTCGACGTCGGGGTGCTCGAGCGCGTTCTTGACGGTGTCCAGGCTCATCAGGCGTTCACCAGGCGCTTCAGGATCGAGGTGAAGAAGGGCAGGCCCTCGGTCGTGGGACCGGTCAGCGGCTCGACCGCGTGCTCGGGGTGCGGCATCAGGCCGACCACGTTGCCGGCCGCGTTGCTGATGCCGGCGATGTCGCGGCGCGATCCGTTCGGGTTGACGTCGAGGTAGCGGGCGATCACCCGGCCCTCGGCCTCCAACTCGTCCAGGGTGCGCTCGTCGGCGACGAAACCGCCTTCACCGTTCTTCAGCGGAACGGTGATCTCCTGGTTCCGCGCGAAGTCCGACGTCCACGCGCTGGACACGTTCTCGATCCGCAACTTTTGGTCGCGGCAGATGAAGTGGAGGTGGTCGTTGCGGGTGAGCGCGCCCGGCAGCAGGTGGGATTCGCAAAGAATTTGGAAACCGTTGCAGATGCCCAATACCGGAAGGCCGGCCCGCGCCTGCTCGATCACCGATTCCATGACCGGCGAGAAGCGCGAGATGGCGCCGCAACGCAGGTAGTCGCCGTAGGAGAATCCGCCGGGCAGGACGACCGCGTCGACCTGCTGGAGGTTCTTGTCCTTGTGCCACAGGGCGACCGACTCGGCGCCGGCGATCCGCACGGCGCGCGCGGCGTCGCGGTCGTCGAGCGAGCCGGGGAAGGTGACGACGCCGACGCGGATCGTCACTTCCCCTCCTCCGCCTCGACGCGGACCGTGAAGTCCTCGATCACGGTGTTGGCGAGGAAGGACTCGGCGGCTTCGCGGATGCGGGCGAGCGCGGCCTCGTCGACCGGTCCCTCCAGCTCCAGTTCGAAACGCTTGCCTTGGCGGACGTCGGTGATTCCGTCGAATCCCAGACGCGGCAGCGCGCGCTGCACGGCCTGCCCCTGGGGATCGAGGATTTCCGGCTTGAGCATGACGTCGACGACGACGCGTGCCACAGGCACTCCCACTGTGATGGTTCGGGCCGGGGCCGTATCTCGGGATACGGGGTTCGGACCCTGCTGCTGGATCGGGTCGGTCGACGCCGGCACCCGATGGATCGGCGGTATCAGGGTACCGGCCGCCTCCGGGCGGCCGTCCCGGCGCCGAGTTATCCACAGCTTCGGAGTTGTCCACAGGGGGGTTCACCAGGTCGCGATGTCAATAAATCACCGTCAAACGGGCAATGCGCCCCACTCAGGCCGGCCGAGCGGCCCGGCGGGGGCAAGCTTGTCCACAGGCTGTGGATCAGTCCGTGTCCGACCTGCGGACACGCCCGTCCGGGCGCGGCGAGAGGAATATCTCGCGTATCGTGAAAACGAATCGCCGACCGGTAAATTAGCGCTTACCGAACCGAAGAACAGCGGACCACACCGCGACGGTTCACGTTTAGCGCTTAGACTCGGCAATGTAGTTTTGTTTTTCGCCTCGGTGCTATCACCCGAGAGGACACCGCCATGGCCCAGCGTGTAGTCGTCAGCCTGCACGACGACATCGACGGAAGCGAGGCCACGGAAACCATCCGTTTCGGCCTCGACGGCAAGTCGTATGAAATCGACCTTTCGGAAGAGCACGTTCAGCAGATGCGGGATGCCCTGGCCCCTTATCTCGCGGTCGCGCGGCGGACCGCGCGGACCGGAAAGCCGTTCCGGCAGACCACCGTCACCTCCGACCCCGCGGCGGTGCGGGCCTGGGCCCGCGCACGCGGCATGGACGTGCCCGCCCGCGGGCGCATCCCGGCCCGCGTGTACGCGGAATTCGAGGCCGCCAACACCGCCAACTGACGGCGCCTCGTCCCCCGCGCCCGGCCACCCGGCGCCCGGCGGGACATCCGGCCCCCGCGCTCCGCCTATCGGCGGGGACGGGGGCCGGGCCGTTCCCGGGCGCTCCCGGGTCGGCTCGGAAGAACTTTCCCGAGCAAATCCGGACATCCGTAGCGATCCGACTGCGCAGCGTGCCGAGGCACCTCCGACGGTCCGATAGAGTTCTCTTGCACCCGGGAAACCGGGGAACACACGCAGGCGTAGCTCAGTGGTAGAGCGCCCCCTTTCCAAGGGGGAGACGCAGTGTTCAATTCCTGTCGCCTGCTCTGCTCGACCCCTCGAACCGAGGTTGGTGGCAACCACCTCCGCGGATCGGGTAGGGTTGGGGACACAACGCGGGGCAATGCTCCGAGTCGTGCGGACGTGGCTCAGTTGGTAGAGCATCACCTTGCCAAGGTGAGGGTCGCGAGTTCGAATCTCGTCGTCCGCTCCAGATGTGAGAAGGCCGGATCACTCAGGTGATCCGGCCTTCTTGTTGTGTGCTCCTGCTTTGCCCCCCCGATTTTCGGCCGCCCCGGCGGATGCCAGGGTGGCCGAAAATCGACGTCGGTGGGATGTGGGGGTCAGGCTCAGCGGCGCCCGGTCAGCCGCTCGTAGACCTCGACGTACTTCTCGTGTGTGCGCGCGACGACCTCTGCGGGCATCGCCGGCGGCGGGGTGTCCGCCGCGCGGTCCCAGCCGGAGGCGGGCGAGGTCAGCCAGTCGCGTACGTACTGCTTGTCGAAGGACGGCTGGGCGTGGCCCGGCTCCCACCGGTCGGCGGGCCAGAAGCGGGACGAGTCGGGGGTGAGCACCTCGTCGGCCAGCACCAGGCGGCCCTGCGGGTCGAAGCCGAACTCGAACTTGGTGTCGGCCAGGATCAGTCCGCGCTCGCGCGCGATGTCCCGGGCCCGGGTGTAGACGGACAGCGTGGCCTCGCGCAGCGTGGCGGCCAGTTCGGTGCCGTGGTGCCGGGCGACGTAGTCGTAGGACACGTTCTCGTCGTGCTCGCCGACCTCGGCCTTGGTGGCCGGGGTGAAGATTGCCTCGGGCAGCTCGGAGCCCTCGGTCAGGCCCTCCGGGAGCGGGACGCCGCACACCGAGCGTGCGGCGCGGTACTCGACCGTGCCTGACCCGGCCAGGTAGCCGCGCGCGACGCACTCGACGGGGACCATGTCCAGGCGTCGGCACACCAGCGCGCGGCCGGCCCAGTCGGCGGGGGCGCCGGGGACCTCGGTGGCGAGCACGTGGTTGGGATACAGGTCGGCGAGCAGTTCGAACCACCACAGCGACAGGCTGGTGAGGATCCGGCCCTTGTCCGGGATCCCCGGCTCCAGCACCCAGTCGTAGGCCGAGATCCGGTCGCTGGCCACCATGACGAGGTTGCCGTCGGCGTCGGTGTACAGGTCGCGCACCTTGCCGGTGTGGATGTGGGTCAGACCGGGAACCTCGACCGGCTCGGGCTTGGTGACGAATCCGCTCACTGGAAACCAGCACTTTCTTGGGTCGCGGTGGGGAGAGCCGAGTCTTTCACGGGCTACACACGTCCGATGCCGGGGCCGGGGCGGAGGGCCGCAGGGGGCGGGGTGCGGGCGGTGTGCGCGTGGGCGTGGGCGGGGGCTGACGGGCGAGTGGCGTCCGGCGGGCGGGGACCAGGGTGGGCAGTCGGCGGGCGAGGCCGGGCGACGCGGGAGCGGGCGGCGCCGGGCAGGCAAGGCCCGGGCGGGCAGTGTGCGGTCGAGGCTGGGCGGACAACGGTGGACGTACGAGACCCGGGTGGACGGCAGTGGGCGGGTGGATCGCGTCGGGTGGGCAAGGCCGGGGCAGCGGGCGGACGCACGATGCCAGGCGACGCGCGGGCCGCAGCCGACAAGTGAGGCTGGGGGCGAGCAGTGGGCGCGCGAGTCCGGGGGCAGCGGGCAGGCGCGCGAGACAGGGCGGAGGAGTCCCGGGCGGACGATGGGGGACGCGCGAAGGGCAGGCGGCCCGGGCGCGAGCGCTCCCGGGGCGCGTCTTCGAACCCACGTCGGATCAGGCCGAGGCGCCCGGTGCGGTCTCTGCGTGCCGGGGAAGCGGCCGGGCAGCGGTTCCCGTTCGGCGGTGTCCCCGGTACGGCGAAACGTGCACGGCGCGGATCTGACGGACGGACGCCGGGCGGCGCGGGACCCGGCGGACGCATGCCGGACGACCCGGAACCGATGGGTACACGCCTCGCGACACAGGACCTGACGATCGGAGGCCGGGCGACACCAAACCCGACGAGGGGACGCCGGGCAGCATGGAACCGACAAGCGCATGCCGGACGGCACGGAGTCCGGCGGGCGGACCCCCGGAGAGCACGGAACCGGACACACCGGCGCCGCACGGCGCGGAACCCGACGGGCGGAGGTTGGGCTGCGCGAAGTCGGCAGGCGCACATCGGATGGCACGAAGCCCGACGGGCGCATTCAGGACGGCGCGGAGCCCGGCGGACGCACGCCGCACGCCGTGGAGTCCGACGCACGGACGCCGGACCGCGTGGGGTCCGGTGGGCGGATGTTGTGCGGTGCGGGAGGGGGTGGGCGGGGGTTTGGGAGGATATGTGCCGGGCTTCAGGCGGCCGAGCCGCCCGGGTGTACCGGTTCTCGGGTGGGGATGCCGATTCGGGCGAGCCAGGTGCGGAGGGGGGTGTCGTTGCCCTCGTCCACCGCGCGGGTGATCAAGGTGGCCAGGTCCACCGTGTGGCCCGTGACGTCGACCAGGACCGGGCCGTCCAGCCAGTCCACCGCCGGGTGCATCCGCTCGGTGTCGAGCGCGGCGCAGGCGACCACCGCGAACAGGTGGTCGGCGGCCTTGCGATGGTCCTCGTCCCGGTCGCGGCGCAGCACCGCGAGCGCGTGGTCGACGGGGGCCGCGAACGCCTCGGCCCGGGCCCGCCAGACCGGCTCGATGACCGCCTCGGGATAGTCGGCCCAGGAGACCGGGTCGGGCGTGGGCCCGTCCGCGAAGATGCCCGCCGCGAGCCGGGAGATCTCGTCGTCCATCGCGACCGGGTCGGTCAGCAGGTCGCTCGCGGGTCGCTCGGCCAGGCGCGCGCCGAACGCGTCGGCGAGCTTGTCCCGCCGGGAGAGTTCGGTCAGCGCCGACACCACGCCCGCCATCAGCGCGTCGGGGCGCCGGCCGATCGCCCACGCGGGGGCGGCCAGCCGGGTCAGCAGCCGGTCCCAGCCCGCGTAGGCCAGGCCCACCTGTTCGTGTGCGGTGGCGCGCAGTTCGGGCTCCAGCGGGATGGCCAGCGCCGCCGCGCCGACCGCGATCTCACGCTCCATCAGTTCCGCGTGGCCCTGGCACAGGCCGAGCAGTTGGCGGGCGAACGCGCGGGAGATCCGCCGGGCCGGGCGCAGCGGGGCCGGGCCGAGCGAGCGCCGCACGTCGGCGACCGCGTCCAGGCGGCGTACCCAGCGCCGGGCGCCGGCCACCACGGGCTCCGCCGACGCCTCGGTGCCCGCGATCACGGGGGCAAGGAGCGCGCGCAACTCCCCCACCCGCAACCACCACAGGAACGGCGCGCCGATCACCAGGACGGTGCGCCGGGATCGGCGGGGGTCGGGTTCCAGCCAGCTGTCGCATTCCGGGCACAACCGGATGCCGTCGGGCACCGGCACGTCCAGTTCGCCGGCCAACTCGCGCACCATCGTGTGCAGTTCCGGGGCCTGCTCCGGGCCGAGCACGATCGCCGGGATGCCGGTCCGACGCACCAGCGCAAGGTCGAGCGCGACCCAGCCGAGCACCGCCACCAGGGCCGCCGCGAGCGCCGCGAGCGCCGTCCCCGCGGCGCCCGTGCCGAAGGTGTGCGCGGCGCCGTAGGACAGCAGGCCGGCGGCGGTGAGCGCGGCCAGGATCGCGCCGTTGCGCACCCACAGCACCGCCCGCGCCCGCGCGCGCGCCTCGGCCAGCGCCAGTGGTTCGGCCGACTCGCCCACGTGCATCGCCCCCATCCGATCCTGGATCCGGGGATCACTCGTCCGGGTCGTCGGTCACGACCCGCGGTGCTCGCACGATAATGCGACGAGTTCTGGTGTTCAGCCCCTTCGGGCCGAACACCATCCCTGCGAGTGAGATCCGGGGCCGGACGGCTGTGTGGGTTTGAGCCGACCGATGGTGCCCGCGAACGGCCGAATTCCGCGGTGCTCGGCCGCACCCCGCCCGGTTGGGCCCGGTTCGGCCGGATTCAGCCCTTCGCGACGCCGCCGGCGACCTCGATCGTGCCGTCGATCGCCTTGGCGGCGATGTCGGTGCGGTGGTGCGAGCCGGGCAGGCCGATCAGCGCGACGCCCTGGTACGCGCGGTCGCGGGCCTGGGCCAGGGACGCCCCGGTGCCGGTGACCGAGAGCACCCGGCCGCCGGAGGACAGTACGTCGCCGGCCTCGCCGCGGCGGGTGCCGCCGTGCAGGGCGTAGGTGTGCGACAGCTTGGCCACCTCGGCCAGGCCCTTGATCGGGTCGCCGGTGCGCGGGGTGGCCGGGTAGTTCTCGGCGGCCACCACCACGGTCACCGCCGCGCCCTCGTGCCAGCGCAGCGGCTCCAGCTCGGCCAGGCGCCCGGTGGCGGACGCGTGCAGCACGCCGGCCAGTGGGGTGGCCAGGCCGGCCAGTACGACCTGGGTCTCCGGGTCGCCGAAGCGCACGTTGTACTCGATCACGCGCGGGCCGCGCGAGGTCAGCGCCAGGCCGATGAACAACACGCCGGAGAACGGGGTGCCGCGGCGGCGCATCTCGTCCACGGTGGGCTGGGCGACGGTGCGCACCAGGTCTTCGGTGAGGCCCTCGGGGGCCCACGGGAGGGGTGTGTAGGCACCCATGCCGCCGGTGTTGGGGCCCGCGTCGTCGTCGCCGACCCGCTTGAAGTCCTGCGCGGGCTGGAGGGCGAGTACGTCGTTGCCGTCGCACAGCACGAACAGCGAGACCTCGGGGCCGTCCAGGAACTCCTCGATCACCACCCGGTCGCAGGACGCGGCGTGCGCGCGGGCAACCTCGACGTCGTCGGTGACCACGACGCCCTTGCCCGCGGCGAGGCCGTCGTCCTTGACCACGTACGGCGGCCCGAACGCGTCGAGCGCGTGGTCGGCCTCCTCGACGGTGGTGCACACGTAGCTGCGCGCGGTGGGCACGCCGGCGGCGGCCATCACCTCCTTGGCGAACGCCTTGGAGCCTTCCAGGCGCGCGGCGGTGCCGGAGGGGCCGAAGCAGTCGATGCCGCGTGCGCGCACGGCGTCCGCGACGCCGGCGACCAGCGGCGCCTCGGGGCCGACCACGACGAGATCGACGCCGAGGCGCTGCGCCAGGTCGGCGACGTCGCCGGCGTTGAGGGTGTCGACCGGGTGCAGTTCGGCCACCTGTGCGATGCCGGCGTTGCCGGGCGCGCAGTGGACGGCGGTAACCGCGGAGTCGAGGGAGAGCGAGCGGCACAGCGCGTGCTCACGGGCACCGCTGCCAATCACGAGGACCTTCACACGGGCAGCCTAGTGGGTGGGCAAGGTGCACCGAACTCAGGCGAAGACCACCATCGCGCCCAGCGTCACGCTCTCCTGCGCGGCGGCGTAGAGCGTCGCCCACACGAAACGTTCGCGGGCGAAGGGCGCGCCGTCGTAGGTCGGCGTGGGTCGGGGCGGGTCGAGCAGGTCCACGCCGATGTAGGGGGCCAGGTCCTCCAGCTCGCGCAACATGCCCAGGCTGGAGCCCAGCGGCCCGCCGTCCTCGGGCAGCGGGTCGTCCATCAGCGGTTGCGGGAAGTCGACCGGCAGATAGGCACCCGCGTGGTCGTAGTGCCAGACCAGGTGGGAGAACTGGGCCGCCGCCTCGAAGGTCTCCAGGAGGCGGTCGTAGTCCTCGCCGAGCCGCTCCACCGGGGTGACCGGGAACCCCGTGCGGTGCAGCAGGTAGGCGCGGCGCAGATAGTGCAGCGACTCGTGGTCGAACGCGCCCGCGAGCCGCACCTCGGCGGTACCCGGCTGCCAGGTCCGCACCGGCACGGTGGGCAACCCGTGGCCGACCAGCGCGGCGTCGTAGGCGGCCAGTTCGTCGCGGAACGGATTCTCCGGGTTGTGACACAGCGCGTCCACCAGCGGAACGAGCCAGACGTCGCAATCCACGCTGCAGCTCCCGGTCTTGTTCGATCCCACGCGGCGGTTACCGGCGCCACGGTACCGCCCCGGTCGGGCCAACCGTCAGCGCGCGTCCGCGAGTTCGCGGGCGAGCCGGCGGCCCACCGCGGTGTAGTCGCGCATCAGCGCCATCGCGGCCTCGGCGTCGCGCCGCGCGACCCGGTCGGCGAGTTCGCGATAGCGGCCCCAGCCGGACGAGGTGGGCGGGGCGTCGCGCAGGTAGGGGACGATGTACATCCAGGCCTGCACGCGCAGTACGGCGAGCACGTCGGACAATCGGCGATTGCCGCTCCAGCGGCCGAGTTCGCCGAAGAAGCGCCGGTCGAGCAGGGCGACCTCGGAGACGTCCCCGTTCCATCGCGCCGCGTCGAGCCGGTCGCCGAGCGCGCACAGCGTCGGCATCGCCTCCTCCGGC
Source organism: Embleya sp. AB8 (assembly GCF_049739465.1). Lineage (NCBI taxonomy): Bacteria > Bacillati > Actinomycetota > Actinomycetes > Kitasatosporales > Streptomycetaceae > Embleya > Embleya sp. AB8. Next base: position 84,453 of record NZ_JBMHHY010000002.1, read on the forward strand.
GCGGTCCGCGCGATCCGGCCGATCAGCGGTACGCCGAGCAGTCGGCGCGACTCGACGATCTCGGCGAAGTCGGTCCAGGTGAAGCTGCACACCTGGAAGCCCCGGTGGTGGCCGCCGAGCAGCAGGCCCTGCGCGGCCAGTTGAATCAGCGCCTCGCGCACCGGGGTTGCCGACACCCCGAAGCGCTGCGCGGTCTCGTTGACGGTGAGCGACGTGCCGGCCGGGAGCCGACCGGTCACCAGGTCGTCGCTGAGTACCTCGGCGATCTCCTGGCGCAGGCTGATCCGCCGCAACGGGGCCTGCCCACCGGGGACATCGGCAAAGCCGGTAAGTCGAACGCCGTCTAAAACACTGCCCTGTGCCGCACGCACGCGGTCTCTTCTCGCCGGCCGTCGGCGCCGTCGCGCCGACGGGCACCCGTCCGATCAAGTCGATCGCGTCGATCATATGAACGGATATCCGATTTGGGGAGCAACGTGCCCATCCGATTTCGCCCGCGACGTCGGGAGTGGGCCGGCAAAGCGGGGAAAGCCGGGCTCGGGGCGCGAAAAAAGCCGTACCCCGCACCGGTCGGGGTGCGGGGTACGGCTGCTCCGACGCCGAGTCGGGCGAGGGTCACACGCAGAACGTGTCCGCGACGCTCAGCGCCTCGTCCAGGATGGCCAGGCCCTCCTTGACCTCGGCCTCGGTGCTCGTGCACGGCGGGACCACGTGGGTGCGGTTCATGTTGACGAACGGCCACAGTCCCCGGGCCTTGCAGGCAGCGGTGAACTCGTTCATCGGCTGCGCGGCCGGCCCCGCGGCGTTGTACGCCACCAGCGGCTCGCGGGTGTCCTTGTTCTTGACCAACTCGATCGCCCAGAACACGCCCAGGCCGCGGACCTCGCCGATCGAGGGGTGCCGCTCGGCCAGCGCGCGCAGCTCGGGGCCGATCACGTGCTCCCCGAGCGACTTGGCGTGCTCCACGATCTTCTCGTCGCGCATCGCGGTGATCGTGGCCACGGCGGCGGCGCAGGCGAGCGGGTGCCCGGAGTAGGTCAGGCCGCCCGGGTAGGGGCGCTCGCGGAAGGTCTCGAAGATCCGGTCCGAGATGATCACCCCGCCGAGCGGGACGTAGCCGGAGTTGACGCCCTTGGCGAAGGTGATCAGGTCCGGGGTGATGTCCCAGTTGTCCACCGCGAACCACGCGCCGGTGCGGCCGAAGCCGGCCATCACCTCGTCGGCGATGAAGACGATCCCGTACTTGTCGCACAGCGCCCGGACCCCGGCCAGGTAGCCGGCCGGCGGCACCAGGATGCCCGCGGTGCCCACCACGGTCTCCAGCACGATCGCCGCGATGGTCTGGGCGCCCTCGAACACGATGGTGTTCTCCAGGTGCGCGAGCGCGCGCTCGCACTCCTGCGTCTCGCCGTCGGCGTGGAAGGCGGAGCGGTAGGCGTACGGGCCCCAGAAGTGCACGATGCCGGACACGCCGGTCTCGTTCGGCCAGCGGCGCGGGTCGCCGGTCAGCGCGATCGCGTTGGCGGTGGCGCCGTGGTACGAGCGGTAGGTGGAGAGCACCTTGTGCCGGCCGGTGTGCAGGCGCGCCATCCGGATCGCGTTCTCGTTGGCCTCGGCGCCGCCGTTGGTGAAGAAGACCCGGTTCAGGTCGCCGGGGGCCAGCTCGGTGATCAGCCGGGCGGCCTCGCTGCGCGCGTCGTTGGCGAACGCCGGCTGGACCATGCACAACTTGTCGGCCTGCGCCTTGATCGCCGCGACCACCTTGGGGTGCTGGTGGCCGATGTTGGTGTTGACCAGCTGGGAGGCGAAGTCGAGGTAGCGGTTGCCCTCGTAGTCCCAGAAGTAGGAACCTTCGGCGCCCGCGACCGCCAGCGGGCTGATGAGCCCCTGCGCGGACCAGGAGTGGAAGACGTGGGCGCGGTCGGCGTCGTATACGGCCTGCCCGGCCGCCTGGTCCAGAGTGCTCATGCGGCCACCCTAGGGCCGGACAAACCCCGCCCGAAGGAGGCAGGTTGTCAACGATCATCGGGCCCGGCCGACAGTGTGTCGGCCGGGCCCGATGGTCCGCGCGGATCGACTACTTGCCGCGCAGCAGGCTGTTGATCTCGATGGTCTGCGTGCGGCCGGGGCCGACGCCGATCGCCGAGATCGGCGCGCCGGACATGTCCTCCAGGGCCCGGACGTAACGCTGCGCGTTCTTCGGCAGATCCTCGAACGACCGCGCGCCGGTGATGTCCTCGGTCCAGCCGGGGAGCTTCTCGTAGATCGGCTTCGCGTGGTGGAAGTCGGTCTGCGACATCGGCAGTTCGTCGTGCCGCACGCCGTCGATGTCGTAGGCGACGCAGACCGGGATCTGCTCCCAGCCGGTGAGCACGTCCAGCTTGGTCAGGAAGAAGTCGGTGAGCCCGTTGACCCGGGTCGCGTAGCGCGCGATCACCGCGTCGAACCAGCCGCAGCGCCGGTCGCGCCCGGTGGTCACGCCGCGCTCGTGGCCGATCCGGCGCAGCGCCTCGCCGTCCTCGTCGAAGAGTTCGGTCGGGAAGGGACCGGCCCCCACGCGGGTGGTGTACGCCTTGAGGATGCCGATCACGCCGGTGATCTTGGTCGGGCCGATGCCGGACCCGGCGCACGCGCCGCCCGCCGTCGGGTTGGACGACGTGACGAACGGATAGGTGCCGTGGTCCACGTCCAGGAGGGTGCCCTGGCCGCCTTCGAGCAGGACCACCTTGCCCTGGTCCAGGGCCTGGTTCAGGACCAGTGTGGTGTCGGCCACATACGGGCGCAGTCGGTCGGCGTAGCCGAGGTATTCCTCGACGATCTCCTCGACCCGCAACTCGCGGCGGTTGTACATCTTGACCAGCATCTGGTTCTTGTCCGCCAGCGCGCTCTCGACCTTCTGGGTCAGGATGCCCGCGTCGAACAGGTCCTGGACGCGGATCCCGACCCGGTTGATCTTGTCGGCGTAGGCCGGGCCGATGCCGCGCCCGGTGGTGCCGATCTTGCGCTTGCCGAGGAACCGTTCCGTCACCTTGTCGAGCGTGCGGTGGTACGGCGTGATCAGGTGCGCGTTGCCCGAGATGAGCAACTTGGAGGTGTCGATGTCGCGTTCGACCAGGGTGCTGATCTCGTGCAGCAGCACCCCCGGGTCGACCACGACACCGTTGCCGATGACGGGCGTGCACTCGGGCGTGAGGATGCCGGAGGGCAACAGGTGGAGGGCGTACTTCTGATCGCCGATGACAACGGTATGGCCGGCATTGTTGCCGCCCTGGTACCGGACCACGTAGTCGACGGATCCGCCGAGCAGGTCGGTAGCCTTCCCCTTGCCCTCGTCTCCCCATTGGGCGCCGACGAGTACGAGTGCGGGCATGAGGCGTACACCCCTTCCAGGCGGGGCATGTTTGACAACGGGAGCCCCGGACGGTCCAAGCCCCTTGACGCGGTGCGCGGCAAGGGGCTCTTGCGGGGAGAGGTTACCTGAGGAAGGACGACCGGTGTCGGCCGAGCGCTCGCTGCTCGTGATCACGGACCCTGCGGCTCGCTCGGCGGACGGCGAATCCGTCCGGGTCGCGCTCGATGTTCTGCGGGCCTGCGCCCCCAGCAAGATCGTCATTCCCACGGACACCGCCGACCTGCAGCGCGCCCTCGCGCGGCGGGGTCGTCGGCGTGTCGTGGTGATCGGCGGGGATGCCGGCGTGCATGCCGTGGCGCGCTTACTGGACCGGCAGGGCGAGCTGGGCGAGACCCCGCTGGGGATCGTGCCGGTGGACACCGGGAGCGGCCACGGACTGGCCGAGGCGTTGGGTCTGCCGGCCGAGCCCGCCAAGGCCGCGCGCGTGGCACTGGGCGAGAACGAACGTTCCTTCGACCTGATGGCGGACGACCTGGGCGGCCTCGCGCTGCGGTCGGTACGCATCGGCCACGGGGTCCGCGCGGCGCGTGCGACCCCGGCCGGGACGTCGGCCGGCCGGCGCGGGCGCGGGCTGTTCGAGCAGGCCGCGCGGACCGTGTCGAACACGCTGCGCGCCGCGGTCGGGCCCTCGGGACACCGGCTGCGGATCGAGGCGGACGGCACGGTGGTGGCGGACCTGGATCGCCCGGTGTTGTCCGTACATCTGGGCTGCGACGGCTCGGCGGCGCCGCACCCGAACATGACGGAAATCACGTCGAACGGGTCGAACGCATCGAATGGGTGCAACGGCTCCGGGACCGCGAGCGTGATGATCACCGGACACCCCGGCAACACCCGCTTCGGCCAGACCGCCCCGACGCGCGAACCGCTGATACAGCTGCGCGCCCACGAAATCACGGTCTGTGGCCGCGACTTCACCTACGCCGCCGACGGCATGCCGACCGGCCCGGTGCACCTGCGCACCTGGACGGTCCGTCCGACGGGCTGGCGCCTGTTCGTCCCGGCGTAGCCCGATGCCCGAAATGCCGTAAATAGAAGGCAATTACCGAAACGCCGCAGCAAAAACGCCGGCCGAGCCCAAGAATCAGCCCGGCCGGCGTTTGCGGCCGGCTCTCCCGGAGGCCGGGTAGGTCAGCCCTCCAGGACGTTGGCCGCCGTGGCGCTGCTGTCCCGCAGGAAGATCGTGCAGCGCGAGTACTCCTCTTCCTCACCGATGGCCCCCGCCGCCCGCGCCAGCGCATGCAGGGAGCGCAGGAAGCCCCGGTTCGGCTCGTGCTCCCACGGCACCGGTCCGTGCCCGCGCCAGCCGGACCGGCGCAGCGCGTCCAGGCCGCGGTGGTAGCCGACCCGGGCGTAGGCGTAGGACTCGATCACGTTGCCCTCGGCGAACGCGGCGTCGGCCAGGTCGGCCCAGGCGAGCGAGAAGGTGGGGAACTTCGCGGCCACCTCGGCCGCCGGCACGCCGTCCACGAGCAGCGCCAGCGGCTCGGATTCCTCGGGCAGGTAGGTGGGGTCGGGTCCGCCGAAAAGATTCTGATCGATGGTCATGGGCTCATGATTGCCCATCGATCGGCCGGTACGACGCAAAGCCCGCGACCGAGGGGCCGCGGGCTTTGCGAGGTGCGGCGCGGGCTACTTCAGCCGGGTGCCCGCCGAGCGCAGGTCCCGGCAGGCCACCACGACCCGCTCGGCCATCCCGGTCTCGGCCGCCTTGCCGTACGAACGCGGGTCGTACAGCTTCTTGTTGCCCACCTCGCCGTCGACCTTGAGCACGCCGTCGTAGTTGCGCAGCATGTGGTCGACGACCGGGCGGGTGAAGGCGTACTGGGTGTCGGTGTCGACGTTCATCTTGACCACGCCGTAGTCCAGCGCCTCGCGGATCTCCTCGAGCAGCGAGCCGGAGCCGCCGTGGAAGACCAGGTCGAACGGCTTCTCCCGGCCGTACTTCGCGGCGACCGCGTCCTGGATGTCCTTGAGGATGCTCGGCCGCAGCTTGACGTTGCCCGGCTTGTACACGCCGTGCACGTTGCCGAAGGTCGCGGCCAGCATGTAGCGGCCCTTTTCGCCCAGGCCGATCGCCTCGACGGTCTCAAGGGCATCGGCCGCAGTCGTGTAGAGCTTGTCGTTGATCTCGTTGGCGACGCCGTCCTCCTCGCCGCCGACCACGCCGATCTCCAGTTCCATCACGATCCGCGCGGCGGCGCACTTGGCGATCAGCTCGCGGGCGATCTCCAGGTTCTCGGCCAGCGGTACGGCCGAGCCGTCCCACATGTGCGACTGGAAGAGCGGGTCCTGCCCCTTGGCCACCCGCTCGGCGGAGATGTCGACGAGGGGTCGCATGAACCCGTCGAGCTTGTCCTTGGGGCAGTGGTCGGTGTGCAGCGCGATGTTCACCGAGTACTTCTCGGCGACCACCTTCGCGTACTCGGCGAAGGCGACCGAGCCGACGACCATGTCCTTGACGGTGGTGCCGGACAGGAACTCGGCACCGCCCGTGGACACCTGGACGATGCCGTCGCTCTCCGCCTCGGCGAAGCCGCGCAGTGCGGCGTTGAGGGTCTGCGAGGAGGTCACGTTGATCGCCGGGTAGGCGAAACGTCCCGCCTTCGCCCGGTCGAGCATCTCTGCGTAGACCTCGGGAGTTGCGATGGGCATGCGTCTGCTCCTTGTTGCTCGAGCCGGCGGTGATATGAGGGTTTCGGACACGGATGGCCGTATCCCCGCTTGCCGCCCATCCTGGCAGACCGCCCGGGTCGACACCGCATCCCGCCTCCTCGTTCGGGGGAGTTCGTACGCAGGAGCGGGCGCGATATCTGACGGATCATCAGGTGGGCGTCACGGGGATCGTCGAACTGCGCGCGGGCGTCCGCCCGAACCGGGTTTCTCGCCCACAGCCTCCCCAGCCGACCGCCGCGTCATGCGCGCCCGCCGATCCGGTCGGTGCCGTCGGGCCCCTCGCGGTGCGAACTTCGCCCCCGGGCGCAACCCGCGGGGAGGTGGGGCGTCCTCAAGTACAGGGCCGGGTTCGATGGGGCGGGCGCGGTCGCACGACAGCGAAGGGGGCGGCAGGGCTGTGGCGCTGCTGAGCGTGCCGGAATTCGGGGGCGACCAGAGGTCGTCCGCGCCGCCGACGGAGGACGGGGGTGCGGTGCCGGGCATCGTGCGCCGGCCCCGCTTTCGAATGTTGCGGGGCGGCCAGGAACCGCCCGCCCGACCGACGTTGACCCAGCTCTACCACGCCCAGCGGCTCGGCATGGTGCGCCTGGCCATCCTGCTCGTGGACGACCTGGGCTCCGCCGAGGACGTGGTCCAGGACGCGTTCACGGCGCTCTACTCGCGCTTCGGCGAGGACCTCGAGGACGTCGACAACGCGATCGCCTACCTGCGCACCTCGGTGGTCAACCTCTCCCGCTCGGTGCTGCGTCGGCGGCGTACCGCGCGGGCGTACGTCCCGCCGCACGAGCCGGACGCCTCCTCGCCCGAGGACGCCGTCGTGCTCTCCGAGGAACACCTGCGCGTGCTGGCCGCCGTCCAGCGGCTGGCCCCGCGCCAGCGCGAAGTCCTGGTGCTGCGTTACTGGTCCGACATGACGGAGGCACAGATCGCCGAGACCCTCGGACTGTCCCGTGGAGCGGTGAAGTCCACCGCGAGTCGCGCCATCGATGCCCTCGAAAAGATCATGAAGGACGAACAGTCGTGACCGAACGAGATGCGCACAACGAGCCGATGGAGGAACTGCTGCGCGCGGCCCTCGGGGCCCGCGCGGACGGCGTCACCGCACACCACCTGCGCCCGTCGGGCCCGCCCGGCGCCACCACCCGCACCGGGCACTCCCGGTGGACGACGATGGGGATCCCGCTGTCCGCGGTGCTCCTGGCCGCGGCGGCGTTCGCCGGCGTGTCGCTGGCCGGGGCACCCGAGACCGACCGGAGCACACCGCTGCAGTCGCAGGTCCCGGTGCCGCTGCCCACCGCGGTGGTGAGCCCCTCCCTCGGAGTGGCGAACGCGGTCCCGCCGGAGAGTGCTTCGGTCCCCGGTCCGTCCGAGACACCGGAGTCGGACCCGCCACCGTCGAGCACCCCGCCGCCGAGCCGGCCGCCGAGCTCGAACCCGCCCAGCACCTCGCCGAGTTCCTCGGCCAAGCCGAAGTCGAGCGACGTCGCGGCGGTGCACTTCGACGTCCAGCCGTCCTGGCGGGTGGTGCGGGAGGACGCCATGCACGAATGTGTGCTCGCGGACGCCCGGTTCGCCGGCGACTGCCTGGGCCACGGCGCGTGGGTCAACGTCAAGCCCGTACCGGACCCGGACGGCAATTGGCCGACCGAGACGACCGTGGACAAGGACGAGGGTGGGCTGACCCAGCCGTTGTGCATGCGCGACGGCAAGTCGGTCCCGATTCCGACGGCCGGCGCGATCACCATGAAGCTGACCACCAAGTCGACGGTCACCGTCGCGGGGCAGCCGGCCAAGTACCGCTCCTGGACGGTGACCTGCGCCGATGTCGGGTCCTACCAGATCCGGCTGTGGTGGCTGGTGGACCAGGGGGTCTACGTGCACACGACCGGGCTGCCGGCCGGCGACGACCTCGCCGACCGGGTGGTGGCGTCCCTGGACCTGTCCGGCTTCCGGCCCGCGACGGGCGGCTGAGCGGGCGCGGGTGGGCGCCGGTGCGCGCGGGTGGGTGCCGGTGGGTGCCGGTGGGCACGCCGACCGCGCCGGCTCAGTGCTTCTCGGCGACCTGCTGCGCGGCCTTGCGGGCCGCGACCAGGATCGGGTCCCACACCGGCGAGAACGGCGGTGCGTAGCCGAGGTCGAGGGCGGTCATGTCCTCGACGGTCATCCGGTGGGTGAGCGCGACGGCGGCGGTGTCGATCCGCTTCGCGGCGCCGTCCCGGCCGACGATCTGTACGCCCAGGAGTCGCCCGGTGAGCCGCTCGGCGATCATCTTGACCCGCATCGACCGGGCGCCCGGGTAGTAGCCGGCCCGGCCGGTGGACTCGATCGTCGCGGTGACGAACTCGTAGCCGGCCGCCGCCGCGTCCTTCTCGCGCAGGCCGGTGCGGCCGATCTCCAGATCGCAGACCTTGCTCACGGCGGTGCCGACCACGCCGGGGAAGGTCGCGTAGTCGCCGCCGATGTTGGTGCCGATCACCCGGCCGTGTTTGTTCGCATGGGTGCCGAGCGCGACGTGTTGCCGGCGGCCGGAGACCAGGTTGAGCACCTCGACGCAGTCGCCGCCCGCCCAGATGCCGTCGGCGCTCACCCGCATCCGCAGATCGGTCCGCAGGCCACCGCTCTCGCCCAGCGGCAGGCCCGCCGCGCGGGCCAGTTCGGTGGCCGGGCGCACCCCGAGGCCGAGCACCACGATGTCCGCCGGAAAGCGGCCGGCGGCGGTCAGCACGGCGCTCGCCCGACCGTCGGTCAGCTCGACCTCCAACGCCTCCGTTGCGGTCACCACGTCGATGCCCAGGCCCTCCATGGCCTCGTGCACCAGCGCGCCCATGTCCGGATCGAGCGTGGACATCGGCTGCGCGGAGCGGTCCACGACGGTCACCGTCAGGCCCTTGCGGACCAGCGCCTCGGCCATCTCGATGCCGATGTACCCGCCGCCGATCACCACCGCCCGGCGATGCTCGGGGGCGAGCCACTCGGTCAGCTCGCGCGCGTCGTCCAGGGTCTGTACGCCGTACACGCCGGGCGCGTCGAACCCGGGCAGCGCCGGCCGGACGGGCACCGCGCCGGTGGCCAGGACGAGTTGGTCGAAGCCGATCCGGTCGGTTTTCCCGCTGCCCAGGTCGCGAACGGAGATCTCGCGCCGATCCAGGTCGAGCCCCTCGGCCTCGACCCCGAGCCGTAGGTCGATCCCGCGCTTGCGGTGCTCCTCGGGCGTACGCGCGATCAACGCGTCCGGACCGTCCACGTCACCGGACACCAGATAGGGGATGCCGCACGCCGAGTACGAGGAGAATCGGCCGCGTTCGACCACCACGATCTCCAGGTCGTCCACGTCGCGCCGACGTCGGGCCTGGGAGGCCGCACTCATCCCGGCGGCGTCGCCGCCGATCACCACCAGTCGTTCGTTGCCCACGTGCTGCCCCTGACTCTGTGTGCGTGCGGATGCCCGCGATGTCCGCGAGCCGTACCGATCCGGCCCCGCGCCGGTCGCGATCGCCGCCGGCAAGGTCCCGACCTGGTAATGATGCGGGCTCCGGGGCGGGGACGGGTGACGAGGCACGCGTCGCGCGGACTACCCTCCAGAGGTGGAATTCCAAGCTGTCAACGTCCTCGACGCGACGTCCCTCATCTCGACGTTCGGACTCATCGGCATCCTCGCGATCATCTTCGCGGAGACGGGCCTGCTGGTCGGGTTCTTCTTCCCGGGCGACTCGATGTTGTTCCTGGCCGGCGTCGCCGCGTCCTCGTCGGCGGAGGAGATCGTCGGCACGTCCATCTCGCTGCCCTGGTTGCTGGTCGGCGCGCCGGTATGCGCGATCGCCGGCGCCCAGTTCGGCCATTTCCTGGGGGCCCGGTTCGGCACGAAGATGTTCAGCAAACCGGACTCGAAGCTGTTCAAGGCCGAGTACGTGACCAAGGCCGAGGAGTACTTCGACAAGTTCGGGCCGGCCAAGGCGGTGCTCCTGGCCCGGTTCATCCCGATCGTCCGCACGTTCCTGAACCCGGTCGCCGGCGTCCTGGAGATGCCCGCGCGGACCTTCTTCGTCTGGAACGTCATCGGTGGCCTGGTGTGGACCGACGGCATCATCCTGCTCGGTTACAAGCTCGGCGACACGATCGGCAGCAGTATCGACAAATACCTGCTGCCGGGAATCTTCGTGATCGTGCTGATCTCGCTGCTCCCGATCATCATCGAGGTGGTGCGCAGCAAGCGTGAGGCAAAGCGCGAAGCGGCTTCCTCAGGTAACTGAATCAATACGCTGTGAAACGGCGGCGGGGCGCATTGGCGCCCCGCCGCTTTTTCGTTGTCCGGGCCGGCGTTCGGAAATTGGCCGTATTGGAATCCGCAGGCGTACAACCTTTTCGCGATGCGATGCGTCGGCGGCGGGTCGGCGGTGGATTCCGGGTACGAAAACACCCTGCCTCCGGACGGGGACCGGAGGCAGGGTGGGTTATCGGGGTGTCACCGTCGACACCGTCAGGCGGCGGAGCCGTTCTTGCGGCGACGCGAGAACACCAGGAAGCCCGCGCCCGCGATCAGCGCGGTGCCGGCGGCGGCGCCGATCAGCACGGGGGTGTTGTTGTCGTCGGAGCCGGTGGCGGCCAGTTCCTTGCCGGGCTTCTTGACCGGCGGCTTGACGGGCTTGGTCGGAGGCTTCGGCTTGTAGTTCGGGTCCGGCTTCGGCGCGGGCTTGCCGGCCTCGACGACATCGAACAGGTAGCCGTCGCTGATCGACACGAAGCCACCCTCGGGGTCGTTCCCGCCCTCCTTCGGGTTCTTGGAGCCGGACAGCACCACGTACGCGGCGGCGGTCTGGCCCAGCGGCGCCTTGGCGGTGAAGGAGATGCGCACGTCAATGGTGACCGTGGCCTTGTCCTTCAACTCCCACGGCCTCGTCTCGTCGTCCGAGTCGATCGGGAAGAAGGCCGCGATGACGCGCGGGCCGAAACCGTCCTCGGCGGGTATGTCCTGCTGCCACGCACTCGTCCACTGACCGGTGACCGGGTGCTTGTACTCGACCTTGAGGTGCTCTGCGCGAAGCGAGCCGGCCTCGTTCTCCAGCTCGATGGACGGTATGAAGTGCAGGTCGCGGCCCTTGTCGTTGGTGATGGACGCCTTGAACGCACCGGCGTCACCACCCTGGACGAACTTGGCCGGCATGCCGGAGACGGAGACCCTCGGGCCGTCGCCCTTGTTCGGGTTCGGGATGACCACGGCCTCGCCGGCGGCGGCCTTCGAAACCGGCGCCTTGGCGTCCGGCGCCTTGGTGTCCGGCTTCGCGGTGGTCGAGGTCGTCGGGGCCGCCGACGTTTCCTTGCCGGGCGTGCCCTTGTCGTCCTTCGGAGCCGCAGTCGAGGACGAACTGGTGGACGGAGTGGTGCTGTTCTCACCCGTGGCCATCGCGGCAGGAGCGGCGAATAGCGCGACCGTGGAAACCATGGCCGCGACGGCGGTCGCAGAAAGGCTGCGGCGCAGCTGCATGAAAAACCCTCTTCGAGTGGTGCTGAAGGTGAAGGTGGCCGCCGGGTCGGACGGGGAACCGACCCGGCGGCCCGAGGGGGAAGGGGCGGGGGTGTTCACGTCCCGTTCGGCGCGAATCGACTCGGCCGTGAGATCACGGCGAGCGCGCAGGACGACATACACGACGTATTCATACTTCCCCCCCGGGAAGTCCGGTCGGCGGATGCGCCGACTTCGGAACCGGATCCGACAATATCCGAGACCGGGGAAAAAGCAACGGCCGTCCCAAGAATGCGTAATGCATCACACGGGACGGCCGGCTGCGGAATGTACGCGCGGCGAACTAATTCAGTTCGAGGTCTTCCAGGTGGTAGGCGACCCGGTACTCCAGGCCGGCCTTTTCCACCGTCGGGGCGGCGCCGCGTTCCACGATCACCGCGACCGCGACCACCTCGGCGCCGGCCTCGCGCAGCGCCTCGACGGCGGTGAGAACCGAACCGCCGGTGGTGGAGGTGTCCTCGACGGCGAGGACGCGGCGGCCCTTGACGTCCGGGCCCTCGATCCGGCGTTGCAGGCCGTGTGCCTTGCCGGCCTTGCGCACCACGAACGCGTCGAGCCGGCGGCCCTGTGCGGCGGCGGCGTGCAACATCGCCGCGGCGACCGGGTCGGCGCCCAGGGTCAGCCCGCCGACCGCGTCGAAGTCGAGGTCGGCGGTGAGTTCCAACATGACCCGGCCGACCAGCGGCGCGGCCTCGGCGTCCAGGGTGATCCGGCGCAGGTCGACGTAGTAGTCGGCCTCCCGCCCGGAGGACAGGACGACCTTGCCGTGCACGACGGCCTTGGTCTTGATCTGGTCGAGCAGCGCATCACGGTCGGAACTCATGGCAAGGCAGCCTAGTGCCGGGGGACGCCGATCCCGGCTCAGGCCCGGCCGGTGTGGCGGCGGCGAACCTGCGACAGTCGCCGCCGGCACCCCGAGCGCACGACGGGCGGCGCGGCCGGCGTTCAGGTCCGCGCGGTGTTGCGGCGGCGGACGTGCGCCAGGCGCCACACCACCAATGCGCCCAGCACCGGGACCAGTACACCGAGCGCGCGACGGGCGACGCGGCCCGTGCCGCGGCCGGCCTCGGACCACAGATCCGGTTCGGCGGACAGTACGGACACCGGCGGCGCCGGGCGAACTCGGGTGCGTGGTCCGGCGAACGGCTCGGCGATCGGCTCGACCGGTTCGAACGGGGTGTCCGGCGGCGGGGCCAGCTCGTCGGCCAGCGCGGCGGCGAACAGGTCGGCGGCCCGGCCGAAGGCGACTCGCCGAGCCGAGTCGGTCTCGGCCTCGGTCTCGGCATCGGTGCCAGCGGCGGCCTCGGCATCGGCATCGGCATCGGCATCGGCCTCGACCTTCGGCCCCGGCTCGGCCGTGAACACGATCCGGGTCTCACCACCCCGGTCCGACTCCCCGTCGTCGGCCGCGCTCAGGTCGTAGAGCCGCATCGTGAACTCCGCGTCCAGTCGCCCCGCCCCGCCCTCCTCCGCGCCCTCGACGGTCGCGGTCAGCGCCAGCGGCTCGGCCGCGTCGACCAGCCGCAGGGTGCCGCGATAGGCGACCGTGTCGGCGCCCACCCGTAACCGCCAGCGGCCGATCAGCTCGACGCCCCCGGCCCCGTCCCGGGCCGGCCGGTCGAGCAGTAGGCCGGGAACACACTGGCCGAGCCGCTCGGCGTCGTGGAAGGTCTCCCATATCGCGCGCACCGGGATCGGCACGACGACCTCGTACTGCATCCGTTCTCCCCGTTCCGCGCGGCGGACGGCGGTCCACCCGCGCGACCTCGGACCGGCCCGGACGGCCGACCGCTACCGCCCACCCCATCACACCCGCCGGTGTCGCCCGGTCGGCGCGTCGGGGTCGATCACCCGCGGGCGCGCGTCGGGCTCGGCATCCGGCACCGGCGGCCCCTCGGGCAACCGCAGCCGGCGCGCCCTCGGGTAGGCCACGGGCCCCACGAGCCCAGCGAACAACACCGCGGCGCCGGCCAACGCGACCCCCGCCCCCAGCGGTCCGCTGCCCAGCACCTGCGCACACCACCGCGCCGCCAACCACGAGCAGACCCCCGCGCCGGCCGACACGATGGCCAGGCCCAGATGGGTGCGGGCCACCCGGAGCGTGTCCAGGCCGCCCAGTCGGCGGCGCAGCACCAGGGCCAGCCAGACCAGGCCGATCACCTGCGCGGCGCTGTACCCGGCGGCCATCCCGGTGACCGCCCACTTCACCGGCAGCGTCCAGTAGGCCAGCAGCGAGAACAGTGCCCCGGCCGCGGTCATCGCGACGTTGGCCCAGAACGGCGTGCGGGCGTCCTGTACCGCGTAGAGGCCGCGCTGGATCAGGTATTGCGCCGAGTAGGCGATCAGCCCGGGCGCGAACGCGGTCAACATCAGGCCCATCGCCCGGGTGTCCGCCTCGGTGGTGATGCCGTGCTGGAAGACCAGCGCGGTCACCTGCGGGCCGAGCGCGAAGAACAGGAACGACACCGGCACGATCACCAGCGCGTTCAGCCGCAGGCCGCGGGAGACCAACTCGCGGACCGCCGCCGGGTGTCCGTCGGCCGCGGCCCGGCTGATCCGGGGCATCAGCATGGTGGCGATCGACACGGTGACCACGCCGTGCGGGACGATCCACAACAACTGCGCGTTGGAGTAGGCGGTGTAGCCCACGCCGTGCCCGAGTCCGGACTTGACCGCCCGGTCGGACACCTCGACCGCGAGCCGGGTCACCAGCCAGTAGCCCACCTGCGAGACGCCCACCAGGGCGACCGCCCAGCCGGCCATCCGCAGCGGCGCGCCCAATCCGTGGCCGCGCCAGTCGAAGCGCGGTCGATAGCGCACGCCGGCCGCGCGCAGATAGGGCACCAGGGCCGCCGCCTGCACCACGATCCCCAGTGTGGTGCCCAGGCCGAGCAGCCGGATCTGCGCGGGGGTGATGCTCTGCGCGTCCCGCACGTCGTGCGCCACCAGCAGGAAGGACCCGAACACCGCGATCACCACGATGTTGTTCAGGATCGGCGTCCAGGCCATCGGCCCGAACCGGGCGCGCGCGTTGAGCACTTCGCCGACCAGCGCGAAGACGCCGTAGAAGAGGATCTGCGGCAGGCACATCCGGGCCAGCGCGATGGTCAGCGTGCGCTGCGCTCCGTCGTAGTCGGCGTAGGCGGACACGATCGCGGGCGCCGCGAGGACGCCTGCGACGGTGAGCGCGAGCAGCAGACAGCCGACCGCGGTGAGCAGCCGGTCGGTGTAGCCGGCCCCGCCGTCCGCGTCCCGGCGGGCCGCGCGCACCAGTTGCGGCACCAGGACCGAGTTCAGCGCACCGCCGATGAGCAGGATGTACAGGATGTTGGGCACCGTGTTGGCGACGTTGTAGCCGTCCGCGAACAGCCCCGTGCCGAGCGCCGCGACCACCGTGGCGCTGCGCGCGAAGCCGGTCAGCCGGGAGATCACCGAGCCGAGCGCGAGGCTCGCGCCGCCGCGCAGCACCGACCGTCCCCTGCCCACCGCACCGCCCCCTCGGGCCCGGCCGCGTGCCGGTTCGGCCGGGCGCGCCGGCTCCGTCGCACGCTTTCCGGACCGGGCATCACGATCCGTACCCCGAGCGTGCCTGCCGCGCGGCGGAGCCGAGACGACATGGCTCACAAACGACTCCAATTCGGCCTGGATCGGGGCTTCGGACATGCTCCCCCGTTGTCTGAGTCCCCGAGAGGCCACTTCTGTTGCATCCGAATTTCTCGGTGACGAAACCCCGTTGCCACGGGCTCATTAAGGGATGCGGGGCTACCCGCATCCCTCCGTCCCCGAGGAGACCTCCCGTGGTCACGCTGCTCCCCGCGCCGCCCGCGCGCGCTGCCGTTCCCGCGCTTCCCGTCGTGCCCGACGCCGGTGTGCTGCCGCCCGCCGGGTCGGCCGGCTCCGCGCTGCGGGTCGGCCCGCTGCCGCAGGACGCGCACCTCGCGCATCTGGACGCGCGCGGCGACGCGGGTTTCCTGCAATACCCGTCCTGGGCCGTGGTCAAGGACACCTGGCGCAGTGAGGGCATCGGCTGGTACGACACGAACGGGGTCGTGGTCGGCTCGGCCCTGGTGCTGTACCGCAAGATGCCCAAGGTGCCGTACTGGTTCGCCTATCTGCCCGAGGGTCCGGTCATCGACTGGACCGACCCCAAGCCGGAGCGCTGGCTGACCCCGCTGCTCGAACACCTGCGCGCGCGCCACGTGTTCACCGTCCGGATGGGACCGCCGCTGGCGCATCGCAGATGGCGGGCGCAGACCGTCAAGGACGCGGTCCGGCACGGCCTCAAGCACCTGGACCGGGTCACCCCCGACGAGATCGACCCGCTGGGCGCGACGGTCGCACTGCGGCTGGGCGACCTGGGGTGGCGCGCGTCCGGGGACGGTGCGGACGCACAGCCGCGCTACACCTTCGAGTTGCCGTTCGAGGGCCGCCCGTTGGACCAGGTGAAGGCGGGCTTCAACCAGGAGTGGAAGCGGGCGATCTCGAAGGCGGACAAGGCGGGTGTGGACATCAGCGTGGGCGGATACGAGGACCTGCCCGCGTTCTTCGAGCTGTTGCAGGTCACCGAGCGCCGCAACGGCTTTCGACTCGGCCGCGAACTGCCCTACTACCAGCGCCAGTTCCGCGCGCTGAACACCGAGTCGGCGGGCCGGATGAAGCTCTACCTGGCCCGCTTCGAGGACCGGTTGCTGGCCGCACACACGCTGATCAGCTCCGGCTCGCGGGTCTGGTACCAGACCGGCGCGTCCACGGACCACGGGCGTGGGGTGCGGCCCAGCCACGCGTTGCAGTGGCGGATGATCCGGGACGTGCACGAACGCGGCGTCCCGGTCTACGACATGCGCGGGGTCAGTCCGGTGATCGACCCGGACGACCGGCTGTTCGGGGTGCTGCGCTGGAAGCTGGGTACGAACGGGCGGGTCGTGGAGAACCTGGGCGAGTGGGAATATCCGGTGATGCCCGCGCTGCACAAGGCGTTCCGGGCCTACCTGTCGATCCGCTGACCGGTGCGCGCTCGGGCGCATGGTCGGCGGCGCTCCGGGTGATCCGGACCGGCCTCGCCGGTGTTCACTCGCGTGCGTAATCGGCGATGCGCGGGTTGTTCAGGGTGGCCGGCGGTACGTCCATCCGGGCCTCCTGCGGCGGGAAGCGGCCAGCGAGGGCGAGCCGGCCGGCGGCCAGGAACGGGACGACCGCCGGATCCGGCGCGTCGTCGGCGGCCCGCAGCACGTTCCCGGGGGTGGGCGCGGCGAGCAGGAAGCCCCGGCCGGCCGGGCCCGGCACGGTGATCCGGTACGGCACGGTCCACAGGCCCGCGGCCCGCAGGCCGGCATCCACGCACCAGAACGCGCGCGGGTGCGCGTCGGGGGCCGGGGCGCGCACCACCAGGCGGCCGGCCGGGCGCAGCACGCTCCGGGTCATGCCGTAGAACTCCTGGGTGTACAACCGCGCGGCGGCGCCGACGGTGGGCCCGGGCAGGTCGGCCACCACCACGTCGAAGCGCTCGGCGGTGCCGCGTACCCAGCCGAAGGCGTCCGCGCCGACCACCCGCACCCGGGGGTCGGCGAACGCGTCGCCGGCGAGCGCGCGCAGCGCCGGGTCGGTACGCGCGGGGGTGGTCTCGCCGACGGCCGCCACCACGAGCACCACCTCGCGCACCGCCGGGTAGCGCAGCACCTCACGCAGGGCCAGTCCGTCGCCGCCGCCGAGCACGAGCACCCGCTCGTGCCGCCCGGCCATCGCGGGGTGCACCAGGGCCTGCGCGGTCTCGCTCGCGCCGGCGGCCGACACGCGCCGCTCGCCGGACACGTACAACTCGGGGCCGGTGTCGGTGTGGGTGACCACCACGTCGCCGTGCGCGGACACCACGTCGCCGGTGTAGAGCGCGTCGCGGGCGGCCCGTTCGAACGCGGGGCTGTAGAGCCAGGTGCCGGTGAGCAGGGCGAGCACCGCGCCCACCGCCGCGTAGAGGGCCGGCCGCAGTCGGGTGGGCAGATCGGCGCGGAAGAGCCACAGCACCACCAGCGCGCCGGCGATCGCGTTGACCATGCCGGCGAGCAGCACGGTGCGCAGTTGACCGAGGTGCGGCAGCAGGAGGAACGGGAAGAGCAGGCCGCCGATCAGCGCGCCCACGTAGTCGGCGGCGAACAGGTCGGCCACCGCGCTGCCCGCGTCCTGTGGCCGGATCCGCTGGACCAGGGTCATCAGCAGCGGGATCTCGGCGCCGATCAGCAGCCCGAGCACGCCCGCCACCGCGATCATCGGCCAGCGGTAGACGTCGTACCAGGCGAACCCGGCGTAGAGCGCGGTCGCGCACAACCCGCCGCACGCGGCGAGCAGCAGTTCGGCGACCAGGAACGCTGCGGCGGCGTGGCGGGCCAGCGGCTTGGCGGCGAGCGCGCCGACGCCCATCGCGAAGACCATCACCGACAGCACGATCGAGGTCTCCACGACCGGATCGCCGCCCAGCGTCCCGCCGAGCGCGGCCAACGCCAGCTCGTAGACCAGCCCGCAGGCCGCGCACACGAGCACCGCGAACAACAACACGCCCCGCGCCGCACCCGCGCCGAGGCCTGCCCGCCGGGGCGGGGCCGCCGACGCGCGCACCAGGGTGACGGCGCGCGGCGCGGAGGAACTCACGCCGAGCAGGGTAGGCGCGCCACGGCCGGGGGAGGTCGGACGCGCCGAGGGTTCACCCGATCCGACTACGCGAGCGCGGGGCTCGGGCGTGTCTTCAAGCCCTCGGGCGTGGGCCGGCGTGCTGCGCGCCCGAGTTCGGGTGCGGCCGGTCGTCACATCGCGCGGCTCCGGGTGTTCACGATGCGGCGCTCCTGGGGGTAGGTGTGCCACGTGGACCAGACCGCGCCGGTGCCGCAGGGATCCACGACCATCGCGGTGACCGCGTGCGGGAGGCCCGGATACTCGCCGATCAGTCCGTGTTCGTGGCCGGTGGCCAGGGCGACGATCTCCCGGACCCGGGCCACGAAGGCGCCGGCGCCCAGTTGTTGGGTCAGCGCGGTGAACTCGTATTCCCACCGGCCGAGCCGGGTCGCCGCGCGGGCGGGCAGCGGGGTGGCCGCGCCCGGTACGCAGGCGACGGTCTCCGACACCGGGTCTCCTCCGCCGCGCGCGGCCGTGATCAGCATCTGGTGCGAGGCGCCTAGGAGTCGCAAATCCAGCTTCAGTCCGCCGAGTTCGACGGCGCGTGCGGCCAACGCGGGAAGCGGCGGCAGGCCCAGGCACCAGCCGAGGGCGTCCGCGCGGGTGTCGGTATACGAGGTGGTGAGTGTGGCGTGCATTCTCGCGCTCATCTGTCCGGGCAACGGGGAAGACCCACACGGGAGGCTCCCGGGGGTGACAATCGGCTGCAAACCAGGGGACATGACTCACGGTAGGGGCCCGAAGGCACACCGTCGTCACCCGTAAAGGTGAAAGCCGTTCACACGAACGGGTGAAGGGCACCCTGTGAGCCGCCCGGGCCCGCACGCGAGGATGGGCACCCAGAGCCGAACCCGCGAAGGAGCCGTACGGATGACCCGACCCCTGTTGGCCCGACACCTGGACGGCCTCGGCACCACGATCTTCGCCGAGATGTCCGCCCTCGCCCGCAGCACCGGCGCGATCAACCTCGGCCAGGGTTTCCCCGACACCGACGGCCCCGCCGAGGTGCTCGAAGCCGCGGTCGCCGCGATGCGCGACGGCGCGAATCAGTACCCGCCGGGCGACGGCATCCCCGACCTACGCCTGGCCGTGGCCGAGCACCGGCAGCGCTTCTACGGCCAGACCTTCGACCCGGACGGCGAGGTACTGATCACCACCGGCGCCACCGAGGCGATCGCCGCGGCTCTCCTGGCGCTGCTCGAACCCGGCGACGAGGTGATCGCGCTCGAACCGTTCTACGACTCGTACGCGGCGTGCATCGCGATGGCCGGTGCGCGCCGGGTCGGCGTCACGCTGCGCCCCCCGTACTTCCGCCCGGACCTCGACGAACTGCGCGCGGCGGTCACCGAGCGCACCCGGGTGATCATGCTCAACACCCCGCACAACCCGACCGGCACCGTGCTCACCCGCGCCGAGCTGGAGGCGATCGCGGCGGTCGCGATCGAGCACGACCTGATCGTGGTCACCGACGAGGTGTACGAACACCTGGTCTACGCCGGCGAGCACATCCCGATCGCCACGCTGCCTGGCATGCGCGAGCGCACGGTCACCATCTCGTCGGCGGGCAAGACGTTCTCGTTCACCGGCTGGAAGATCGGCTGGGTGTGCGCGCCGCGCGAGCTGATCGCGGCCGTGCGCACCACCAAGCAGTTCCTGACCTACACCTCGGGCGCCCCGTTCCAGCCCGCCATCGCCCACGCGCTACGCCTGCCGGACGCCTACTTCACCGACCTGCGCGACGACCTGCGCGCCAAGCGCGACCTGCTCGGCGGCGGCCTGCGGGCGGCCGGCCTGACCGTCTACGAGCCGCAGGGCACCTACTTCACCACTACCGACATCACCCCACTCGGCTACACCGACGGCCTGGACTTCTGCCGCCGACTGCCCGAACTGCGCGGGGTGGTGGCCATCCCGGAGGTGGTCTTCTTCGACAACGTCGAAGTGGGCCGCCCGCTGGTCCGCTTCGCCTTCTGCAAGCGCACGGAGGTGTTGCAGGAGGCCGCCAAGCGCCTGGCGGCGACGGGGTGACCGGGGCCGTGGCCGGCCTTGAGCGGCTCGCGACCTGCTCGGCGGCCGGACCGGTCACCTACTGCTGGCACGACCGACGTGAACTCCGGCCGGTCCGAACGCCTGCCGACCAGCCGGAGCTCACCCGGGTCCACCGCGCACCTCGGCTTCACCGAGGACGTCGGCGTCGAGCGGGCGCAGCGCCGCCCTGAGTTGGTCGGGGTCGGCATTGATGCGGGCCGTGGCGCGCCAGGAAACGACCGCGCGATGCACGGCCTCCCCCGTCCCCGACTCGGCGGCGTCGGACACCAGTGCGTCGAGCAGCTCGACGGTGAACGCTCGGACCTCGTCCGCGTCCGGATGCCGCGCCCACGGGAACACCTCGGGCAGCGCGAGCGGGAGCGACTTCGCCCTGTCGTCGTACTTCATCGGAGCAACCGCCTAACGGCCGGCGTGTGTGTGGGAGCCGGGTCGGCCCCCACACACACGAGTGTTCCGTCGCTACGCCTCGTCGTCGGCGGCCGGCTTTTCCTCCGGGCCGTACTGCTCGGTGATCCAGTTGGCGAACGAGATGCACGTGCTGATCCACGCGCGCGTGGTGAACACGAAGAGTTCGCGGTTGATGCCGGGCTCGCAGTCGAGCTGGGCCTCGCCGATCAGGCGCAGCTGGGCCTCGTGCTCGTGGGTGTAGACCTTGGGCCAGAAGAACTGGCGGTGCCACTCGTCGAGCAGCTCCAGCATCCGCGGCTTGTCGGCGGGGTCGAACGCACGGTCCAGGAACATCCGGACCGTGAAGATCTCGTGCTTGTCGCCGCGCAGCATGAAATAGACGCGGAAGCCATCCCAGGGCGCACAGATGTCGCCCTCGTCATCGGTGAAATGGTTCACCTGAAGTTCGTCGAGGACCTGATTGATCAGGTCCGCCGACGGCTTGACCACCGGGGCGGCCGGAACGAAGGTCGACCTCGGAAGCGAGGACGGGTCGATGCTCATGAAGGATCCTCTCCAGACGTAATCGACGCCATCCTCTCTCATTCGGCCCAGCCGGGTGGGCCGCGCCGGCGCTCTCACTCGTACTCGGTGCCGCCCTTGCGGGTCAGGTATGCCTCGGAAACGATCTTGCCGATCGCCCGCCCGCCGACCACGTCGCTGTACCGCTCGCGCGCGGGCCGGACCACGATCCCCTCGCGCAGGTGCGCAGTCGTCCCGGAGACCGTCTCCCGCCCCTCGGCCAGGGCCAACAGCGCGGCCTCGGCGTAGGCCCCGGCGTAGAGGGTGGGCACCACGGGTAGTCCGGTGGCCAGGTCGCCCAGCAGCTCGGCCAGTTCCTCGGCGGGCACGTGCCGCACCGCGCCGGACTCGTCGGCGAGCGCGACGTCGAACACCGCGTAGCCGGGCAGCTCCGACCGGCCCTGTGCGCCGTAGGCCAGGTCCTGTACGCCCTGCCCGAACACCTCGCCGAACACCCCGACCCGGGCCGCACCGAACCGCGCGGCCAACTCGGCGGCGGCGATGGGCACTTGGTGGGCGAGCACGGTGCGCCAGTAGAGGTTCTGCTCGTCCCGGACCAGCGCCTGCGACCTGGCGCCGAAGCCCTTCGAGGACACGAAGCTCTCGCCGGTGGCGGCCACGTAGGTGTAGAGGCAGGCGGTCCCGTGGATCTTCTCGGTGGCCACCACCGGCTCGCCGGCCGTGAACAGCTCCGGGTAGCGCCGTACGTTCTCGATCTCGACCCAGGGCAGGAGATCGGCGGCGGCCACGATGTCGCCGCTCATGTGCACCGGGATGGGCGGCACCCACTTGACGATGCCCAGCAGTTCGGCGAAGTCCTCGTCGTCGGCGAGCGCGGTCTCCAGGTCGAGGTCCAGGTCGGCGAGCGCGGCCGGGCGGCACACGAGGCCCTGGGACAACTCGCCGCGCAGCCGGATCGCCCGGACCCGGTTCTTCGCCGACCCGGCCAGCCGCCCGGTGAGCCCGAGTTCCTCGATCAGCGGGTCCGGGAGCACGGCCTGCTCCGGGATGTAGAGGGCCACGTCACCGGTGACGTAGGCGCCTTTGGCCACCACGGCCCGGTAGAGCCCGACCTGGGCCAGTTCCAGCGCGTCGGCGTTCGGGTGCGGGTGCACCACCAATCGCTCGACCGTGACCTTGAGTGTGGACATGGGTCGCCCCTTCCCCGTTTCCCCGTTGGTTGTTGCCCGTCGCCCGTTGTGCGTTGTGCGTTGTCCGTGGGCTCCGGACTCCACGGTCGCGCGTACCCGGGCCGGGTCGCCAACGAATTACCGGCGGCCCGGGACGGCATGGGATGCGGGTGAACACGGTTCGCCCCGCGCCGCCGGAACAGTGTGGGTGGTCACCAGGACGGCGCTCGTCGGGTGGCCGTGAACGTAGACGTTGCTGGTCAGTTCGCTGATTACCTCGGCAACGTCGTCCTCGTGGGCGCCGGCAACGCTGTGGCCCGCACCTCCGCCGATTCCCGTCGGCTTCGCTCCTGGAAGAAATCGAAAACGGTCAGGCATCGAGAATTTGCCGTGCGCGGGCGCGCAGGGGTTGTTCCAGGTCGAGGTTGTCGCCGCGTGTGGTGGTCTGGAGGAGCTGGGTGATGACGGCGAGTTCGGAGAATCGGCCTGCGGGGGTGTTCAGGACGTGCGCGAGTTCGCTCCGGATTCGGGCCGCGACGTCCGGTACGAGGAGGCTGTAGGTGTGGAGCATCGCGGCGTCGTAGCCGGCCGGGGCGGTGCCCCAGCCTTCCCAGTCCAGGATGGCGAGCCGGGGTGCGGTCAGGTTGGCCCAGTGCAGGTCGCCGTGGGCGGTGCTCCAGGCGGGGACGGTCGTGTCGATCGGGCGTCCGAGGTATTCGGGCATGGCGCGGTCGACGTATGCCTGGCGCAGGGCGATGCGGTCGGTGGTCACGGGGGCGATGTGGTCGAGTGCCCGGCGCAGGTCGTGCCACCACGTGTCGTCGAGTCCGGGGTCTTCGCGGAGTACGGGGCCGGCGGTGGTGATCGGGCGGGCCGTGACGCGGTCGTGGAGTTCGGCTCGGAAGGCGTGGTCGCCGTCGGCCCAGTCCTCGACGCCGCGCAATCGGGGCCTCGGTGCGGAGTCCGGGATAGCTTTCTCGGCGTCCTCCGGCCCGAGCCACAACCGGCCGCCCGCCTTGTCGGCAGGTGCACGGACGAGTCGCAGCCACCCGAGGCCGTGATCACCGGCGACGGGCCCGCTGAGGGTCCTGCCGCGCCATCCCCACACTTCGGTGCCGTCGTCGGGAACGACCGTGAGAGCGGTTGCGGAACGCCGGTAGGCATCGCGCATCAAGGCGACTTCGCGCGGGTCGTCAGGCGGCGAAAACATCGCTGATCCTTCGGAGTCGACTCGGTTCGAGCGGCGGACGCGCACAGGCTCTCATGGCGTCGCTCCAGTGTTTCGGGTCGCTGCTGGAGAGCAGGACACGACACACTCCCGGCGCGGATGCCGGCACGATCAGGGCGGCCTGCGCGGCCGTCAGTCCGTCGCCGACGAGTTCGACGGCCTCGGGTGTGAGCATCACGGGCAGCTCGCCTCCGTGCAGTGGGGCCGATGCGAAGACCTCGACGCCCGCTGCGAGGGCGTCTCGAAGCACGCCGCCGCCCGCCATTGCGGCGACGACCGGTTCGAGGTGGACCAGGGAAACGGGGAGTTGCACCGCCCGCAGGTGGTGCCCCTCACCGGCCACGGTCCACGCCATGGACAACAGTGTCTCGACATCGAACCGGCCGGTGGAGAAGCCGGTCCAGGTCGCGATGCCGTAGCCGCCGATCGCGCCCTCGGCAGCCGCTTCTTCGAGGGCTTCGATCGCCGACAGCAGCCGCGCGGCTCGGGCCTCGCGACTGCCCTCCGAGGCGTGTTCGGGATTGTGGAGGAATACGACGTCGGGTCGTCGCCCGAGTTCGGAGCGGCTGCGGTGGATCTGCCAACGTACGAACTCGGGCGCCAGGCTGTGCCGGGTGCCCGCTTCGCGTCGGTTCAGGACTCCTGCGGCGAGTGCCTCGGCGGCGACCTCCCGGGTCATGAAGCCGACCTTCGTGGACACCCGGATTCGGGGGTGCGCCGCAAGGATCGGCGCCAGAGCGCGCTCGGCCGTCCCGGCCCCGTAGTTCGGCGCTGTGTCGATCCACTCCACCCCGGCCGCCACCGCGACCTTCGCCGCGAGCGCCACATCGCGGCAGCGATAGGTACCCAACGCGAGCGTGGCCGTCATGTGGTCACCGTCCCGACGTGCGCGACCTGGCCGGCCACCAGCTCGGTGACCACGGCGGCGGCCTGTTCGACCCGCACCCCCGACGCCTGGGCGAGCTCGCCGAGCCGATAGGAACGGCCGTCCAGGAGAAGGGCGAGCATCGCGTGCACCTGCGCAGCGAAGATCCACTCCTCGCCCCCTGCCGTAAGTACGACTTGGCCGTCGGGGTCACGGGTCACCGATGCCCGTGAGACGAGCAGTCTCACCGGCAGCCCGGGCGACGCAGGCACGCCGTCGACATAGGGAAGCGAAGGGGCCTGTCGGGGCTGTTCGGTCGCGTCCCGGAACTCGGCGTATCGATCGACCACACCCTCGGTTTCGAGCTCGGTCGTGATGAGCTTGAGCAAGCTTTCGGCGAAGTCCTGCTTCTGTCGTGCCGTTCCGAGCCGCGGCACGTCGGCGCGTACCGCCTGGTGGGTGCGCAGGGTGTCGGCGAGCCAGCCGATCAGGTCGGCGCCGGTCGTGCTTTGCAGGCCGAAGGTCAGGTGCAGGGACCCCCCGCCATTCTCGGCGGCGACGGCGTGCCACCAGCCGCGCGGCACGTACAGCGTGTCGCCAGGGGTGAGTACAAGGTCCGCGATCGGTTCGTCGGGTAGCGGTTCGGGGGCTTCGACGTCGCGGTGCATCGGCGCGACACGGGTAGGACCGTACAGGCGCCACCGCTTGGTGCCGTCGACCTGGACGACAACGACGTCGTGGTCGTCCCAGTGGGTTCCGAAGCCTTCGTTCGCGGTCCACGACGCGTACAGGTTGGCCTGCACCGCAGTGCGAAAGTCGCGTTCCAGCTGGGCGGCGAGGTCGCCGATGCGGGCGTGGAGTTCGTCGGCGGCGTCCAGGACGAGGGTGGCCCCGGCGGCCAACTGCTCGTGCAGGGCCGCTGGTTGTTCGTGATCTGGTAGACCACGATCACGCTGCGGCACGTCGCTTCGCGCCGGTCCTTGTGGTACGTGGGTGTCGAGCCGCACCCGTAGGGATCCTGGGCGATGCGGGCCATGCCTTCGTCGAGATCACGTAGTTGCGCCGTTGTCAGGTTCCGGCGGGCCCTCTCGCAGGCGGGACTGTACGTGACCGAGTACGACATTCCGATCCTCCCCCATGATCGTCATTGCGTCTGCCTCTTCATGGATCCCTTGAACCCAGTCGTGCGCCTGCCGGATGGCCTCGTCAATTTCGGGGCGTGTCCGCCGCGACCACTGGTTCAGAACCAAGAGCATGTCCCGTGCGGGCGTGTCCTCGATGGCCCTGGTGAACTCGTCGCGTTGGTCTTCCGGAAGCGCGTCGCGGATGCCCGCGATCGTGGCCGGAATCTCGATCAACTCGTCCTTGATCCATGTCCGGAACGTGCGCCCGTCCGGTTCCGGCCCGTCCCGGCGCTCGTTCTCGTCGGTGTGCTCGTCCATAGGCTTCCCTCAATGTGCGTCATGGCCCGGCTACAGCCAGTGTGCTGCCGAGAGGGCGGTGCGGTGAAGTAACTTGCCCCTGGGGCTACTTCACGTCCCAGCCCTACATCACACACGACCAACGATTCACCGGCGGCCGGGGACACGACGGAACGCACGAGGACGCGGGGAGTGTTCGTCGCCCGCCGCCCGGACGCGGCCGGCCCCGGCGCCAAGATGCCCAGCTCGGCCGCGAACAGCCGGACGGGGCAACGTAGTTACCAACCTTGGTACGCCGCATCAGCGGCACATGCCTGGGCACCGAGGGCCGTTCGGGACCAGCTCTCTCCCGCCGGAGAGGCCGCAGACGCGAAAGGACGCCCGCAAAGGGGACCATCGCCTACTTCGCGCGTCGGATCAGTCGCGCTTGAGCTCGGAAAGCAGTGCGGTCCAAGCCGCAGCGCCGAAACTCTGGATGGGGCCGTTCGTCAACTTGCTGTCGCGCACTCCCGTCTGTGTGGCGTGGGTGACATGGGCGACCTGCACACACTCCCCTCCCCCGTTGGAGTAGGACGAGGTCCGCCATATCGCCCGAGTCGGGACCGACGCGGAGCGCGGATGGACGTTCTCAATCACTGTTCAGCTCTCCTGACACATGTTCGATGAGCGCGATGCGGGAATGGCCTCGATCGTCTTGGTGAACTCGTCGCGTTGGTCTTCCGGTAGCACTTCACGTATGCCCGCGGTCGTGGCCGGCGTCTCGATCGTTTCGCCGCCGCCCACGAACGGAACGTCAGCCCGTCGTGCCCGTCGACCTCGCGCTCGTGCTCGTCGTGGTGCTCGTTCATAGGCTTGCCTCGGTGTGCGTCATGACTCGGCTACAGCCAGTGTGTTGCCGAGAGGGCGGTGCGGTGAAGTAGCGCGCTTCCCTGGCGCTACTTCACGTCCCTGCGCCTACGTCACGCCACCAATGATTCACCAGCGGCCGGGGACAGGATGGGACACATCAGGACACAGGCGGTTCGCCGCGCACGCCCAGGACGGACAACCTCGACAGCACTACGCCCCGCAGCCCTCCGGACAGGGCACACGGGGCGTTTGGTGGCGCGTCAGGCGTTCAGGGACGCCGTGAGGGCGGCCCAGGAAGCCGCCGGCACGAGGAGGTGACCAACACGCAAGTCCTTGCTGTCTCGGACAGGGACAACACCCGGGACGCCGTTGGCTACCTCCACGCAGTTCGCATCACCCCCGTTGCTGTAGCTGCTCTTGCGCCAGGTCGCGGCGCTCAGGGTGGGGCGTTGGTTCATGATGTGCTTTCCTCCATGACCTGCTCGATGAAGCTCACAGACTCGTTCGGAGAGAGCGCCGAGTCTCGTACTCGATCGTAGGACAATCGGTGTTGCGCGACCTCGGTCGGATCTTCAATAACGGCACCTGACTTGCTGCCTTCGAGGTAGGCAACAGCGGTTCCGTCCGGCATCCACAACAGCGACAGAGAGCCGCCCATCAAGTCGTGTGACCCGGCTGCGAAGGGGAGCAACTGAACAACGATGTTCGGGCTTTGCGCGGCCTCGACGATGTGCCCCAGTTGTGCCCGCCACACCTTCACGTCCGCGACCGGTCGCCTGATTGCCGCCTCGTCCAAGATGACCCGCACACTCGGCGGGGGATCGCGATGCAGCAGGTCTTGCCTGGCCAGGCGCTCCGCGACCTGCGTCTCCAACTCGTCCACAGTCGCCATCGGTTGGGATGACAGGACGGTCCTGGCGTACGCCTCCGTCTGTATCAGGCCGGGAATCGCCACCATGTACTTGTGCATGATCGCGGCTTGGGCTTCCCACGCCATGAACTCCTTGTAGCGCTCCCTGGATGCCTCCTTCCGGGCGCGCTTCCACAGCCACACCAGCAGCCCGCCCGTCTTGTACACGTCGTCCAGCGCCTTCATGACCGGTCGCTCGGACAGGCGTTCCCCGGTTTCGAGACGGTGTAGGTACGAGCGGTCGTATCTGGTGTCCTCCGCCAACTGGGCAAGTGACTTGCCGCTCGCGTCACGCAGTCGGCTTAGCTGACTTGCCAGCACATCACGGGCGGAATCGTCGTCTGCAACGTCGCGCTCGACCATGCCAAGTCCCCTTGTTGTCTGGCGCTGGGGCCACAGCGCCCGTCTGTTGATCGTAGTCCGGCGGCGTCACGCTTAGAACACGGAAAGCAACAACCTGTGAGAGGTACGGCCATGCCCCCCAACGCCACACCGAAGACGTATCCCACCGACCCGATCGACTGGACCAAGGCCGACGTGACCCGCTTCTGGGCCGACCACGCCAACAAACAGGTTCGTGATCGATTGTCCGGCCGCGTAGGCAAGTTCGTGGACGTAATCGGCTCTCAGGGCTATGTCAAGCTAACGAACGGCCTTGAGTTCCAGACCCGTTGCGGCTTCCTCGAAGTGTTGGACGACGAGGCTGACTTCGCCACCCACACGAAGTGACCACCTACCACGAGGGTGACTGGGTAGAGCCGGTGGACGAGGCGCATCGCGCGGTGCGGCACCCCGGCCGAGTCCTCATGGCCCAGCCCATGCCGACCGGTCAGCGGCTCACGGTCCAGCCGTTCGATGGTGGCGAGATGTGGGTCATGCCGTCGGACAGGGTGCGCCCGGCCGTGCCCTCGGCGGACCGGCCTGCCTGCTGTCCTTCCGTACTGCCGTGGGTCGTTGGCCGCTGTCAGCGGTGCGCGGCGCCAACGTCCCTGGCATGCCCGGTCGGGTGCAGATCACGAATCAGGCGGGCAGCCCGGCGAAGCACCGGCACCGGCGTCGTGCCGGTCGAACCGCTCGCCAACTGAGCCCTGTTCGAACCGCCGGGACGCGTGGAGCGGCTCCCTCGCGCGTCCCGGCCGCCTACGCCAATTGATATCGATGCCCGGGAAGGCATGTACATGGACATGGATACGAATGACGACGACCTCTTCGTCGTAGGGCAATGGGTCGCCCGCGCCCGAATGGTGAACCCCTGCTACGGACACGTCGCGGCGATCGACCACACGCCCGACGTCGACGGCCGACCGCACCGCGAGGGGCCGCTGATCACGGTGTCGACCAGGTCCGAGCCGTACACCGTGCGCGCGATCCGCCTGCGGCACCTGGACGGCGAGGAGCAGCGCAGGGTGGAGCGGTCGATCGCCCATCACGAGGAAGCGGCCCGTCTTCGGGCGGCGGCGGTGGAGGCCGAGGCGGGGTCGCAGCGTGCTGACGTACAGCAATGACCGATGGCCCAGGATCGGGTTCCGGAACCGGTCCCGGTTCGCGGGCGGGGCCATCTCCTGGCGGTCCACCGGATCGGCTCCCGTCGCGGTCACCATGGTGACGCTCCCCCTCCCCGACAGGCACACGGTGATCGACCCGGCGTACGCCCGCTCCCTCGCCTACACCACCTTCGTGGCGGAAACGGACACCGACGTCCTCCCCCTGATCCGGGGAGCGGACTGGCTGCTGAGCTCCGCCCGATGGCACCTGGCCGGGCTCGGCTGGCATGCGTACCTGGAGGATCACGCCCGGCTCCTCCCGGTCGCATCGCGCGGACCCGCCGAGTGGCCGGCGTCGGAGAGCCTGACGGGCGCGGAGTCCGTGGCGAGAGCATGGCCCGACCGGCACACCACCTCCCCGCTCGACTGGCGCGGGGTGGACGTGGCAGTCGACCCGCAGCAGGTAGGGGGAACATGGGGCGGGACGGCGGAGGCGAATGGCCTCGTCCTGCCTCCGCTACGAACGGCCACCCGGCACGGCCGCCGGGCCACCACCCCACTCACGCGCGCGGCCACAGCCTCGATCTCGCAAGCACTCGGAGCCGCATTGATCGGCGCCGCCGCACTCGGCCAAATCACCTGGGAGCCACCGCTACACCTGGCGGAACTGCTGCGGGTGATGGTCGGCGGTGCGACCACCTTTCCCCTGATCGCATTCGAGGGCACCGGGTAGCCGGTCCGCCACAAGCCGCAGGCCGCAGGCTGGCACCACCTCACCTCGGCGTCGGGGCCTGCCCGGCAACGACCATACCGCCGTGGGTCGTTGGTCGAGACCGGCGGTACGTCGTCGCAGTCCCCTCTCCGTCCTCCTATGGTCCGGTCGGCAGAGAGGCGATTCGGCACATCGGCGTGCCGAACAGGGCGGCTACCCTCCGGCACCGGTAGCCGCCCACCCCCATCGCACTGGCCGGCCCCGGCCACCCACCGACCGACCGGACGAAAGGACGGAAAGGCATGGCCGACTACGCCGAGTGGAAGACGTTCCACCCCCGAAACGCCGCGACACCACCCCCCAGAGCAGCGGCAGTAGCCGTACGCGACTTCGAGCCGTCGGCCGACGAGGAGCCCGAAGTCCGGTTCAGACGCGGGCAATACGTGACCGGGCGCCACCGGTCGGTGCGCACTGTCACGGCGGAGGACGGGCCGATCCACCAACACGTACCCCGCTGCCTCGTCGTGCAAGTGATCGAGCACCCATCCGGCGTCTACTACCGAGTGCGCGGTTGGTGGGTAGTCCCGTTCGACTACCTCGTGCCCGGCGATCAGCTCAGGTTGCACACGAATCAGGCGAAGAGGGTTGAGGCGTGTTGGTGAGCATCGGCGGGGTTGGGCGTCGGTCAGGCACGCGAAAAAGGACATGCGGCGCGGGTGTCCGCCCGAGGCATTCGTGAGCGTGGACTCGCCGGCCGGCCGGGCCCGAGCTCGGTCGGTCAGGGTGGGGAGGTCCTCGAACAACCGCAGCCCGTCAAGACAGTAGCGGCGGTCTTCAGCGCGCCGGTCAGGGTGGCGAGGGCGTCCAGGATCCGGAGGGGTGGGCCACCGATCCCGGCCTGGTTGACCAGGTTGTCGAGTGCGGTGACGTGCTCTGGGTTGAGGGTCGCGCGGCAGGTGGGCACGGCGAGGGCTGCCTGTGCGGCATAGGCATCGGAGGTTTCGAGGATCTGGCGGGCGAGGTGCATCCACAGGTGGGCCATTCGGTTCGGCCCGGCTCCGAGGTCGTCCGCGATGTGGGCGAGGCGGACGCGGAGCAGCGTAGTTTCACCCTGCTCTTCGGCCGTACCGGCCGTGACGGCCGAGAGCCGGGCGACGAGATCGGTGAGTTCGGCGTGGTGCGGGCGCTCCGCTGCTGCGTTGACGATGGCGCGTAGCGCAGCGGCGACCGGTTCGTCGTGCTCGACGCGGTCGGTGTTGTCGAGAACCGAGAGGGCGCCGGTGTGGTCGCCTGCGGTGACGAGAGCAATGATCCGTGTCTGCCTTGCCGCGTGCAGGCGTTCGGGCGTGGGGTCATGGATGGCAGCGTGTGCGGCGGTGCGGGTCCAGTCCCCGGTGCCGGCCAGGGCTCGGGTGCCGTCTCGGAGCAGGACGGCCCGGTACCAGGAGCGGACCGGTTCGATGTCGTGCGGGGCGGTGAGTCCTCCCAGGGTGATCGTGGTGTCGTGGATCGCCCGGGCACCGTCGTGCTCCAGGGCGTGCTCGATGTCGGTGAGTACGCGATACATGACCTCGGGACGGTTGCCGCGTCCGTGGAGGCGCGCGAGGTTGATCAGTGGTTGAAGGGCTGCGATGGCGGCTCGCGCGGGCAACGGCCAGGCGGTCCACAGCAGTTCGAACTGTTGGCGGGACAGGTCTGCGGCCAGGCCGGGGAGGCCGCCGTCCGCGGCGATGAGGGCGGTGAGGTTCCAGGCGCTGCAGGCCCAGTCGATGCGTTCATCCGGGTCGTCGGATGTGGTGGCGGCGTGTGCGTAGTCGCGGACGGTTTGCATGCGCTCCGGCAGCGGTGGGCAGCTCGGGCGGGCGGGTGGCAGCAGGGGGAAGTGGCTTGTGGCGTGGTCGACGTCGATGTTCGAGGCCGGCCGTCGTGGTGGGCTCTTGCGCCGGGTGGGTGAGGATTCGGCCAGCGCCGGTGGGCCGAGGATGGTGTGCCGGGCGGCGTAGGCGAGGAGGATTTGTTGGCGGGTGGAGAGTCCGGCCCGGTTCCAGTGGAAGATCACGTGGTAAGCGAGGATCGATCTCAGTCCGCGTTGCAGACGGCCACTGCGGGCGAGGCGGGCCAAGGCTTCCCCACAGGCGTGGAATGCCTGGGCTTGGCTGCGAGCGGCGGCCAGGGGGCGCCGGTTGCCAAAGGCGTTGCCGTCGGGGGCGGGGTCGGTGCGCAGGATCGTTCGTACCGCCGCGATGACGGTATCGAGGCGTGCGGGCGCGGTGTCGGGGGGCAGTGGCCGGTCGTGGGTGACCTTGGCCCAGACGTCGCCAATCTCGTACGGCTCCAATCGGGCTCCGTGGAGGAGAGCGCCGCAGCACAGCATCGATAGCTCGCGTGGACCGAGCGGCAGGTCGGGGACGGGGCGCAGGATGGCCTGGCTGTCTGCGGCGAAGAGGGTGTGTGCGGCGGCCATGGCTTCGGGGCCGCCGAACGCCGTGGTCTCGGGTTCGTAGTGGCCGGTGGACCAACCGCGAAGGTTTCCCTCGTGGGTGAGGCCGTCGAGGGCTTGCGCCAGCCGGGTGTGCTGCCGGGCCTGGTCGTACCGTGCACCGAGTTGCAGCCGGACTCGCCAGTGGGGGTGTTTGCGAATGAACCACCATGTGCCGCCGGGAGTGGTCGCGGTCTCCAGCACGGGAAGCAGGCACGTCGCGGCGGTCGTCCTGGCCGATTCCCAGTCGGCGAAGTGGAGTTGGACCTGGAGCCAGTCGGGTGTGTCGGTGGGGTCGGCGTTCAGGTCAGGAGCAGGCATGCGTCCCATCCGGAGGCGGGTGGCCGGTCGGTGAGGTCCAGGGTCGTGGTGTGGAGGGCGAGGAGGGTTCCGGCGTCGCCCTCCAGGAAGCCTGGTCCGTGGTCGTGGGGTCGACTCGCGAGCCTGCGGAGTCGGTGGGCCGCCGCAGGGAGGAGGGCGGCGAGGTCGGGGTTGCGGGCGTCGCGGGCCGCGTGCCAGGCGGTTTGGTGGAGTCCGGCGGCGCCGTGGCACAGGCCGGCGTCGGTGACAAGGGCTTGTTGGGTGGGGTCGGCGAGGCAGGCGGCGAGGGCGTTCTCGTAGGTGCTTCGGGCGTGTGTGTCGGCGATGGCGATGGCGGCGAGTTGTCCGGCGCGGGCGATGCCGGGGGTGCCGTAGCACCAACTGGGCCGACCGGGCGCGGTCTGGGAAGGTCGCCCGGCGGTGAGTTCGGAACGGCCGATCCACTGTGGCCACCAGGCGCCGTTCGGTCCGTCCTGTCGCCAGGTGTCGAGGAATTCGAGGATGGTGGCGATGGCTTCGGCTTGGCCGTCGACCGCGATTCCGTTGCGGGCGGCGAGTGCGAGCAGGGCGAGCGGGCCGGTGATGCCGTGGGCCATGCCGAAGTTCGCGTGCCCGCCGGGGAATTGCGGCGACTGTAGGCGGTGCGGGTCGTGCCCCGTCCACCAGCCGGGCAGCGAGGGTTCGTCGATTCGGCTGGGGCGGGTGAGAGCGACGACCACGGTGAGGACATGTTCCATGGCGCCGCCGTGGGGATCCAGACGTAGCAGCAGCGCGCCGATCCCGGTGAGGCCGAAGAAGACGTCGTACTCGCGGAAGGCGGTCGGTCGGCCGGCGGCGATCCGGGCCTGGGCGGCCTGGGCACGCCCGTGGGCGAGGTGGCCGAGTGCGGCGTGGGCGTCGGCAAGTGCGCGTGGTTGGCGGCCGGTGGCATGGAG
This sequence comes from Embleya sp. AB8, assembly GCF_049739465.1. Lineage (NCBI taxonomy): Bacteria > Bacillati > Actinomycetota > Actinomycetes > Kitasatosporales > Streptomycetaceae > Embleya > Embleya sp. AB8. Next base: position 118,074 of record NZ_JBMHHY010000002.1, read on the forward strand.
GACGAACGCGATCGCCGGCAGCCCCTGGAACAGGCCGGTGTCCGGACCACAGCCGACCGGTGCCGCGCATGCCTGCTCGATCCATCGGTGGGCGTGGCGCCACGGGTCAGCGCCGTTGAGCGCGCGTTCGACGTGAGCGAGCGCAATCCCGATGTCGCCGCCGGCGAGGGAGTGTGCCCGCCACGGCGGCTCTGCGGAGGACGTGCCGGGTCGGGGAAGACGCGCCAGGCAGGCGTCTACGGCCGGCCGTAGCGGTGGTGTGGTCGGCGCTTTGGTCATCGGCGCTTCGGTCATTGGGGCTTCGCGTGGAGGTCACGGAGCGCGCAAGTCCGGGCCAGTCGCAGGGTGGTTTGTTCGTTCTCGGAGCCGCAGGTGCGGCGGTGATGGTTGTGCAGGAGCACAGTCAGCACCGACATCGGGTCCCGCTCGACCTCAAGGGTCCTCCGGTAGGCATCGAGGTCTCGGGCTCGTTGTCGCCAAGCCTCGATCACCGCGCCGCCGTCCGGGAGTTCGGTGACGGCGCCACGAATGCGGGTGGGGTCCGTCAGCCGCAGGGTGTGGTCCCGCAGGGTGGTGTCGAGTCCGCCTCGGGTGCGGGGCAGTTCGTCCACGAGGATGCGTGCCGCTCGGTCGGGTGCGCCGGCGAACGCGATGCCCAGGTCGACCATGCTCGCGGCGGTCAGTGCGAGCAGCGGGATGCCGGTGCGCGTGGTGAGGTCGATCTGGGCGAGTGCTGCCCGGGAGTCGGACGCGAAGACCGTGTGTGCGGCGTGCAGCGCGGGCCCGTACCCGTACTGACCGGGGCGGGGGCGAAACGTGTCCATGCTCAAGGCGTTCGCCAGGTCGTGTTCGACGAGGTCGGACGTCCACGCGGCCAGCCACGTGCTCACGGTGCCGTGGTCGTCGCCGGAGGGCAGGTTGAAGTGGAGGCGGAGGTGGCAGGTGCGGTCGGGGTAGCGCAGGTCGTCGTGCCGCTGGAACCACCACAGCGGTGCCGTGGGAAAGGCGTTCAGCAGTCGGGGCACGTGCTCGATCAGGATTTCGTCCCAGCGGTCCGGATGGGCCGACAGCCGCGCGGACAAGACCGTTGACCTCTCGGGCGATCGGGTGCCCGCTTGCGGGAAGGTCGGACGTGGAGAAGCCGTGGTGTGCGGCGTGGACAGCGTCAGGGGCAGGAGGATCTGATGCGCGCGGCCGAACCAGCGGTCGTCGGTGGTGTTCTCGCGTAGTTCGAGCCGGCGGGCACGATTGAGCCGAGTCCGCAGGATGTGCCGGTGCAGGGGCAAGTCCAGGTCCAGCGGCAGGCTTCGATCGTGCTCGACGAGGGCGACCCGTACGGGCACCGCCCAACGCCGCTGCCATTCCGCCAGGGCCTTCTCCCACACGTCCGCGGAGGCCGACGGAGCAGGCAACGCGCCGGCGGGCAGGAGCCAACGGGCGGCGGCCAGGATCGTGCGGCGGTATCGCACGCGAGGCAGACGCGGCAGGCGGGAAGCCGCCCCGAAGTCGAAGGCGGTGTACAACGTTCCGCGCGCCGTGGAAATCTCCGAGAGAAATCGGGCCAGAGGTGGAATGTGGGTGGTGGCTTCGAGCGCGTGTGCGACGCGGATTTCGACGCGCCGCCCGGATGGTGTGTGCAGGAGATGAAACCGGTCCGCATCGGCCGACACGGCGATTTCGCGTACCGAGATCGGCCGGGGCGCCTCGCCATCGTGGGCCGGTGGGTGCTCGGCGAGCGAGATGAGATGTCCCAACAGCGGAGTGCCCGCAGCGAGGGATGCGTTGCGGCGAAGACGGGGTGGGAAGGACAGTTGGGCGGCGATCGTGTCCGGGTCGACCGCCCGGTAGGTCGCGGCAAGTTGGGCTCGGGAGGTTTCCGGCAGCAGGTGCGCGTGCCGGCCGATCATGCTGCTGCCGGTGCGGGGTGTTCCGGCGATGGAAAGCGTGAACCGCCCTCGGTCGATGTCCTCGGTCGATGCGGCGTGGATGTGCAGACCGATCTCGGCGCGGTCGGGCCAGGACGGCAATGCATCTCGATCGTCGGTCAGTTCGTCGACCAGGGCGTCGGTCAGTACGAGTTCGTCGCCTGCGACGAGTGCGCCTTGGACCAGCGCGAGCAGTCTCTCGTCACGCGCGGTCCACACCCGCAGCGGCCTGCGTCGCCCCGAGCCGAGATACCCGGCCGGGTAGCCGGGCCCGGCGTCCGAGACGACATCCAGGACGGGTATGGCCGACCCGGTGCCGTACTGGGCGACGAACCGCGCGTGGTGGTCGCGCCAGGACGCGGTCCCCAGGGGGTAGGGGGACAGGCGGCACAGAACTGCGGCGGCCTTTGCAGCCTCCTCCGCCACCTGGACCGGAAGACCGAGGTGAGCGTCCAGGACCGTGTCGCGCGTCAGTGGGATCGGCTCGGTGCTGTGCGGGGCGACGACCGAGGTAGTGCGTGGGAACGCTCGCGGGGTGCGGAGTTCGCCATGCAGGGATGTCAGTGCGTGGGTGAGCTCGGCTGCGGCTGGGATGTCGTGGGCGGCGACGTCGCGGAGAACCGCACAGACATGGCCCAGCGCGTCGGCCGTGGCCATCGGGGGGTGCAGGGCGCTCATCAGGAAGTGCTGCGCGACGAGGCCGGTCAGCATGGCGCGGATCCGCTCGGCAGGCGCCGTCGGGAAGGCGCCGGTGAGGGCCTTCACGAGATCCGCGAACGTCACGGGGGCCTGCGCAGCCTCCATCGCGACGCGTGCGGGTCGTCCGGCGCGCACGGACACCTCGACGGCGGCCGTCCCCGCATCGGTGCCGGCTCCGGCCGGCGGAGCGGGGACGACGAGGCGAGTGCCGCGATGCACGACAGCCGGATTCGCCGCCACGGTCAGGCGTTCCATCAATTCCGAACAGGTGTGGAGCCGGTCGACCAGGTCGCCCAGCCACTCGGGGTCCGGGCGGTGGACAATGCGATGGTCATCTCCCCAGCGGATCTCCGTGGTGGGTGCACGGTGCACGGGACCGACGCCGGCGAACAGGGCGAACGGGGTCGCCCGGTGCTGCCAGCGCAGTAGATAGCGGCTGGTGCCGGCGACCAGGCGGAGAATCCGGCGCCCATCGGCATCGCCCGGGTCGAGGGCGTCCAGGGCATCGAGGAGACCCGGGCTTGCGGCGGCGAACGCGGCCCGAAACCCGAGGGTCTTGCCGCAAGTCCGTGAGCCAGAGCAAAGCCCGCCGGGGCATGTCCGGATCGGCCGGGTCCAGGTCACCCGGCGCGACGAGGGACTCTGGGGCAGTGGTGGCGCGCAGAAGCCCGATCCCGGGCCAATGGTAGGTCGGACGCGAAGCGGACATCGGTGGCCTCCGAATCCGGCCGGGACCCGGGCGCCCCGCACCGGTGATCGGTGGAGAGCGCCCGGTGTGCGGCGGTCAGGAAAGGGCGTTCATCGACGATGTGCACGAACTGGCGTTTCCGGCACAGGTGTTGCCGCAGCCGTCGTCGGTCGGGCAATCCGTCCCGGCGAGCGGCGCGAGGGTCACCAGGACCCGGACGTCGAGCAGGAACTCGTCTGCGTCGTGCCCGTCGGGCCCCACATCCCGGTGATCGGTGGGCAGCGGCGGGTCGGCGAGGGCCAGGCCACCGAGCGGGTGGTCGTCGTACGTCATCAGGGATTCTCCTTCGCTGTCGTGGGTGAGACGTTCCGGCCTCGGCCGGCGTCCGTCGGCCGAGGCCAGGAGATCGAGACCAGGACGTGTCGCTTGCGGATGACCCGTCCGTCCGGGTCCGCCGGGGCGGGGGTCGAGGCCGGGAGCACCCGGTAGTGCGCGCCGGGCCCGCCCCGGTGGCTATGGCTCCACACGCGCAACTGCCCGGCGATCCGCTCGGCGAGTTCGCGCGCGCGGGGTCCGTGGGCTCGAACGCCGAACTCCACGCACTGGGCGACGTCGGGAGCGGTGCGGGTGACGATGTAGGCGAGGTTGCCGCCGTCGACGACGGCCATCGCGGAGGTGCGCATGCCCGGCAGGGTCACCTTGCCGGGCCGCTCGGGATCGATGGACAGCCAACAGAACCCGGGTTGGGTCGTGGCCAGCCACATCTGGACGGTGTCGAGGAGCTCCTGGGTGCCGATCACGGCGCCGCTCCACACCTCGACCGGGTCCGTGTCCACAGCGGTCTGCAACGCTTCGGGTCGCAGCGGGTCGTACTCGTCGTCGAACCGCAGACGCACACCGCCGCCGTCCAGGACCACGAGTCGGGCCTGGTGCCCGCCCTCACCCCGCATCGGCACGAAGCCGAACAGCTTCGACGCGACGCTCGTCAGACCACCGGAGACCTCGGGATCCTTGGTGAACACGATCGTGCGGGAGAGGCCGAGCATCCGCAGCGGCACGACCAACAGTCCGTCGTCGGCGAGTTGTCCGACCCATGCGGGCGGGATGTCCCAACTGCCCACCGTCACCAGGATCCGGTCGTACGGCGCCCCGTCGGGCACCCCGGTCGCTGCGTCCGCGAGCACGACCCGCACCCGTGCGGCGTAACCGTTGTCCGCCAACAGACGCTCGGCCCGATCGGTGACCCAGGGGTCGATGTCGACCGTCGTCACCCGACCATTGGAACCCACCAGTTCCGCGAGCAGGGCCGCGTTGTAGCCGCCCGAGCCGATCTCCAACACGTTCATGCCCGATTCGATGCGGGCCCGGGCGAGCATGAAGGACTGGACGTGCATGTCGGACACGGAACTGACCGCGTTGTCGTCCTCGTCGCGCTTGGTCACCACGGCCGTGTAGGGGTCCCAGGCGGCCTGGGGGTCCGCCTCGGGAATGAACCGATGCCGTGGCACCGCGCGAAACGCCGCCTCCACCTGCGGCGAGGTGATGGTCCCGGCGGAGCGCAACTCCGCGATGGCGGCATCGCGCAAGGCGTCGACATCCATGTGCTCGGCGGTCGTACCGGTCACTGAGAGTCCTTGTCGTCGGCGTATCGGGGAGGGATGTGCGCGCGTCGCCATCGCCCGTCCCATGGCGAACCCTCCGACGGGCCAGGCTTATTGGCCGCCTCGGGGATCCCCGGACTCGGGGGCACGACGTCAGTGGTGTGACTCCGAAAACGGCCCGTCGCCGATGCCGCGGTCGGTACCGTTGTCGGACGTCACGGAGACAGGACTACGCCCCCCGCCGCCAAGCGGTCCAGAAAGTTCACACGGATTCACACTCGTGCGAGCAGCCCCAGCCCGGAACGAGAGCGCGCGGCTCCGTGTCCACCTCCGTACAGCGAGACCTGCCTTCGGTTGAGGAGCGTGCGATGAGCCACGAACCCGGACCCGAACACCCGTCCGACACCGATCAACCCCCGCCGGCCGCACCGATCTTCGTCGGCAGCGACGACAAATCACCCGCCAACAAGTGCCCCGCCGTCCTGGTGATCCCCGGCACCGGCGACCTGCTCCAGGTCGGCCGCAGGGTCACCGATCCCGGCGCGCTCGCCGCGATCGCCGAGCACACCGCGATCGCGGACGACGAGGTCGCGATCTGGACCCCGGCGAACCTGCGCCCCGCGCTCCTCGAAGCCCTCACCGGCCCCGAGGACACCGACCGACATGGCCCCGGCGAACCACCCTTCGAAGACCTCTTGGCCGCCACCACCCGATCCGTCGTGCACTTGGAGGCCCGAGACACCTACGACACCGACGACCCCGCGTTCCACAAATGGCAACAGGACGGCGACACCTCCTACGAGTGGGACGCCTGGATCGACCTGGTCGGGGCCGCCGTCGAGCGCGGGGTACGGTTCCGGCGGCTGCGGATCGTCTCGGAACCGGTCAGCGACTACATCCGGTGGGAACACGCCATCAGCCACGGCAACATCAAGGCCGGCGAGGAACTGCGGTGGCTGCCCCGCCACTTGGCATTCGAGCTGCCCCACCCCGTCGCGGACTTCTTCATGTGGGACCAGCGACTCGTCGCCTACAACTTCACCGACGGGCGCGGCATCGACACCGGCCGCATGGAGTACGTCGCCGATCCCCGGCGCGTCCTGCCCGTGGTCGGCATGTTCGAGATGTTGTGGGAACGCGGCATCCCCCACGCGGACTACACCCCGACCTGACCCCCTGCCAGACGATCCAGCGCGCCACGAACCAGCGCGACCGCGGCCGTGCCGGTCACCGCCAACGACCACAACCGGTCCCACAAATCCGTGTACAGGGCAACCTCCTCCGGCCGGGTCACCGACAGATATCCCGACACCAACTCGACCGTCACCAGGTGCTCGTCGGTGATGTCGAACGCCTCCTCCGGGTGCACACCACGCCGATCGGCCCCGGCCGGAATGATCCCCAGGAATACGTTCGGCCGCCGCCGCAGCTCCAACAGGTGCAACAGCTGCCGCCGATGCAACTCCCGTGCGTACGGCCGATATGACAGGACCGGTTCCTCCAGCAGGAAGTACCAGCACGCGTCCGCCCGCGCCAACAGCCGCTGACGGTCCATCCGCTCCGCCACGGCCGCCTCGACCTCGAACTCCGGCGCGGTACTCACGATCCGCTGTTCGACAAGCACCCCGGTCAACGCCGCCCTGGTGTACTCCCGCGTCTGCAGCATCCCCGGCATCACCTTGGGCTGATACGAACGCGCCAGACGAAGCTCCTCGTACAAGCGACGGATCGACTTCTGCGCCGCCGCCAGCCCTCCCTCGTTCAACTGCCCGTACGAAACCCACATCCCCGCCACCGCGGCCTGCTCGGCAAGCAACTCCCGGCGCAATGTGTCGTCGGCCCCACACGCCGAACACCACAACTCCACATGGCGCGCCGTGATCGTCCGCCGCCCCTTCTCGATCATCGACACCGGCGAGGCCGTCCGCCACCCGACCCGCTCCGCAAACGCCCGACCGGAAAGACCACTTCCCTCCCGCAGCACCCGCAGCCGACCACCCAACAGCTCACGAGCCGCCCGGGCCGACGACGACGGAGAAGACGCCATGATCCGCCATCATGCCGCCAACGCCCGGCTCAGGTCGGCGCGCCCCTTGGCGCTACTTCACGTCCCTGCCCTACGTCACCCACGGCCAACGATTCACCGGCGGCCGGGGACACGATGGAACGCACGAAGACGCGGGCGGTTCGTCGCGCACCTTCGGGACGAGGCCGGCCCCGGCGGCAAGAACCAGATCGCGCCCCCGAAGTGACCACCTACCGCAAGGGTGACTGCGTAGAGCCGTCCGCGTGCTCAGACGGCGTGAACGCGTACGACCGTGATCAGGACAACGTCGGTCGACACGAAGTACTCGGCGAACACGCTGCCGCAGGTAACGACGCGCCTGTCCTTTTGGTACGTCTGCGACGAGCCGCACCCGTAGGGGTTTTGGCATACCCGGGCCATGCCGCTGTCCAGGTCGCGGCGCTGTGAACGTGTGAGTTGGCTACGTGCCTTCTCGCATTCGGGCGAGTAGTTCAGCCTGTACGACACTCGGATCCTCCCCCATGACGACGCGGTCGCCCGCCTCTCGGGTCAGTGCCTCTACGCGGTTGTGCTCGCGCCGGGTTGCCTCGTCGATTTCGGGTCGGGTGCTCGTTGCCCACCGGAGCATGAGCAGGGCCACATCCCGCGCCGGCGTATCTTCGATCGTCTTGGTGAACTCGTCGCGCCGATCCTCCGGCAGCGCGTCGCGAATACCCGCGATCGTGGCCGGGGTCTCGATCCACTCGCCATCGACGAAGCTGCGGAACATCCGCCCGTCCGGTTCCGGTCCGTCCTCGTATTGCTCGTCCATGGACTTCCCATCGTTTGCGTCACGGCTCGACTACAGTCAGTGTGCAGTCGAAGGGGCGGGGATGTGACGTGGCGCATTCCTTGGCGCTACTTCACGGGCGGGCGGGGGCACCGACGATTTGCCGGCGGCCTGGGACAGGATGGGGTGCATGCCGAACTTCATTCAGAAGCCCACGGTCGTCGAGGCCGCAGGCAACATCCCCAAGACCATTCGTGAGTACGTGGGCCGGGTCAACACCGGTGACCAGGCGCTCAGCATCGCGCACATGAGCAGCCCCGGTGGCTGGGAAGAGCCGGGCCAGCGGCCCGAGTTCGACGAGTACACGGTGGTCCTGCGCGGCGTGCTCACCGTGGAGTTCGAGGGTGGCGTCCAGGAGGTCGCGGCCGGCCAGGGCATCCACACGGCTGCCGGTGAATGGGTGCGCTACAGCACGAGGGGCACCGAGGGCGCCGACTACATCGCGGTCTGCCTCCCGGGCTTCGCCCCGGACACGGTCCACCGGGACGAGTAGGGCCGACCCCGGGCCCGGCGGGTGGCGGTCACCGCGACCCGCCGGGCACACCGGGCACCCTCGGGCACCCCGGGCACACCAGGCACCCCGGGTCAGATCTTCGCGGCGATGCCCGGTACGACCTTCGGCAGCGCGGTCGGGATCCAGTCGCTCGCCTTGACGAACTTGCCTGAGGCATCGACTCCGCTGCCGCCGCCACCGGACTTGGAGAACTGCAGGTAGTACCCGCCCTTGCGCATGTACATGGCGTTGCCCTTGTAGAGCGCGGCGTCCATGCCGAGCGTCGTCGTGTAGTCCTTGAACTGCATGAACTCCGGGGCCTTCTGGCCGCCGGACAGCTCACTCGCGTAGTGGCTCTGCGCCTCCGCCGGGTCGCCGGCGAACCAGATCTGCATTTGGAACTTGAGCGGGCTCAACTGGTCCTTGAGCGCTCCGTCCTCCACCGTGTACTCGCACTGTGTGCTGCGGATCGGCGGGTTCTCCCGGAGCCACTTGCCCGAGTTCGCGATCGTGCCGTACTTCTCGATCTTCCCGGCCTTGGGCACCGCGAGCCTGATCTGTTCGTCCGTGACCAGGTCGCAGGCGTCCGGCCAGGTCTTCGGGTCGGTCGTGGCCGCGAACCGGCCGCCGCTCTTGGGCGCGGGCGGTGCCGCCGGGCGCGACTCGGCGACCGATGCCGCCGCGCTCGGGGCCGGCGCGACCGCGTTCGGGTCGAAGCTCTCCAGCTTGCGGACGCTCTCGGTGGGCAGCGGCTTTTCCGACTCGTTCTTGCGGCCGTCCGTGCCGTTGATCATCAGCGCCGCGATCACCGTCGTCGCCGTGCCGCCCGCCACCACGGCAATCCAACTGATCACCTGCTTGCGGCGGTTGCGACGCGGCGGCGTGGGTGGCGGGTACGGCTGCGGGTAGCCGGGCGGGCCGTAGCCCGGTGGCGGACCGTACTGCCCGGGCGGGGGTTGCTGACCGTAGCCGCCGGGCGGCGGGTAGCCGGGATACTGGCCGGGCGGCGGGCTGTTGTACTGGCCGCTCATCTCAGTCGTCCGTCATCTTGATGTTGAGGACGCGCACCAGGGCCGGTCCGACCTTCTTGGTCCAGGCTTCGGGCGCCTCGGGGCCGCCCGCCGAGTCCTTGGTCGACGCGGTGACGTCCAAGACCACGTAGTAGCCCGTCGAGTCCGGCTTGGCGCCGCCCTGCTTGAACAGGTTCAGCTTGCCCTGCTGGCGGAACGCGCTCGGTACGAAGAGCTTGTTGGAGAGGTCCTCGAACCCTGCGTACGGGGCCGCGTCCGCCTTGGCCTTCTCGTACGCGTCCTTGACCGGTCCGGCGTCGCCGATCGCCTTGATGGTCATGGTGAGCTTGGCCGGCACGGCGGGGTCCGCGAGGTTGGGCAGCTTGAGCTTGACCGTGCACTCGAAGTTCCGGGGGGTCTTCGCGCCCTTCTTGCCTTCGCGCGAGCCGATGATGCTCGAGTCCGGAATCGCGTTCTGGATCTCCTGGTCGGAGAGCATCGTGCACGCGTCCGGCCACGTCCCGGTGTCGCCCGTGGCGCGGAACTTGGCGCCGTCGGTGAAGGCCACGCCCGGCGGCGGGGTGTAGCCGTCGGGGAACGCGACCCCGTTCTCCGCCACCGGCTGGTCGCCCTTGTCGTTCTGCTTGTTGATCGCGTCGACGATGTACGAACCGCCGACCGTGGCCACCACGCCGCCGATCACCACGCCGATCCAACCGAGGATGGGCTTGAGCCGGTTCCGGCGCGGCGGTTCGTACGGCGGCATCGGACCGCCGGGGTACTGCTGCTGGTACATCCCGGGGTGACCGTACGGCTGTTGCCCGGGCGGGCCGCCGTACTGGTTTCCCCTTGGGTTCCCGATTCGTACCATCCCCGTGCTCCTTCTGCTGCCTGTTCCGACGCTCTGTTCCAGTGCGGGTCCGGTGCCGGACCGCGGGTTACATCCGTGCCACGAGGTAGCCGATCAGCGTCGGCCCGTACTGCTTGACCGCGTCGTCGGACGGCAGCCGTGCCCCGCCGGGACCGGTCAGTCCGGCGGACATGTACAGCTCTACGTAGTAGGGACCCTTGTAGAAGTAGAGGTACGCGTCGTCGCGGAACGCCTCGTCGGTGCCCAGCTTCGTACCCAGCTCCTCGAACGTGCCGAACGGCTTGCGGGACCGGCTCTTCCTGGCGTCGCCGTAGTGGCCCTTCGCGATCGGCGGGGTGCTCACCTCGTGGAGCGTGAGCTCGATCCTGGCGTACGTCGGATACTTCGGATTGTTCGGGTCCGGCACATCGAGGGTGAACTCGCACTGGTTGTCGGCCGCGCCCGGGAAGTCGTAGGTGGCCGACACCGTCGTGTCCGACTTCCTGGACTTGACCGTGGCGCCCTTGAGCACCTTGCCGATTTGCGCGTCCGACACCATGTCGCACGCCTTCGGCCAGGTCTTCCCGTCGTTGGTCGCGTTGAATTTTGACCCGGCGTCGGCGGGCGGCGCTGCGGGGAAAACCATCGGGCGATCAAGCGGCGCCGCGCTCTGCCCCGCCGAGCCGCCCGGACCGCTCCCGCCACCGCCGGAGGCACCCGGCACGCCGGGGCCGGCGCCGGTCGGACCCGGCTTGGCGGTGTCCGAGCCGTCGTGCTTCTTGTTCAGCAGCAGGTAACCGCCGACGCCGCCCGCGATCAGGACCGCGACGACCACGACCCACAACACGAGCCGGTTGCCCCGGCGCGGCGGGGGCGGCGGGCCGTACGGGTGGCCGGGCGGGCCGTAGTAGGGGCCGGGCGGCGGGTAGCCGGGCTGCTGCGGCGGATACCCCTGTTGTTGCGGATACCCCTGCTGCGGCGCGAACCCCGGCTGCTGCTGCGGATGTTGCCCGGGTTGGCCGTAGCCGCCGCCGTACTGCCCGGGCCCGCCTTGCTGCGGCCAACCCCCGCTCACAACTTCTGCCCTACGATCGCGGCCAGGGTCGGGCCGTACTGGCGCGCCGCGGTGCCGCTCTTGAGCGGGTTGCCCTGCGAGTCCTCGAGCTGGGCATTCAGGCTGATCCACACCCGGAAGCCGTTCTTGGACATCTCCACCATGGTGCTGCTCCGGAACGCCCCGTCCACGCCGATCTTGTCGGCCGGGATGTCGTCGTACTGGTCCGGATACGGCTTCGAGGAGGTCTCGCTGCTGGTCTTCTCCTTGGCGAAGGAGACCTTCTCGTCGGCGAGCGGCTTGTAGCCGTACGAGGTGATGGTGAGCAGGACCGGGTAGTTCGAGGACTGCAGGTTCGGCAGGTCGAGCGTGATGTGGCACTCATTGTCTTTGACGTTGTTGCCGAACATGTTCGAGATCCGGCCCATGACGCTCTTGCGCTCGCGGATCGTCGCCTCGGGGATGGCCGTCTTGACCTCTTCGTCGGTGATCAGGTCACACGCCGTGGGCCAGGACTTCGGATCGACCGAGATGCCGCTGAACTTCTGCCCGGTGATCGGCGGCAGCGCGGCCGGCAGCTTCAGCTGATTGCTGATGTCGACCTTCTTCGGCCCGGCCGCCGCGGTGTTGCTCGGCGCGGCGCTCTTGCCGGTGACGACCGCCGCAGGTTTGCTCGCGTCCGCGACCGGGTCCTTCTTGTCCGTCGGGTCGCTGAAGCCGAGTACCACGACCAGCGCGGAGGCGACGACGGCGCCGGTGCCGGCGGCGATCCAGCTGCCGATCACCTTGCGGCTGCGGGCGCCGCGCGGCGGCCGGCCGTTCGGGCCCAGCGGGACCGGGTTCTGCGCGTACTGGTGGTAGTGGCCGTAGTCGCTGTACTGCGGGTACGGGTAGCCGCCGGTCTCCTGGAAGCCGCCCTGCTGCGGATAGCCACCCTGTTGTGGATAGCCGCCCTGCTGCGGATAGCCACCGGGTTGGGGGTAGCCACCAGGCTGGGGATAGCCGCCGGGCTGCGGGTAACCGTCCGGCTGTGGGTAACCACCCGACGGCGGACCCGGCTGTCCCGGCGGGCCCGGCTCTCCCTGCGGACCCGGCTGTCCCTGCGGGCCCGGTTGTCCCGGCGGCCCCGGCGGCGGGCCGGGCGGCATCGGCGGCATCGGCGGACGGCCCTGGTCGTCGCTCATCGGGAGGTCCCCCTCGGATCTCGGATTTCGCCCGGCGGTCGCCTGGCAGACATCGGCGTTCGCGTGGCAGGAATGGCATGCGTCAGGCGCGCAGACATGCTGCCATGCGCCTGGAGGGGCCGCAGAGGTCGAGGGAGTCTTTTGTGGCGACATTCACCTGAATAAGTCCCCGGCGGAGCACAACGTTTCGGTCAAGCCAAGCGTCCCTCGCGCGGATCGACGTCCCCGAACCCGCCCCTCACAGCCGATCAGGCACTAAAGTTGAGTCGGGAATACTCAAGCGATTTGACCGGTTGCACCCGACGGCTCATCCTTGAGCGACAACCACTCAACTCTTTCCGTGGAGGAAGCGAATCATGGCACGTGCGGTCGGTATCGACCTCGGTACGACGAACTCCGTCGTCAGCGTTCTGGAAGGCGGCGAGTCGACCGTCATCACCAACGCGGAGGGGTCGCGGACCACACCGTCCGTGGTTGCCTTCGCGAAGAACGGTGAGGTTCTGGTCGGCGAGGTGGCCAAGCGTCAGGCCGTCACCAACGTCGACCGGACCATCCGGTCCGTCAAGCGCCACATGGGGACCACGTGGTCCGTGGCGATCGACGACAAGAAGTACACCGCGCAGGAGATCAGCTCCCGCATCCTGATGAAGCTCAAGCGCGACGCCGAGGCCTACCTGGGCGAGAAGGTCACCGACGCGGTCATCACCGTGCCGGCCTACTTCAACGACGCCGAGCGCCAGGCCACCAAGGAGGCCGGCGAGATCGCCGGTCTGAACGTGCTGCGCATCGTCAACGAGCCCACCGCGGCCGCGCTGGCGTACGGCCTGGACAAGGCCGACGAGCAGACCATCCTCGTCTTCGACCTCGGCGGCGGCACCTTCGACGTGTCGCTCCTGGAGATCGGCGACGGCGTCGTGGAGGTCAAGGCCACCAACGGCGACAACCACCTCGGTGGCGACGACTGGGACCAGCGGGTCATGGACCACCTGGTCAAGCAGTTCCAGAACGCGCACGGCGTGGACCTGTCCAAGGACAAGATGGCCCTCCAGCGCCTGCGCGAGGCGGCGGAGAAGGCCAAGATCGAGCTGTCCTCCTCGATGGAGACCTCGATCAACCTGCCCTACATCACGGCGTCGGCCGAGGGCCCGCTGCACCTGGACGAGAAGCTCACCCGCGCCCAGTTCCAGCAGCTCACCCAGGACCTGCTCGACCGCACCAAGGTGCCCTTCCAGAAGGTCATCGAGGACGCGGGCATCCCGCTCTCGGCGATCGACCACATCGTCCTGGTCGGCGGCTCGACCCGGATGCCGGCCGTGGCCGACGTGGTCCGCGAGCTGACCGGTGGCAAGGAGCCCAACAAGGGCGTCAACCCGGACGAGGTCGTCGCCGTCGGCGCCGCTCTTCAGGCCGGTGTGCTCAAGGGTGAGGTCAAGGACGTCCTGCTCCTGGACGTGACGCCGCTGTCTCTCGGTATCGAGACCAAGGGCGGCATCATGACCAAGCTGATCGAGCGCAACACCACGATCCCGACCAAGCGTTCGGAGATCTTCACCACGGCCGAGGACAACCAGCCGTCGGTGCAGATCCAGGTGTTCCAGGGTGAGCGCGAGATCGCCGCGTACAACAAGAAGCTCGGCATGTTCGAGCTGACCGGTCTGCCGCCGGCCCCGCGCGGGCTGCCGCAGATCGAGGTCACCTTCGACATCGACGCGAACGGCATCGTGCACGTGTCCGCGAAGGACCTGGGCACGGGCAAGGAGCAGTCGATGACCATCACCGGCGGCTCGGGCCTGCCGAAGGACGACATCGACCGGATGATGCGCGAGGCGGAGGCGCACGCGGAGGAGGACCACCAGCGTCGCGAGGCCGCGGAGACCCGCAACCAGGCCGAGCAACTGGTGTACACCACCGAGAAGTTCATCAAGGACAACAGCGACAAGGTGCCGGCCGACGTCAAGACCGAGGTCGAGACGTCGCTGACCGAACTCAAGGACGCGCTCAAGGGCGAGGACCTGGCCGCGATCCGCGACGCCGCGGAGAAGGTCAGCACCACCAGCCAGAAGCTGGGCGCCGCGATGTACGCGAACACCCAGCCGGGCGCCGAGGGCGCGGCCGGTGCCGCCGGCGGCGCGGCCGGGCACACCGCCGAGGACGACGTCGTGGACGCCGAGATCGTCGACGAGGACCACCGTAAGGGTGGTGCTGCGTGACCGAAGCGAACGGCTCGAACCACGGCGCCGTCCCGGGCGACGCCCAGGACCCGGAGTCGAAGCCGGAAACCGGGGCGGCCGCTGCGGCGGCGGCCCCGGCCCCCGGGGCGGCCGAGGCGGCCGAGCTGCGCAACCAGCTCGGCGAGCGCACCGCCGACCTCCAGCGGCTCCAGGCCGAATACGCGAACTACCGCAAGCGGGTCGAGCGCGACCGCAACGTGGCGGGCGAACTGGCCGCCATCAAGGTGCTGAACGAACTGCTCCCGGTGCTCGACGACATCGGTCGGGCCCGGGACCACGGCGAACTGTCGGGTGGCTTCAAGTCGGTCGCCGAGTCGCTCGAGTCGATCGTGGCCAAGATGGGGCTGCAGAGCTTCGGCGCCAAGGGCGACCCGTTCGACCCGACGGTGCACGAGGCGCTGCTGCACTCGTACGCGACCGATGTCACCGAACCCACGTGTGTGGAGATCCTCCAGCCCGGCTATCAGGTCGGCGAGCGGATCATCCGTCCCGCGCGGGTGGCGGTCGCCGAGCCCACAGCGGACGCCGAGGGCGGTCCGGAGGAGCCGGGCGAAGCGGCCGGCAGCTGAACCGTCACCGGGAACCAGACGACGAGAAGCGGAGAGGAGGGACGCCGATGCGCGGGTGGAGTGAATCCGGAAACGGGCGCTCGGACGACGAGGGCACCCCGACCCGATCGGCGAGGGGCGCATGAGTACGAAGGACTACCTGGAGAAGGACTACTACAAGGTGCTCGGCGTCCCCAAGGACGCCGGCACCGCCGAGATCAAGAAGGCGTACCGCAAGCTCGCCGTCGAGTTCCACCCGGACAAGAACAAGGGTGACACGAAGGCCGAGGAGCGCTTCAAGGAGATCTCGGAAGCCTACGACGTGCTCGCCGACGACAAACGGCGCAAGGAGTACGACGAGGCCCGGACCCTGTTCGGCAGCGGGGGCGGCTTCCGCGGCCCCGGCGGCGGCGGGCAGGGCGGCGCCGGCGGCTTCCCGTTCGACCTCGGCGACATCTTCGGCGGCCAGCAGGGCGGCGCGGGCAACACCGGCGGCCTGGGCGACATCTTCGGCGGCCTGTTCGGCGGCGGCCGACAGACCGGCCGGCAGCAGCCCAGGCGCGGCTCGGACGTGGAGTCCGAGGTCACCCTCGGCTTCGCGGACGCGGTCGACGGCGCCACCGTGCCGATCCGGCTGACCAGTTCCGAGCCGTGTCGGCACTGCAACGGCACCGGCGCGGCGGCGGGCACCACGCCGCGGATGTGTCCCACCTGCGCGGGTTCGGGCAATGTCAGCCGCCCGCAGGGCGGCTTCGGCTTCTCCGAGCCGTGCCGCGACTGCAAGGGTCGCGGGCTGCTCGTGGACGATCCGTGCATCGTGTGCAACGGCAGCGGTCGGGCCAAGAGTTCGCGCACGATGCAGGTCCGGATCCCGGCCGGGGTCCAGGACGGGCAGCGGATCCGGCTCAAGGGCAAGGGCGCGCCCGGCGAGCGCGGCGGACCGGCCGGCGACCTCTATGTCGTCGTGCACGTCAAGGCGCACTCGGTCTTCGGACGCAAGGGCGACAACCTCACCGTCACCGTCCCGGTCACCTTCCCGGAGGCCGCGCTCGGGGCGGACGTCACCGTACCCACGCTCGGCGGCATACCGGTCACGCTCAAGCTGCCGGCGGGCACGGGCAACGGCCGTACGCTGCGCGTTCGTGGGCGGGGTGCGGCGCGCAAGGACGGCACTCGGGGCGACCTCCTGGTCACCGTCGAGGTAACGGTCCCTCAACACCTGAACGACAAGGCGCGCGAGGCGCTGGAGGCGTTCCGCGAGGCGACCGGCACACACGACCCCCGAGCCGATCTGTTGGACGCGGCGAAGGGAGCATGACATGCGACCGGGCGGCTTGACCGGCGACGGCGGCATGGGCGGGCGCGGGCGCGGCTTCGAGATCGACGAGACCTCCCCGGTCTACGTGATCTCGGTGGCCGCGCAACTGTCCGGCCTGCATCCGCAGACGCTGCGACAGTACGACCGGCTCGGTCTGGTCTCGCCGGACCGCACGGCCGGTCGCGGGCGGCGCTACTCCGCCCGGGACATCGTGCAACTGCGCGAGGTGCAGCGGCTCTCCCAGGAGGCCGGGATCAATCTGGCCGGGATCAAGCGGATCCTGGAGCTGGAGAACCAGGTGCTCGCGCTGCGCATGCGGGTGGCCGAGCTGGAGCAGGCGCTGCACGAGGCGACGGACGCGGGCGCGCGCCGCGAGGCGGCCGTACACGCCTCCTACCGGCGCGACCTGGTCCCGGTCCGGCCGCAGGTGGGCACCGCGCTGGTGGTCTGGAAGCCGCGGCGCGGGCGTTCGGACCGATCGACCGACTGACGGTTCGTCAGGACGGGTGCGGGGGCGTGGCTTCGGCCGCGCCCCCGCTTCGTGTGCGCCTACCGCAACCGGTGCGTACCGTTCCTTGATGCCGCTCAATACGCGTCAGTAGGGTCGCCGCATGAAGCCGAATCGTCGGGACGTCCTGAAGTACTCGGCCGCGAGCGCGGCACTGCTCGGAGCGGCGGCGTGCTCCGACGACGGCAAGGACAAGGGCAAGGCGGACAAGACGCCGAGCGACGCGCCCAAGTCGGGCGCGCCGACCGGCGGCGCCCCGGCGGGCGCGGCCGGCACCACCCTCGAACGCACGCTCGTGCTCGGCCCACCCGGCGCGGGCGGCTATCGCAAGATCGTCGCCGGTCCCGGTGAGCCGCACGTGCTGCGCACCGAGCTGGCCCCCGAGGCCGCGGCCGGCGACAAGGCCAAGCGGCAGGCCCTGGTCGCCTTCACCCAGCTGACCGACATCCACATCCAGGACTCCCAGTCCACCGCGCGGGTGGACTTCCTGGACCGGCACAGCGACCCGGACCAGCCGTTCGCCAAGGTGCTGCCCTTCCAGTCGGCGTATCGCCCGCAGGAGGTGCTGACCGCGCAGATAGCCGAGGCGATGGTGCAGTCGTTGAACCGGATCGGCAAGGGTCCGGCCCTCGGCGCGCCGCTCGCCTTCACCGTCTGCACCGGCGACAACACGGACAACATCCAGTTCAACGAGCTGCGTTGGTACATCGACGTGCTCGACGGCGGCAAGAAGGTCACCCCGGACTCGGGCGACCGGAACCGGTACGAGGGCCCGATGGATGCGGTCGCCTACCACGAGCGCTACTGGCATCCGGACGGCACTCCGCCCGGGAAGCCGGACGACCTGCCACGCTCGAAGTTCGGCTATCCCACGGTCCCCGGCCTGCTGGACGCATGCCGCCGGCCGTTCGACGCGACCGGCCTGAAGACCCCCTGGTACACCGCGTACGGCAACCACGACGGTCTGGTCCAGGGCAATCTGCCGGTGAGCGAGCTGCTGAGCAAGGTCGCGGTCGGCGACGAGAAGGTGCTCGACATAGCGCCGGGGCAGACCGTCGTCGCGCTCGCGCTGAGCCTGCAGAGCGGCAAGCCGGACGCGCTGGCCGCGCTGCTCGCGGGCCCCAAGCGCAAGGTCACCGCCGACCCGGATCGCCGGCTGGTCGACCGCGCGGAGACGATCCGGGAACACTTCAACACCACGGGCCTGCCCAGGGGGCACGGCTTCACCCAGCAGAACCTGGACACGGCGACCGCGTACTACACGTTCGACCAGGGGCCGGTGCGCTGTCTGGTGCTGGACACGGTCAACTCCTATGGCCTGGACTCGGGTTGCCTGGACCCGACCCAGTTCGGGTGGCTTCAGGACCAGTTGGTCAAGGGCAGTTCCAGCTATCTCGACGAGCAGGGCAAGGTGGTCGAGGGCACCGGCCAGGACAAGCTGTTCGTGGTGTTCAGCCACCACACCATCGAGACGATGACGAACAAGACCGTGCCGGCGGGTCAGCCGGCACGGATCCTGGGCCCGCAGGTGCAGGCGCTGCTGCTGCGCTTCCCGAACGTCGTGTTGTGGGTGAACGGACACACCCACGACAACAACGTGAAGCCCTACCCGCGCCCGGCGGGCAGCGCGGTCCGGGGCGGGTTCTGGGAGGTCAACACCGCGTCGCACATCGACTGGCCATCGCAGGCGCGGATCGTGGAGATCGCCGACAACAAAAACGGCACGCTCTCCATCTTCGGCACCATCGTCGACTCGGCCGGCCCGGAGTCCAACGGCGGCAAACTCGACTCGCCGCAGGCGCTGGCCGCGTTGGCCCGCGAATTGGCGGGCAACGACTGGCAGGAACGCAACCGCCCGGACCCGAAGGTGGACGGCCGCCGGGGGCGGGTCGAGGACCGCAACGTGGAACTGCTGGTGCCGGCGCCGGGGTGGCTCACGTGAGCGGGTGGTCGGCGCCGGCAATCACCGGGTGGGTCGATTTCAGCCCGTCCGGCGTTTGAGGACAGCGGGCCGCAGGCCGATCCGCGCCGGCGGCACGTGCTCACCAGACCACCGTGACCACGCGAGCGCAGCGCGACTTGGAACGTTTGACCAGTTCGCCGTTGGGCCGGTCGCTGCCCGCGACCCAGGCCATCGCCTCGCCGGCGCTGCGTCCGCCGCGCCGCTGGCGTCTGGTCAGCCGCTCGTCGCGGACCCGGTCGGTGGCGTGCACGTACCAGACCTCGGTCATCAGGCAGTAGGCGTCGGTCCAGCCGGGGGCGTCGAGGGCGAGGTAGTTGCCCTCGGTCACCACGATCCGGGTGCCGGGCCGGACCACGTGCCGCGCGGCCACCGGCTCGTGCAGCGTGCGGTCGTAGTCGGGCACATATACGTCCCGGTCCACCTCGTGCACCACCCGCGCCAGGGTGGTCGCGTAGCCCCACACGTCGAAGGTGTCCACCGCGCCCTTGCGATGCAGCCGGCCGATCCGCTTGAGCTGCACGTTCGAGAGGTGGAACCCGTCGAGCGGCACGTAGGCGGCGGTGCCCGAGCCGACCCGCTGTTCGATCGCGCGCACCAGGCGACCGGCGAGGGTGGACTTCCCGGCTCCCGGCGGACCGGCGAGACCGAGCACCACACGATCGGCCTCGGGCGCCGCCGGAATGAGCCGTACCGCCGCATCCGCGAGCGCGTCGAGTGTTTCGAGGACACCGGACACATCTGGCATGTCCGCAGTCTAGGCATCCCGGGCAGGACACGGTTGAGTGGAATAGACTCAACTTAGTTGTGGTTGTCACAGTCAAAGAGCCGTTCGGGTGCGCTATACGCGCGACACGGACGCGATGATGGCCGTGACACCGCGTGCCCGAAGCGAAGGAGTCGCACACCTCCCATGGATGCACAGAAGCTCACCACCAAGGCCCAAGAGGCCCTTTCGGTCGCCATCCGCAAGGCCGCCGCGGCGGGACACCCCCAGGTGGAGCCCGCGCATCTGCTGCTCGCCCTGCTCGAACAGCCCGAGGGAATCGCGGTACCGCTGCTCGGCGCCGCGGGCGTGGACGTACCACTCCTGAAGGTCGCGGCGGCGCAGATTTCCGACCGCCTCCCGAGCGCGTCCGGCTCAACGGTGGCCGCACCGCAGCTGGGCCGGGAAACGATGCTGGCGCTGGACGAGGCGGAGAAGCAGGCCGACAAGCTCGGCGACGCGTTCGTGTCCACGGAACACCTGCTGGTCGGGCTCGCGTCGGGGCGCTCCGGTCCGGTCGCCGAGGCGTTGCGCGAGGCGGGGGCCACCCCGCAGGCGCTGCTCGACTCCTTCAAGTCGGTGCGCGGCAGCGCGCGGGTGACCTCGCAGGACCCGGAGAGCACCTACCAGGCGCTGGAGAAGTACGGCCGGGACCTGACCCAGGAGGCCCGCGACGGCAAGCTCGACCCGGTGATCGGCCGCGACTCGGAGATCCGCCGGGTAGTGCAGGTGTTGTCCCGGCGGACCAAGAACAACCCGGTACTGATCGGTGAACCCGGCGTCGGCAAGACCGCCGTCGTGGAGGGCCTGGCCCGCCGGATCGTGGCCGGCGACGTGCCCGAGTCGCTGCGCGACAAGCGGCTGATCGCGCTCGACCTGGGCGCGATGGTCGCCGGCGCCAAGTATCGCGGCGAGTTCGAGGAGCGCCTGAAGGCGGTCCTGAACGAGATCAAGTCCAGCAACGGCCAGGTCGTCACCTTCATCGACGAGCTGCACACCGTAGTCGGCGCGGGCGCCACCGGGGACAGTTCGATGGACGCGGGCAACATGCTCAAGCCGATGCTGGCGCGCGGCGAGTTGCGCCTGGTCGGCGCGACCACGCTGGACGAGTACCGCAAGCACATCGAGAAGGACCCGGCCCTGGAGCGCCGCTTCCAGCAGGTGTTCGTCGGCGAGCCCAGCGTCGAGGACACGATCGCGATCCTGCGCGGGCTCAAGAGCCGCTACGAGGCGCACCACAAGGTACAGATCGCCGACTCGGCGCTGGTCGCCGCGGCCACCCTGTCCGACCGCTACATCACCGCACGTTTCCTCCCCGACAAGGCGATCGACCTGGTCGACGAGGCGGCGTCGCGGCTGCGGATGGAGATCGACTCCTCCCCCGTCGAGATCGACGAGCTGCAACGTTCGGTCGACCGGCTGCGGATGGAGGAGATGGCGCTGGCCAAGGAGACCGACGCGGCCAGCCGGGAGCGCCTTGAGCGGCTGCGCAAGGACCTCGCGGACAAGCAGGAGCAGCTCAGCGGGCTGACCGCGCGCTGGCAGCAGGAGAAGGCCGGGCTGAACCGGGTCGGCGAGCTCAAGGAGAACCTGGACGCGGCGCGCGGCGAGGCCGAGCGGGCCCAGCGGGACGGCGACTTCGAGACCGCCTCCAAGCTGATGTACGGCCGGATCCCGACCCTGGAGCGGGAGTTGGCCGAGGCCGCGGCGACCGAGGGCGAGCGGGGCACGGACGGCACCGCGATGGTCAAGGAGGAGGTCGGCCCGGACGACGTGGCCGACGTGGTCTCCTCCTGGACCGGCATCCCCGCAGGGCGCCTGCTCGAGGGCGAGCGCGGCAAGCTGCTGCGGATGGAGGACGAGCTGGGTCGCCGGCTGATCGGCCAGAGGGCGGCGGTGGCGACGGTCTCCGACGCGGTCCGCCGGGCCCGGTCCGGGATCGCCGACCCGGACCGCCCCACCGGCTCGTTCCTGTTCCTCGGCCCGACCGGTGTGGGCAAGACCGAACTGGCCAAGTCGCTGGCCGACTTCCTCTTCGACGACGAGCGCGCGATGGTGCGGATCGACATGTCGGAGTACGCGGAGAAGCACTCGGTGGCGCGCCTGGTCGGTGCCCCGCCCGGCTACGTCGGCTACGAGGAGGGCGGCCAGCTGACCGAGGCGGTCCGCCGCCGGCCGTACTCGGTGGTGTTGCTCGACGAGGTGGAGAAGGCCCACCCCGAGGTGTTCGACGTACTGCTCCAGGTGCTCGACGACGGGCGGCTGACCGACGGTCAGGGCCGCACGGTGGACTTCCGCAACGTGGTGTTGATCCTGACCTCGAACCTGGGCTCGCAGTATCTGGTCGACCCGACGTTGTCCCGGGAGCAGCAGCAGGACATGGTGATGGACGTGGTCCGCACCTCGTTCAAGCCGGAGTTCCTCAACCGGCTGGACGACATCGTGCTCTTCGACGCGCTCGGCACGGACGAGTTGGCGCACATCGTCGGGCTCCAGGTCGATCGGCTCGGGGCAAGGCTCAGGGACCGGCGGATCACCCTGACGGTGACCGACGCGGCCCGCGAGTGGCTCGCGCTGACCGGCTACGACCCGGCGTACGGCGCACGACCGCTGCGCCGGCTGATCCAGACCTCGATCGGCGACAAGCTGGCCCGGGCGCTGCTCGCGGGCGAGATCGCGGACGGCGACACGGTGCTTGTCGACCTGGACGAGGCGGGCGACACGCTCGTGGTGCAGCCGACGAAGCAGGCGGCCAAGACGCTGTGATCGACTAGCGGGCAGCGTTTCGAAGCGCTTCGAAGCACGGCGAAGCGCTTCGAAGCACCGCGAAACCCACGGCGCCGGGACCTCTTTCAGGTCCCGGCGCCGTGGCATGGCAGCATGCGGCTGTACAGATCTGACGGTGCGTCATATAACTGGCGAGCCGATCGGATCACCGGACACGACAAGATCGCCGGACATGGGACGAAGCGGGCAAAACCCGCGATGCCGATAGCCTCCGGCGTGATGGATATCATCGAAGCAGTGGTTAAGTTACCAGTGGGTAAGATGCCCGCACGGCCGTACGCTGTCGGCCGATACACGCCCCGGAAGGGACGTCCCACCGGAGGAGCCGAACGCCCATGCAGCTCGCAGCGATCGTGATCTCGCTGGTCACCCTGGTGGTCGGCGCCGCGCTCGCGGCGCGCGCCGTCGCGTACATCTACCGCTTCGTCCGAATCGGCCAGCCGGACGGCAGCCGGACCGGACAGCCCGCGCAGCGCACCGTGACCGTCGGCCGGGAGTTCCTCGGCCATACCCGAATGCTCAAGTGGGGCGTCGTCGGCGTGGCCCACTGGTTCGTGGCCGTCGGCTTCCTGACCCTCGGCCTGACCATCGTCACCGCGATCGTCCAGCTCTTCGACGCGCACTGGGTGTTCCCGCTGATCGGGGACTGGCTGCCGTACGAGCTGTTCATCGAGTTCATCACCGTGACCACCAGCCTCGGCATCGTCGTGCTGATGATCATCCGCCGGTTCAGCCTGCCCTCGCGGATGGGCCGCAAGTCGCGCTTCGCCGGTTCGGTGTCCTGGCAGGCGTACTACGTCGAGTGGACGATCCTGGTGATCGGCCTCGCGATCCTGACGCTGCGCGCGCTCGAGGCCGCCCTGATCGGGGTGGACCACTACGAGGCGGCCTTCTTCGCGTCGTACCCGCTCAGCCTGGCGTTCCGGGATCTGAGCGAGTCCACGCTGGAGAACCTGATCTATCTGACCGCGATGATCAAGCTCACCACCACCGGCGCATGGGCCGTGACGATCGGGCTCAACCCGAGCATGGGTGTCGCCTGGCACCGGTTCCTGGCGTTCTTCAACATCTACTTCAAGCGCAACGCGGACGGCGCGGTGGCCTTGGGCGCACTGCAGCCGATGACCTCCGGCGGCACACCGATCGACTTCGAGGACCCGGCCGACGACGCGGTGTTCGGCGTCAGTCAGGTCGAGCACTTCTCCTGGAAGGGCCTGCTCGACTTCTCCACCTGCACCGAGTGCGGCCGCTGCCAGTCGCAGTGCCCCGCGTGGAACACCGGCAAGCCGCTGTCCCCGAAGCTGCTGATCATGTCGCTGCGCGAGCACGCCTACGCCAAGGCGCCCTACCTGCTCGCGGGCGGCGGCAAGGACGACGAGGGCAACGAGAAGGCCACCCCCGAGCAGCTGGCCAAGGTCCCGGCCGCGGCGCTCGCCGAGGCGGAGCGTCCGCTGATCGGCACCGCGGAAGAAAACGGCGTGATCGACCCGGACGTGTTGTGGTCGTGCACCACGTGCGGCGCGTGTGTCGAGCAGTGCCCGGTGGACATCGAGCACGTGGACCACATCGTCGACATGCGCCGCTACCAGGTGCTGATCGAGAGCGCGTTCCCGTCCGAGGCGGCGACGATGCTCAAGGGCCTGGAGAACAAGGGCAACCCGTGGGGCGTGGCCACCAAGGCCCGGCTCGACTGGGTCAAGGAGCTCAAGAAGTCCACCGGCATCGAGGTCCCGATCGTCGGCCAGGACATCGAGCCGGCCGAGCTGGAGTACCTGTACTGGGTGGGCTGCGCGGGCGCGTTGGCCGACGGCCCGAAGAAGACCACCAAGGCGTTCGCCGAACTGCTGGACATCGCGGGCGTCAAGTACGGGATCCTCGGCAAGGAGGAGTCCTGCACCGGCGACTCCGCCCGCCGGCTCGGCTCCGAAGTGGTCTTCCAGATGCTCGCGGCGCAGAACGTCGAGACGCTGAACGCGGCCCTCGAGGACGCGCCGAAGAAGCGCATCGTCACCACGTGCCCGCACTGCTTCAACACGCTGGCCAACGAATACCCGCAGCTGGAGGGCCACTTCGAGGTCATCCACCACACCCAGCTGCTGCAGCACCTCCTGGACGAGGGCCGGCTGCTCCCGGTCGGTCCGGTGGACGGCCTGGTCACCTACCACGACCCGTGCTACCTCGGCCGGCACAACAAGGTCTACACGCCGCCGCGCGAGATCATCGCGCGCGTGCCGGGCCTGCGGAACGAGGAGATGCACCGGCACAAGGAGCGCGGCTTCTGCTGCGGCGCCGGCGGTGCGCGGATGTGGATGGAGGAGCGGATCGGCAAGCGGATCAACAACGAGCGGATGGACGAGGCGCTGTCCCTGAAGCCGGACATCGTCTCCACCGCGTGCCCGTTCTGCCTGGTGATGTTCACCGACTCGATCAACGCCAAGAAGCAGGCGGGCGAGGCGAAGGAGGAACTCCAGGTGGTCGACGTGGCGCAGCTGCTGCTCCAGTCGGTCAAGCTGCCGGAGCCGCCGGCGGCGGAGGACGTGCTGGAGGACGCGGGGGCCAAGTAGGCCTGCCCCTCGGCATCGCCCCTCGGTTGTCGCGCTCTGTGGTGCTCTGTGGTGCTCTGTGGCGCTCTGTGGCGCTCGCCGTCGGCTCCTTCGGGAGTCGGCGGCGATTGCCGTTTCCGGGTCGGGTTTTGTGCCCGAATTACGACTGTCCCGGGGCGACGCGGGGGGTCCGAGTGCCGGTACCGTCATTGTTGTGACTGGCAATGGACCCTACGACCCGTACCGGCAACAGCCCCCGCCTGCCGGCCAGGGTTACCCACCTCAGCACGGCGGGGCTTACGGCGATCAGTACGGTGATCAGTACGGCGGCCAACCGGGCCAGTACGGCGGGCAACCGGGGTACGGGCAGCCGGGCCACGGGCAGCCCGGGTATGGGCAGTCGGTCCCGCCGCCTCCTCCGCCGCCGTCGCCGCAGGGTGGGCAGGGGGGTTACGGCGGTCAGGGCGGGCCGCCGCCGTCCGGTCCCGGCGGGCCGGCCGGTTCGGGTGAGCCGAACTACGGGCCGCTGTCGTTGCCGGACGAGACGAGTCTGTACATCTACGGCGCACCGCCCGAGGAGTACACCTCGGTCACCCCGGCGGTGCAGCCTCAGGAGCCGCGCTACCAACCGCCGCAGTACTCCGCCCCGCCGCGGTTCCTGCGCTGGCAGGAGGTGCTGAGCGGGCTCACGCTGCGCCCGCTGCGCACCATGGACGAGGTCCGCGACCAGGCGGTGTGGTGGCCGGCGCTGCTCATCTCCGCGCTCGGCGGCGCGCTCGCGGTGCTGGCCAACGACGCGTCGCGCAAGGAGATCGTCAACTCGACGCTGAGCACGAGCGTGCCCGCGCTGGGCATGGTGATCGTGATGGTGCCCGCGTTCTGCGCGTTGCTCGGCCTGGTGTCGCACGCGCTCGCGACGCAGTTCGGCGGCAACGGCTCGCCGACGCCGTTCATCACGTTGTCGATGATCGTGGTCTGGATCGCGGACGCGCCACGGCTGCTGGTGTCATTGTTCGCGCCGGACAAGAACCCGATCGTGACCGGCATCGGCCTCGCGTCGTTCGCACTTACCGCGTGGTTGTTGACGATGTTGATGATGCGGGTGCACGAACTGGCGTGGCCGAAGGCGTTGGGCTGCGTGGCGGTCGAGTTGATCGCGTTGTTGCTGGTGCTGAAGTTGCCGCTGGCCTCGTAGTTCGGGTCGTGCGTGGCGCGGGTCCTGCGTGGCGCGGGGCGCGGGTGGCTCGTGGCGAGGGGTCGGCGGGTGTCGCCGGCCCCGGGCGCGGTCGTGGTCGGGCGCGTCGTGGTTCGGCGGATTGTGCTGACGCCGGGTCAGGCCATCGGCAAAGCGTGCCGGCAGTGGACCGAGTGGACCATAAGCGGCACGGCCGGGCCGCGTTGCGGATCTGTTCGGCAACCGTTTCGGGCGGTCTACTCGTAGGAGTACACCTGTCCGCGCACGACATTCGCCGTGATCGCGGCGGTGAGGAACGGAACGGACATGCTTGTGCGGCAACGCACCCGGGCTGCGCTCCAGGCTGCCGCCCTCTTCTACGTCGTGGATCGGGGTTGGCCCGTCCTGCCCGGTGCCTACGTCGAAGACGGCCGATGTTCGTGCGGCGACGCCGAATGCCCCGACCCCGGCGCCCACCCCGCCGCGGAACCCGGGCTGACCCGGGCCACCCGATCCACCGACGACGTGTGGGAGTGGTGGAGCGGGAAGCCGTATACGGTCCTGCTCGCGAGCGGCCTGGAGTTCGACGTCCTGGACGCGCCGGCGCAGGTCGGCTACGCGGCGATCCGCCAGTTGGAGGTGCTCGGGCTGCCGCTGGGCCCGGTGTTGCATCTGCCCGGCGAGCGGCTGTTGTTCCTGGTCGATCCGGGCGCGCGGAACCTGTACTGGTACACGGTCGACCACAACGACACGGCCCGGTTCGACGTCCGGCACCACGCGGTGGGCCACTTCGTACCGGCCCCGCCCTCGTCCACCGCGTGCGGCGGGCGGACCCGGTGGGCGGTGCCGCCGGATCCGATCGAGCGGGGCCTGCCGGGGGCGGTGGACGTATTGGGCGCGTTGATGCGGTTCAGCACACAGGCACGGTGAGCGTGCCGGCGCGGCGAGGTTCCGGTGCAGCGAGGTTCCGGTGCAGCGAGGTTCCGGTGCGGGCTTCGGTCAGGCGTCGAGGATCTGGCCCTGGCGGGTGACCACGGGCGGCTGTACCGACCACGGGAAGTTGATCCAGTCGTCGGTGTGCTTCCACACGTACTCGCACTTCACCAGCGACTGCGGCTTCTCGTACACGACGGCGCAGCGCACCTCGGCGACATTGCCCTCACAGAAGTCCCGGACCAGGAGCAGCGTCTTGCCGGTGTCGGCGACGTCGTCCGCGATCAGCACCTTCTTGTTCGAGAAGTCCACCACGTCCGGCACCGGCGCGAGCATGACCGGCATGTCCAGCGTGGTGCCGATCCCGGTGTAGAACTCGACGTTGACCAGGTGCAGGTTCTTCACGTCGAGGGCATAGGCGAGCGCGCCGGCGGCGAACACCCCACCGCGGGCGATGGACAGGATGATGTCGGGCTCGTACCCGTCCGCCGCGACCTGCATGGCCAGCTCACGCGTGGCCTGGCCGAAGAGCGGCCAGGTGAGGTTTTCGCGCACGTCACTCATGTCCGGGGGTGCCTATCTTCTTCTGTTCGTCGGGGCCTCGGTCGCGAGGGCCGCCGTAGGGATGTGACCGCTGCCTAGTGCCGGGCGCGGCACTAGTCGCGAACGTTCGTACGGTGGAAGTCCTGGAACGAGCGGGACGGGGTGGGTCCGCGCTGCCCCTGATACCGCGACCCGTACACCGAGGACCCGTACGGGAACTCGGCCGGCGAGGACAGCCGGAACATGCACAGCTGGCCGATCTTCATCCCCGGCCACAACTTGATCGGCAACGTCGCGACGTTCGACAGCTCCAGCGTCACATGCCCGGAGAACCCCGGGTCGATGAACCCGGCGGTGGAGTGCGTGAGCAACCCGAGCCGGCCGAGCGAACTCTTCCCCTCCAGCCGGGACGCCACGTCGTCCGGCAACGACACGACCTCGTAGGTCGAGCCGAGCGCGAACTCCCCGGGGTGCAGGATGAACGGTTCGCCCTCGGGCGGCTCGATCATCCGAGTCAGATCCGGCTGCTCGACGGCGGGGTCGATGTGCGGATACTTGTGGTTCTCGAAGACCCGAAAGAACCGGTCAAGTCGAACGTCCACACTCGACGGCTGAACCATGGCCGGCTCGTAGGGGTCGATCCGAACCCGACCGCAGTCGATCTCCGCGCGAATGTCCTTGTCCGATAGAAGCACGGGCAAAGCGTAATCGCAGCCCCCCGGATCCACCCAAACGCTCCGGCCCCCGCCGACGAATCGATGCTGCGACCACACTCGGCGATCGGGTAGAGTGACGGGGCAGGACACCCCGAGGGGCGTCTGTTGCGGGCGTAGTTTAATGGTAGAACATGAGCTTCCCAAGCTTAGAACGCGAGTTCGATTCTCGTCGCCCGCTCCGGAAGTAAAGGCCCAGGTCACGGACATGATCCGTAACCTGGGCCTTCGCCGTTTCCAGGCTCGGTACGCCTCGCGTCCCAGATCCGTGCCAGATGCGCGTTGATCTTCGGGTTGGAACTTCTTGATCCGCTTCGCGATCGAGTCCGCGATGGCTTGGTTCCGGCCGGCGCGAGCGTGCTGGTAGATCAGGGCCGCGCGAGAGGTGGACTGGCCCATGCGGTCCATCAGCTCGCGGAGGGTGGCGCCGGTCTCGGCGGCGAGGACGTTCCCTGTGTGGGTAGATCGTGGAAGTGGAGGTCGGTCACGCCGAGGTGACGAGTCCCGCGCCGCCACACCCGAGTGAAGTTGCAGCGCCGCAGGGCCGCACCCTTCGGGCCGACGAAAAGCAAGCCGTCCGACTTCTTCTCGGTGAACCGCTCCATGTGCCGACGCAGGTCGAGGACGATCGGCGCGGGGACGGTGACGGTTCGCTTGCCCGCAGCCGACTTCGGCCGACCCGGTGACACACTTGCCGTTGCTCATCTCGAAAGCGGAGACGTCGATGCGGATCGTGCCCGCGTCGAGGTCCACGTGATCGCGTCGGGGAGCGGCAAGTTCGCCCCAACGCAGGGAGCCGAAGGCGGCCAGAAGGACGAGGGCTCGGTGGCGAGGGCCGACACCGTCCGCGAGGGTGAAGACCTGTTCGAGGGTGGGAATCAGACGCTCCGGCGGCTTCTCGTCACCGCCGCCTTTGATGCGGCAGGGGTTGCGGCGGATCAGGCCGTCGTCCACGGCGGTGTTCATGATGGCGCGCATGAGGCGGTACGCCTTGGCGGTGGTCGACGGAAGTTGGCGGACCGCCTCGAAACGACAACGCCGTCCCTAGCTGTTGGCCATCCAGCCGCCTTTCCGCATGTCCGGCTGGGCTCGACGAGTCCAGCGCGAATGAAGGCGTCGACCGCGTCCTGTGGAATTCGAACGTGGCGGCCGATCCGAATGAAGGTGATGCGTCGCTCTGCGATGAGGCGACGGACGAAGCGCTCACCGACGCTGAGGTGGTCGGCGGCTTGAGGGACGGTCAGGAGCCGTCCGAGAGTGCTCTTCTCGCTCACGGGAGCAAGTCCCCTCGCAGGTCTGGACTGGTCAGGTCGCGTCCTGTTGGGGCCCGTCTGCGTGGGGACCTCGGCTGGTTGTCTCGACACCGTTGGGCGTTTGGTCGGTGCGAGCCGGCCTGTAGCGGCCGTTGCCGAATATCGGTCGGGTGGTGCGTTGGTCCGGCCGGATGCGCGGGGAGCCCTCTACACACCCGGCCGGGGTGTGCGGGGTCAGGCCGCTTCGTCGTGCGCGGCGAGGTGATCCAGTTCGGCACAGAGGCCGTTGGCGAGGGGCGTGGCCAGACGGTGGACTGCGTCGGCGGGGACGAGGCCGAGGTTGACCAGGCCGTCACCGTGGACGTTCACTTCCGCCTTGAGTGCTCCGAAACCGACGTCCAGGCCGGCTGTTGTGAGGCGTGCGGCGAGTTCGGTCGTGGCGTTGTTGGCCTTGCTCCAGCCACGGACGTAGGGGATGCCGGCGTGCAGAACCTCGGCATGTGGTGCGCAGGTTCGCGCGTTGTCGGCGGCGGGACGCATGGCGATACCTCCTTGTCAGGTGGGGTTCTTCTCGGCTGCGGCGAGAAGTTCGGCGAGCCTGGTAGCGGCTTCAGGCGTGGTGCGGCCGAGTTCGACGAACCCGTGGCCGAAGGCGTTGACGTCGGCACGGAGATAGGGGAAGTGCTCGGCGAGGCCGGCAGCGATCAGCACGTCTCGGAGCGCTGTGACGGCGGTCCGCGCTTCGTACCAAGCCGTGGTGTCGATAGGCGACCAGGAAGCTGTGTCCGGGTCACTCATCGCCCGTGCCCTCGGCTGCGGCGGACAGGTTGCGCAACGCGATGAGGAGATGAACGGTGAGCACCGCGACCGCATCACGATCGAGCGCGGATTCCTTCGTGGGCTTGCTGAGCCACTGGTAGCGGTCTCCGGCTTCGGCGTCCCGGCCGGGGACCACCAGGTACCCGCCTGTCGAGAGGTAGCGGTACGGCACGTCCCCGCGCAGAACCGTCAACGCGCCCGCGAAGAAGGGCTCCCCGACCGGCGCAATGAGGAAGGCGACCTTTCGCGCCTGGTGGTCGATGACGGACGGCGGGGCCAGGGAACCGAGACGCCGGTACCAGTCGACCGCTTCGATACCAAGCCGGTCCGCCACGATGACCGCGTCCACGACGTGGCCGGTCGTCCACAGCCGAGGCGCCCGGGGGTGTCCGGTCCCGGCCGAGGTACCGAGGGCTGCGAGCAGCCAAGCACCGGCGGATTCACTCGCCTGATGAAGCGTCATGTTCATCTCCCGAAGCCCGCCGGTCGTTCCGCCGGGCATCACCACGATGCGACGGCGGCACCGGTCCGAGGCAGACGGCAAGGGCTGACAAGGGGTGACACGGCTTGTCACCCCTTGCGCGTCAGCAAGATCAACTCACTGCGATTCTTTGACGACGCTTCGTGTGCGCGAGCATGATGGCTGGTTCTGGCTCCGCTTCCGGGGAGGCGATTCGTGGTGTCGACCACCACGCCGTATCAAGCCGATCTCCTACGCGCGGCCCGAAATCACCTCGGCTGGAAGAAGCCCCGTCTCGTCTACGCCCTCCGCCAGGCCGCCGCGCAGGAGGGTCGCTCTCTCCCCACCGACACGTCACTCCTGCGAAGCATCGCCCGCTGGGAGAACGGCCAGACCTACCCCGCCGACTACGTCGAGCTGCTGGTGAAGGTCTATGGCCAGCCGGCCCACCGACTCGGGTTGGCCGGCGCCACGGCCGCTCCAGAGACCCCGGGGGCAATCTACCCCAGCACTCCCACGGACGGCATCGAAGCACTTGCAGCGCTGTGGCGTGCCGATCTCGCGCCTGGTAATGACATGCAAGCGCTGACCCCGGACCCGACCGCCTGGAACGCGGCGCCGCTCGCGTGGCTCGTTTCCGGGCAGCAAGAGCAGTTGCCGAATTCACGAGCCCGAACACAGGTGGGGGCGTCGGACGTCGAAGCCGTCCGTGCAACGGTCGACGTCTACGCCGACTTGGACAACCGCTTCGGGGGACGGCACGGCCGCCGAGCGTTGATCCAATACCTGGACGCCGACGTCGCCGAGTTGCTGACCGCGCGCAGCACGGAGCCCGTGGGCCGCGCCCTGTTCGGCACGGTTGCCGAAGCCACGCTCCTCGCCGGGTGGATGAGCTACGACAGCGGGCACCATGGCTTGGCCCAGCGCTACTTCATCCAGGCCCTCCGCCTGGCCCAGGCCGCCGGGGATCGCCGTCTCGCGGGAAGCGTCCTCTCCGCGATGAGCCATCAGGCCACCTACCTCGGCCGCTTCACCGAGGCGGCCAACCTGGCCCGCGCCGCCCAGCTCGGCACCACAGGTCACGCAACCCCAACGCTGACCGCCCAGTTCTTCGCGATGGAGGCCCGAGCACTCTCCCGCATCGGCGACCACGCCGGATGCAACACAGCCTTGACCCGGGCAACGACGATCTTCGAACGCACCAACCCGGGTGAAGACCCGGAGTGGATCGGCTACTTCGACCAGGCGGAGCTGTCCGCCGAGCTGGGCCACTGCTTCCGCGACATGCGCCAGGCCCGGCAGGCCACCACGTACGCGGAACTGTGTCTCGGCGGCACGGACGGCCGCTACGTCCGCAGCGACTTCTTCGCGACCATGGTCCTGGCGGAAGCCCACCTGACGGCCGGAGAACCCGAACCCGCCTGCCGCAGCGCCCTTGCCGCACTGAGGCTCGGACGCCAGCTCAAGTCCGCCCGCTGCGTGACCTATCTATCCGAATTCCGCACAAAGTTGGCGGTGTTCGCAACCTCAGCTCCAGTTGCCGAATTCCTGGAGGAGGCCGAGAGCCACCGCCTGTGGCAGCAGACCGCGAGTTGATCCGGCCTCAGAACGGCTTCCACCCGTGCCGGTCGGCACCGGTCCGCAGGTCCGACATGCGCCGCTCGGCCTCCGCCGTCACCGCAGCATCGCCGGCCATGTTCTGCGTCAGCCACACGGTCATCATCAACTCACGCATGTCCGCCAGGACCGGGTAGCCGTACCAGTTCATGACGTCGAAGCCGTACGCGTTCACGAACTCCTCGTACTCGGCCCGGCTGTGCCACCCGTACCGCTCGTAGTACATCGCGGTCAGCACCAGGTCCCACTCACGCGGCCCAAGCGCGAACCCATCCAGGTCGATCAGGACCGCCCGCCCGGCATCGTCAAGGAGCGCGTTCCCGACGTTCGCGTCCCCGTGCACGAGCCCGAACGGAAGCACGAACTCCAAAGCGTCGTACCGCTTACGCAGTTCCTCGGCCCGCTGCTGAAGAAAGCCCCGGTCCTCATCACCCAACGCCACCGCGGCATCGATCCGCCCCCAGGTCGCCGCCAATGGCTCCAGATACGGCAGCCCCAGCGACTCCGGCTCCTCCAGCCAGTGCAACCGCCGCAGCAACTCGGCCAAGGCGACCACACCCGCGAACCGCTCCTCGTCGGCCACCAGCTCCCAGAACGTCACCACCCGCCCATCCACCACGAGCGGTTGCCGAATCCTCGAAACGACGCGCACCGCCGGGAACCCCACCTCGGCAAGCCACCGAGCAGCAGCCACGGTCCGCTCATGCTCATCGACCCGGTCCGCCGACCGTGCCACCCGCACCACAACCGGGTCGCCCAACCGGAAAACGGCGTTCTCCCCAAGCCGCAGCAGAGACGCCCCCTCAACGCTCAGCCCGGCCACGGCACACGCCGAGCCCAACACCTCTCGAGCACGCTCCGCAGTGAACGCCCCACCGGCCCCAGACACCCCGCCATCCGCCATACCGCGAAGCTACCCGCATCCCGAGCCCTGTCGACCCGCCAACGGCGGCCAATCGACCATTGCCGAATTTGGCTCTACAGGATCAAGCAACTTGTTGCTTCAGGGGGCGCGGGCTGCGGCGTGACCGCCGGTCCCGCACCCCCTGAAGCAACAAGGATCCATCGATGACCGGTGACGCCGTCCTTGCATCGATCCGCCAGGCAAGCTGTAGCTCGATTAAGAGTCCAGGGCGCTCGAAGGAGTAGGCAACTGTCCTCCCTGCGGATGCAATCGATACCATTCCTCGGTTGCCGCTTGAGTAATCACCCGAGATAGATCATTCATAAATTGTTCGAACTTCTTGAGGTGTGCCCGAAA
This sequence comes from Embleya sp. AB8, assembly GCF_049739465.1. Classification (NCBI taxonomy): domain Bacteria; kingdom Bacillati; phylum Actinomycetota; class Actinomycetes; order Kitasatosporales; family Streptomycetaceae; genus Embleya; species Embleya sp. AB8. Next base: position 151,867 of record NZ_JBMHHY010000002.1, read on the forward strand.
CAAGCCTTCCGATATCCTCTCAGTCCGACTTCCATGCGCAATATCATTGCGCACTCTCTTCACGAACTCGATCGTACTGTATTGATCTTGAGCTACCTTATCAATCGAGATGCCCAGAGCGACCAAAGAGCGCTTGAGAACATCCGAGCCCAGATTCATTTCCATTGAAACCGCAACCTCAGCAGCAATGGAGATGGGGCCAACATTCAGTTGCTGCACCTTCTGCACGAAAGCTACCTGCTGACGTGCGCGTGCAGTCAACCGTCCATCACCTTCCGAGACCGGAAGACTGTTTGTTTTGCGAAGACTATCGAATTCGGCCGCAAGTGCGGCGGCCATCAATTCTGGCTTTAATTCGCAAATTGGCAACTGTTTGGCATTAATGGCTGAAACGTACAGGGAGAGTGCGTTTCTCGTAAATCCTTCCAGATGTGCATACTGCATCACAAGAATTGCCCGGAGAGAATAGACCTCGGTCTCTCCGGGGCCGTGCAACAAAAGATTGACGAGGTGCCGGACTTCGTCGAGGCGCCAAGACATATCTTCTTCGAGTTGCGCTCGCAACTCTGCAACGTTCATCCCAGCGCCTCGGTAAATCGCTCAGAGAAGAAGGTCATCCGCGCTCGCAGCGAAAGGCGATCATTTTTCCCCCCGCCAGTTGCCTCAAGGAATCGGGTATCTGATTTTCCTGACTTCACAACATCAGCAAGACGTCGCATCTGTTCGGCGTCATCGATATTTACTCTATCAAGAACGCGCTGGAGACCCAGGACAATACCTTCGAACTGATAAACGGAAAATTGCCATCTCGGTTCCCCATTTCGTGCCATCGTACCCAGCACACGAGGGCCGAATTGTGTGAGGTCGCCCAATTTATGGATGACTTGAAATGTCTTCTCGAAAACTGATTTCTCGTGGTCGTAATCAAAGCGGTCCGATCCGGTCGGATCGGAAACGGCTTCCATGTAGTCAGTCATGAAATCGGCGATGTCATGACGATACCCAGAGCCAGCATTCTTGAATGCGAAGAATCGCAAGACAAGCTCTTGGTCGAACTTTTCCCTTCTTGCTTTGTCCGTAAGAGTCTCTGTACTGAAACGAAAATCGGCGTTCTTGGATAGCTCGATGATAAACTGATTGAAGCCGTTCGACAGGAGCCGGATCGTCGCGTTCCTGACTTCATGTTTCGATAGCTGTTCACCTCCAGTATTCAAACGCTTGAACATGTAATACCGGAGGCGCGGGTCGCTCTCTTTACGCAAAACTTCCGCGCGAATATAGCTTCGCTTGATCTTAATCTCTAGAGCCCTAGGAAGCGACGAATACGTGTGTCCGTTCAATTCCGGAACGATGTCACAGTCCGAAAGAGTAAGGGGATCCAGGACGTTACCATCGATCCTCAACTCTCCCCTGAAGTGCAAATAGGAGGAGATTCGCTGCAAGCCATCAATTAGCTCGTATACTCTGTCCTCGCGCTCAATCAGAAAGATGGGGGGCACTGGAAGCTCCAACAACAAAGACTCCACGAAGCGGGATTGTGCGCCCTCGGTCCACCTGAACATCCTTTGAAATTCAGGGTCGATGATCAGTTCCGCAGATCCATACATATCGGCAAGCTCATTGAAGGAAAAGTCATTGCTCTTCGTGCGCACTGACGTAATTTTGCGATCAACAGCCTGGATAAGCTCATCCGGGGTAAAGCCGTCTTCAGACACTACTTCTCCTCGCGAAGGTAATCACCGACTCGTCGACGTCACCTTTTTTGTAGGCCTTAGCGGAGGTGTTCAAGCTAGTCAGTGTTCTGCGCACAGGAAACCGCTCGCAGGACTCCAAGGTCCATCCGCGACGAATGGACTCGTCGATGCAGATATCCGCGAGAGGAACATGTACGTCTTTATAGAAGGAATCTTGCACAACCAGATGCAGACGTGCATTTTCCTTGCTAACGCGCCCGATCTCGTCGAGACCCAGCGTGAGATCCGAGAGATACTGGCGGGCCTGCTTCAGATAGTACCCAGATGACGCCTTGCTGGCATGCTTCTCAATCTTCTCAAGAAGCGACGTGCTCGCCTCGCCAATACAGGTCTTCCCTTCCTTATTCTCTTCACGAGTCAACGTTGTCCCCATCAACTCCAGCCGAATTCTGCGATCGACAGAGATGTCAAAGCCCAAAACAGCGAGTTCACGCACGTAGGCAACCGCGTAATCGATACGCGTCAAATATGGTGGCGATGTCAGTACAACATCGGCAATCCCGCTTTGCAAGGGAAGGTTCGCAGAGTCGGCCGTGACCAACAAGGCGGAGCTCCTTCCTTCAGGCTGAGTCGAAAGGCGCTCCGAAACAAACAGAATCTCGGCTTGCAGTAGCGCGTCAACATCGTCGGATGAGACTACAAGTCTTTCTTCAGCGTTCTTTGCACGCTTGACCCAAGTAGGATTACTGCCTTCAAACTGTCGAGTCATAAGCCGAATGGCCCTAAATAGCGCAATCATCCCCAATGCATATCCGTCATTGCCGCTGCCCCTGATTTCCTGCACCCAGTCGCGAATCCGCTCCACCGTCGTCGCCGTGAACCAGGCACAGAGCGGATCATCGTCGCGGGGAGAGTGGAGCGCGACTCCGACCTCAGGAGCACGAATATTGAGCCCTTGGCTAGTGGTTTGGCTTCTCAGTCGCGCGATAAGGTTGGCTACGGGGTTCCTGTCGATTCCGATAGCTCTATGGCCGAGATGTTGGGCTGCAAGAGTTGTAGTACCGCTTCCATTCCAGGGATCTAGCACGGTGATCGGGGAATCACTTGGCGACCCTGAAGCCAACTTGTCACAGGCCCAATCAAACGAAAAACCTGCATAATAGGGAAATACGTCCGCGAGTCCGACTTTTTCTACTGCCGGACGTTTGGGCGAAAGGGACCTCTTGGCTGAGGTCTGGACATCTGACAAGGGCAAGAGCGCTTCCTGCGTCGCGGCTACGAGGGGACTACGAGCAGGGCGGTCCATGTCCTTCTTTCGGGCTCAACGGTTCATGCGTGAGCACAGTCTACGAGGCACGCTAGGGCGGCACCGAGCAGCAATCGCCTATATCACACTCTGGCAGATTTCGGTATGCCGGGAACCTCACGGTAGCCACTGAGTCCCACTTGCGCGGCAGCCTGGCTGCAAGCGTGCGTTGCAGCGCATCCGAGCTTTGGTCAGGTTGCGTGTGACCCGCACATAGGGACGCCAAGCCGTGGACTCCGGGTCCACCCCGAACCCCGGCCCTCTCTCGGAGGGGGGAAGTCAAGCATGGACGCTGCGGTTCGTGGGTGGTCTTGAGCCTGGGGGTTCCCTCCTCGATCGGGGCACCGGAGGCGTACCCGGAACCCCGGAGGGGCGCAACGGCCGAGCGCGAGCGTCACGGTGTGAGCCGTTGCGCCCCTCCGGGAACCCGGGTCCGTGCAGGCATGCCCGATCGAGGAGGGAACCCCCAGACCGACCACCCACTTGGGGAACGAGGACAAGGCCGGCTCGGGTGCACCCTGGCGCGTGTCGTGCCCCTCGTGTGCCCTTCACGTGCCCGTAGGGGCGGGTAGTTACGGGTACTGGCGGTCAGAAGTTGGCGGAGAGTCACCGGGGTGCCAACTCAGGCCGCGCATGGGTTGCCGAGCGTCACCACCCGGGAACTTCCAAGCTAGGAATCCGCTGCTGTCGCTTCGGGCGGGGCGACCTCTACAAGCGGGAGGCCTGCGCTCCTCGCCGTGCCAGATGCGTGCCAGAACAGGCGGAGACGCGCGGTCATCAGCGAGCATTGGCGGGCAATCGAGCCATGAGGCCAGCCGGAACAGAGGGCTGGTCACGGGGCATCTCTGCGGGCCGGTGGAGCGGCGCTTCCCAAGCTTAGAACGCGAGTTCGATTCTCGTCGCCCGCTCTTTTGTCGAAGGCCCAGGTCGCGGACATGATCCGCAGCCTGGGCCTTCTTCGTCATTGGACGACTCCGCGCATCTCGTGGACCGGGCCCCGAGTACATCGCTCGTCGGGGGCCTGGCGGGCGTGCCTGCCGGCCCCCACGTCGATGGATTGTTGTCGGCTCCGACGCAGCCCGAGCATCGTCCGGTCCCGCCCCGTTACACGTCCACCCTGAGCCGATGCACCGTATTCCCGGAAGGGGTCGCGCTGCGCGGCTTGCGGGGAAGCCCGGTCAGCAGAGATTGGGCTCCGCATGTCGTTGCGGCCGCAGGGGTGCGACGAGTGGACCGAGTCGTCGACCGCGTAGCCCGTCGGTCGGCCGACTTGAAGGTCACCTCCGGGTTGTCACTGAGCAAGGCGACGGTGAAGTGCCCTCCCAGGGCCCGTCCCAGACGCAGCAGCGTCGGTGTGGTTACCGGTCGACCGCCGTCTTCGAGGCGGCGGATGACGCGCTCGTTCATCCCCGCGCGGCGGGCAAGTTCCGCCTTCGTCCAGCCGAGTGCAATGCGGCGGTCGTAGACGGCTTGGGCCATCGCGTCGCCGAGCGCGGCCTCCGCATACGCCTGGTCGAACTCCTCGACCTCGCCCACAGTCATCGCGTCCGCGTGGGTCGTTTCGGGAACGGGCTCGGTCGCGTCCTTCGCAGCCCTGCGACGCATCGCCTCACGCGAATTCATCGTCCTGCCTCCGTCCTTCGTCTCGTCCGTTGCCTTCGGTTGCCCCGGTTTGCCACCACCGGCCGCTCGTCACCGACCACCCAGTTCCAGCGGCTCCCCCGCGAAGATGATCGCGACCGGCGCACCGGAGTGCTCGCTCTGGCACGTCTTCATCACCTGTCCGGCCCGCTCGACCTGCACGTGCTCGTTTATCTTCTGCTTGCGAAACACCGTCAAGAACACCGCGGTCGCGTCCGCACGGATCCAGTAGCTGATCCGCACCGCCCGGTTCGCCACATCGAACCGCAGCTCGAACAGCCCTTGGCCGAGCGGCTTGGAGCGGGGCATACCCATACGTTCGCCCTCGTTGGCCAGCCGTTCGACAAAACGTTTGACGGTTCCGCGCTGAGCTGCGGACAGCCCTTCAAGCCATGCCCGTACCTCGGGCTCCATCTCGATCCCGAACACACCACTCACCACACCGGACAATTTTGTCCGCCTGCGGGTTCTTGCTGAAGGCCCGGGTCGTGGTCATGGTCTGCGGCCTGTCGCCCAGGGTGCTGAGGTCTCGGCGTCGGGTGAATTGCACCGCGCTGTCGTAGGGCACGTTCAGTCAGTTGTGCAGGTCCACGCAGATCGAGTCGGCGAGGTCGAGAGCAGGTGTCCCCGGTTTGGCCGGCCGAACCCGGGGCTACTGTTTTCGGGCCGCGCCGGGTTGGTGCGTCGGGAAGGGATCGGAGTGGTCGTCATGGTCGAGACGATGCGGGCTGTGGTTCTGGGTGGGCCCGGACCGGTGGAGAACCTGGTCGTCACCGACCTGCCGATGCCGGTTGCGCGACCGGGGTGGGTGCGGATCGCGGTGAAGGCGTTCGGGCTGAATCGGTCCGAGTTGCATACCCGGCTCGGGTTGGCCGAGGGCGTGACCTTTCCGCGCGTGCCCGGGATCGAGGCGGTCGGTGTCGTGGACGCGGTCGACCCGGCGGATGAGGCTTCCGGGCTGGTTCCCGGGCGGCAAGTGGTCACCATGATGGGCAACATGGGGCGGACGTACGACGGGGGCTATGCGGAGTACACCCTGGTCCCGGTGGGGCAGGTCATCCCGTTCGTGTCGCGGTTGCCCTGGGAGGTGATCGGGGCGGTTCCGGAGACGTTGCAGACCGCGTACGGATCGTTGACCACCGGGCTCGACCTGGCTGCGGGACAGACCCTGCTGATCCGGGGCGGTACCTCCTCGGTCGGTCTAGCTGCCGCCGCGCTGGCCAAGGGCCTTGGGGCAACGGTGCTTTCGACCACGCGCAAGGCCGCACATGTGGAGGTGTTGGCGGCTCAGGGGGTCGACCACGTCCTGGTCGACGACGGCAACGTCGCCGACGCCGTCCGCGCGCTGTACCCCGATGGGGTCGACGCCGCCTTGGAATTGGTCGGCACGCCGACCCTGCCCGACACGCTCGCCGCCACGCGCGTACACGGCACCGTCTGTTTCACCGGGATGTTGTCCAACCAGTGGCTCGTGCACGACTTCTACCCCATCGGCTACCTGCCCAAGGGCGTCCGGCTGACCGCCTACGGCGGCGAGAGCGGTGATCTGCCCGGCAACGTGTTGCAGCGCTACCTCGACGAGATCGCCGCCGGGCGGATCAGTCTGGGCCCGGTGCACACGTACGGCATCGACGACATCCGCCGGGCGCACACCGACCTGGAACTGGGGCGTTCGGTCGGGAAGCTTGTCGTGTCGACCGGCCGTTGATGGCGACCGGCCGTTGATCGTGTTCGGGTGGTTCCCGAATGCACTGGAATGCGCCGGAACGGACCGGCGGCGTTCGGGCGATCGCGGTGATCAGGGCCGTGCGGTGATCAGCGCCCGGCAAGGGGGCTCGCTCCGGGACGCCGTCGACCGCTACTCGTCGTACCGCGCCCGGCCTCGCGATGGCTCGGAGTCGCGCCGACCGGCCGGTGGTTCGAGGGTGGGTGGGGTGGTGGAGAAGCGGGCCGTACGGGGGTCGCGTTCGTCGCCGAAGTGCTCGGTGAGGATCGAGTAGAGGTCGGGGCGGCGGCCCTTGAGCCAGCGGCGGCCGGTGGACATCGGGATTTCGGACAGGTCCACGTCGGCGGTGACCATGGTGTCTTCGGGAGAGCTGGTTTCGGCGAGGATTCGGCCGTAGGGGTCGAGGATCATCGCGTTGCCGGTGCGGACTTCGTCGTCGTCGCGGCCCACGCCGTTGCTGAAGACGAGGGCGAGGCCGTTGTCGTGGGCTCGGGAGGGAAGCCAGCGCAGCAGCCAGGCGCGGCCGCTGTCGCCGCGGAAGGCCGCTTCGAGCGCGGCGGGGTCCTGGTGGCGGGCCTCCCACAGGGACATGGGAATCGGGCGCATGCCGTGTGGGCTGCGGGAGTCGGTGCCGCCGGTTTGGTGGGGGGCGAGCAGGATCGAGGCGCCGAGAAGTGCGGTGGCTCGCACGTTTTCGACGAGGTTGTTGTCCCAGCAGATGAGTACGCCGACCCGGACGCCCCACGGGGTGTCGAAGACGGTGTAGTGGTCGCCGCTGGAGATGGACTCGTGTTCGAAGGCGTGGAGTTTGCGGTGGCAGTGGACTCGGCCGTCGGGGAGGCAGACGGCGTAGGAGTTGAAGAGGTTTCCGTGCTCGTCGGACTCCAGGAAGCCCAGGCCGGTGGCTACACCCAATTGCATGGCGAGTTCGCGCACTTGGGTGACGGAGGGGCCGTTGAGCGGCTCGGCCAGTTCGTGGAGGCGGTCGGGGGTGTGCCGGCGCAGGTGCCAGTAGCCGAGGAGGGACATCTCGGGGAGTACGACGAGGTGCACGCCCTCGGCGGCGGCCTGCCGGGTGAAGTGTTCGACGCGGGCGAGGTTGTAGGGCTTGTCGTCCGGGTGGGGTTCGAACTGCACCGATGCGCAGCGTAGGAAGTCTTCGCGTTCGAGCGGCATTGGCGGCGGCTCCGGCTCATGGGTTCGCGGATCTTGGTCTCCTCATGAGAGTGGTGAAGTGTCGCTGCCGTCCAATGAAGGTTCGGCGGGCTTCGATAACTGGGTGGAATGGGTCGCCGGCCAGACTTTCGGGTTGTCGGGATGGACGTGCGGCTGCTGCGGGCGTTGGTCGCGGTGGCGGCGGATGGGCGGCGGTGGCCGGCACTCGCGGATCGGGATCCGCCGCCGGCCGATCCGGTCGGGGTCGCCGCGTGGGTGCGGGGGCGGCCGGTGGTGCGACTCACCCGGGCCGAGGGGCCGGGACTGGTACGGCAGATCGAGCTGTTTCAGGGCGGGTTCGACGCGCGGCCCGAGTTGGTACAGGAGGCGTCGGACCTGCAGACCGTACTGGCCCTGATCGCGGCCGGAGTGGGTGCCGCGCTGCTACCGGCCGGCGCCGCCGACATCGCCTCGCCCACGGTCGCGGTGACCCGGATCGAGTCCGACGCGGCGTCCTGGCGAATCGGCGCCATCTGGGACTCGGCGCGCGCCACCCGGGTACGGGACGACTTCCTCGCCGTCGCGTACACGATCTCGCGCACGCGACGGCCGCTGCGGCGGGTGGCGAGTACGGGGACCACCCGGCCGCTTCGTGCGACGCGCCGCGACCGTCGGGCCGGGCGGGAAGTCACCTCTTCGCCAGGTGATCCCGGGTCAGTTCCGGGGTTTCCGGGGAACGGGATTCGACCGTTGCCCTGATGTCGGCCAACGTCTGATTGGCCAGTTCGTGGCGCCAGGCCAGGTCGGCCCGGGACATCGCCTGGGCGATGGCGCAGGTGGTCGTGTAGTCGGCGGTGCGGTCGGCGTCGGGGCCGTTGTGCAGGATCTGTTGGCAGCGGAAGGCCGGGTCGGGGCCCTCGATCGCGACTACGACGTCCATCAGGGTGATCTCCTTCAGGGCTCTGGCCAGGCGGAAACCGCCACGAGGGCCGGAGGTCGAGGTGACGATGCCGGCGCGGGCCAGGGCTTGGAGTTGCTTGTTGAGGTATGCGGGGGGCAGGCCGTAGAAGGCGGCCAGCTTCGTGGCCGTGACGGCCGTGCCCGATTCCGCCCACGCCAGGTTGAGGCAGCTGTGCAGCGCCCACTCCACGCCTTCGCTCATGTGCATATGCTGGATGCTACCCATCCAGAATAACCGGAGCGCTGTCATCCCTCATCGGCCGATCGGCGAGTTGTTCGAGTCGGCGAGTTGTTCGAGTCGGCGAGTTGTTCGAGCCGTCTCGCCCGGGCCGCGCCGTCGAGTGGCGCGGGGATGGTGCCGGTGCGGCAATGGCGGCAGAGGTCGCCGGGGGCCAGGTCGGGGCCGGGGCGGCGACAGTCGGCACATTCGACCAGGCGCGGACGGAGTGCCTGGGGCGGGATCACCGGCGGGTTCATGGGCGGTTTCGGGGCCTTCGTGAGGCGGTAGTGCAGCAGGCCGGTCTTGATCGTGCGACCGGGTCGTGGCAGGTCCTCGGTGAGTTCGCGGAAGACCTCGGCCTCGGCGTCACCCGCCGCCAGTCGGTCCACCACGAACGGCACGAGAGTACGCAACTCCCTTTCCTTGAACGCCAATCGGTCATCCGCGTCAGCCAGCGAAACGAGCAACTCGAGGGCCTGTACGGCAGGATCCGCCACGGGAGTGGCAGCAGCCTCGGGCGGCGGCGCCGCCGCTTCCTCGGGAGCGCCCCCGGTCACCCTCGGCCCGGTCCACTCCATCCGGCGGCCGAGCATCCGCCCGGTCACCGCGTCCCGCAGGTATCTGGCCACCGCAAGGCCGGCGGCGGCGAGTTCGTGCAGCACACGGGCGGCGATACACCCGCCTACGTCCAGGAGTTCGCGGAGGGTGGCGAGGTCGAGCGGAGTATCCGGCGGCGCGGCCGAGTACCGCACGGCGGCCTCGAACGCATGACCAGTCAGGCCGCCGAATTGGGCCAACACGGTGATGGCGGGGTTCTCGACACGGGCCGGTACGTCGATACTCTGGGCGGTAGCCATAAGGCGAGGCGCTTTCCTCGTTCGGTGGTCAGGCCCTCGCATCGGTGTTTGCAGCACCGACGGGGGCCAAATTACGTTTCGGACACGGAACAGCACACAGTGCTACGGCGCTTGCCGTCAATCACCCTGGCGAGTGACGCTCCCCCACTAGGGCCGGCCGCCGCCCCGGAGGGGCGGCCGGCCTAGTAGGTCCCTAGAGGGCGCAACATCCGCACAACGGAAAACCGCATCCACGGGCCGACCTCGGCCGATGCGCGAACCTCGGATTACCCTCCCGTACAACGGATTTCCCGTGTTTCGGAGTACCCGTCCGACGGATCGTAAGAACCAAAAAAAATAGGGTGCGGTCGGCGCCACCGCCGACCGCACCCCGCCGCGCTCCCGTCGGGGCCTCAGTGTGTCCAGCGTGGGTCGGCCGCTATTGCCTCCAACTGGTCGAGGGACAGCGCCGGTTCGGCCCGGGTCGGGGTCCTGCGGCCCGTCGCGGAGAACACGCCCCCCTGGACATCCTCGTCGGTCAGTCTCAGGTTGGGGCCGGAGTCGTTGTTCGCGTCCACCCAAACCGTGCGCCCGTCGGGGTATCGCACGCCCGCGCGCCACTGGACGAACTCGGGCGGCGCGTTGCCCACCGGCTGGCGGGCCGCGAAGGTCGTGGTGCCGTCGGGCAGCGTCTTGGTGCGGCAGTCGGCGATTCCGGCGCAGGTCTGGAGCGGCTCGTCGGTGATCCGTATATTCGCCGTGACGCCCGACACGCCGAGCGCGTCGGTGATGACGACCGTGGCCCCGTAGTCCGGCTCTCCCTTCGCGGTGACGTTGAGCCCCCTCGGCAGCAGGCTCTCCAGGATCGACAACACGCGCTTGTCCGGGGCCGGGAGGGCGGTGACCGCTCGGTCCCAGCGCGCGTCCGTCACGATCCGGGTGAGTTCCTCGATGCTCAGCCGCGGGTCCTCGTTGATCCCGATCGTGCCCTTGGCGGAACCGATGTGCTGGTCTCGGACACCTCCGCTGTAGGTGTTGACCGCGACCCGGCCGCCGTCGGGGCGGTCCAGGATCACCCGCCACTGTCGCTGCCGGGGCTCCCCCCACGCGTCGAGCATGGTCTTGGCCACGGTCAGCTTCGCACCGTCCGGCCGCTTCGTGGTCTTGCACTCGTCGTAGGGCCGCCGCCCGTCTACGGCGCCACAGTCGGTGAGCCGCGCATCCGGAGTGTCCGGGGCCGGCCGGGACAGCCTGACCTCCACCCCGGACGAGCCGCGCGAATCGGTGTAGAGGAGGTTTGCGAACGGGGTCCGAGCAATCAGCTGCGGGTCCCCGGGCGTGCGTTGCGAACCCCCGCTCGTCACCTCGCCGACCATGCCCTTGGCCGGCAGCAGGCTCTTCAGCACGGAGACCATCTGCGGCCCGGTCACCGGCCACCCGGTGGGCAGTTCGGTGTCCGGAAGCGTGCGGCGCGAGGCGGCCGAGGCATCGTCGGTCAGGCCCCGATCGAGGGCGACCCCACCACCCACCACAGTCACCGCCACCGCGCAGGCGGCGGCCCCGAACCGGATCCGCCGGCCCCGCCGAATCTGCTTGCCGCGGGTCACCCCGCGCTGGATCACCTGCGGGTCGTGCGGCGGGAAGGTGTCCACCACGGCGCTCAGCGCACCGGGCAGGGCCGATTCGAAGTAGGTGTCGTGGTAGGGGTCTTGCCGATCCGGATCGCGAGAGGTTGAACCAAAGCCGTCGGCGGCCACGGTGCGATCACCGGTCCTTTCGGTATGGGTATGGATGCGGGGGGAGGAGCGAAGACGTCGAAGCACCCCGGCGTGCCCTCACGGCCGATCCACCGCGAGCCCCGGCAATTGATCGCCGAGCAACACCCGGAGCCGATCCAGCGCACGATGCGCGCGGACCCGGACCGCCCCGGCCGACAGGTTCAACATGTCGGCGGTCTGCTCCACCGAGCGGTCCTCCCAGTAGCGCAGCACCAGCACCGCCCGATCCGGCGGCGCGAGCCGGGCCAGCCCGTCGAGGAGGGTGAGCCGCAGCTCGGGATCCCCGGGTGAGCGGGCCACCTGTTCGGGCACCGTGTCGGTGGTGCGCTCGGTGGCGCTGCGGCGGCGCTGCTGCTCCAGGTAGGTGCGGACCAATGTGGTGTGCGCGTAGGCGAACGGCCAATCCATCCGGCGGATCCGGCGCCACTTCGGAAACAGCTTGCCGAGCGTCTCCTGAAGCAGGTCCTCGGCGCCGTGCCAGTCACCGGAGGTGAGCAGGCAGGCGGTACGGAACAGCCTGGGTCCGTGCCCTGCGGCGAACTCCCGAAAGTCCGCGTCGGTCCCGCCGGTCATCTGCGATCCCCCCGTTCATCGACGTCACCCAGGGGAATGGGATGAGCCGGCCGAAGCGTTACAGCCCGCCCCCGCGAGCCACTTGGTTTCCGGGCCCCGCGGGCTTGGGCAGGCTGGAGGCGCGCGTACCCACGCGCCACTCGGAGTTCGGGAGAGGCGACCAGATGGCCAGGATCAAGGGGAGCGTGAAGTGGTTCAACGAGGCCAAGGGGTTCGGCTTCATCAGCCCGGAGGACGGCAGCAAGGACGTCTTCGTGCACTTCAGCGCGATCCAGGGCAACGGCTTCAAGACGCTCGCCGAGGGCCAGTCGGTCGAGTTCGAGATTCAGGACGGCCAGAAGGGCCCGAGCGCCGCCAACGTGGCCGCCGTCTGACGGCGGTCCGCAGCGCCTGAGCGTGGCCACGAGGTCGGTCCGCCGACCCGTGGCCACGACGGCACCCGACAACGATCCGAAAGCCGGCGTCGCACGCCCTAGGCCAGATACCGCTCGATCGTCTCGACCTTGGCCGTCAGCCCGTCGACGACCCCCTCGCGGATGTCCGCCTTGAGCACCAGGCTCACCCGGTTCGAATGTGCCTTGACCGCCTCGACGGCCTCCTTGACCACGGCCATCACCTCGTCCCACTCCCCCTCGATCGAGGTGAACATGGCATCGGTGCGATTCGGCAGCCCACTGGCCCGGACCACCCGCACCGCCGCCGCCACCGCCTCCCCGACGTCTTCACCGACACCGAGCGGGGACACCGAGAACGCGACGATCACGACAACACCTTCCGCAGCACCGATACCGACCCGGCCAGCCTAGGTCGTGCCCTCAAGCCCCCGCCCGGCACCACGACACCCAGCCCCGAACGGGCTCCGCCGGGCCTAGGCCGCACCCCCGAGCGCCCCGCGCAGCGCCCGCCGGATGTCCGCGATCGCCCGGCGCGACACGTCGGCGACCGGGATGGCGTTCGAGCCGTGGAACGTACCCGGCCGGTGGTGCAGCTCCACCGGGACACCGGCGCGGATCAGCCGGCCGGCGTACTCGATCGCCTCGTCCCGCAGCGGGTCGAGTTCGTTGGCGGTGATGTACGCCGGGGGCAGGTTCGTCACGTCCTCGGCCCGAGCCGGTGCGGCGTACGCGGTGGCCTCGGCGCCCGCCAGGTAGTACTGCCAACTCAGCGTCGCCTGCCGCCGATCCCACAGCGGCGCCACCTCGAACTCGCGCATCGACGCGCTGTCGAGCCGGTCGTCCAGGACGGGCGTGTCGAGCACCTGGTAGACCAGCGCCGGCCCACCCTCGTCCCGCGCCCGCAGCGCCAGCGCCGCGGCCAGCCCGGCACCCGCGCTGGTCCCGCCCACCGCGACCCGCGCCGGATCGCCGCCGAACGCAGCCGCCTGCCCGACCACCCAACCCAGCGCCGCCCACGCGTCCTCGAAACCCGCCGGGAAGGGGTGTTCGGGTGCGAGCCGATATCCGACGCTGACCACCACACAACCCGTGTCGAGCGCGGTGGCCACACACGTGCCGTCCGAGCTGTCGATGTCGCCGAACACGAAACCACCACCGTGGAACCACACCAGCACACCGAGCGCCCCGTCCGGACCGGCCGCCGCCCGGGCCTCCCGCGGCGTGTAGATCCGCACCGGCACGCCCCCGGCCACCACCCGGTCCTCGACCAGCAGGCCGGCCGGCCGCTGCACCGGCAACGTCCGGGCCCGCTGCGCGGCGCGGAAGGCCGCCGGGTCGGCGATGTCGACCGTGGGCAGGGACGGGAGGACCGCGAGCAATTCGGGGTCTATGCGGTGTTCCATGGCGCGGAAACTAGCAGCGCGCGCCGCCAACTTCTATGACGGTCCGTCAGATATCGGCAAACCGAGGCGGAAGTCACGCGACCGGCGGCACCCGCGACAGCCGCCCCCGCCCCCGCCACGACCTGCGAAAACCGTTTCCGCCCGGGCCGCTCGCGGACGCACCATGTGACCATGGACGCCATCCCCACCACAACGCTGTGGCGGCCGACCGGACCGGCCGAGTTGGACCTCGTGCGCGAGTCCGGCTGGACCGCGTGGCCGCCCCGGCTGCCCGACCAGCCGATCTTCTATCCGGTCCTGAACGAGGACTACGCGATCAAGATCGCCCGGGATTGGAACGTACCGGCCTCGGGGGTCGGCTACGTGACCCGGTTCCGGATCGAGACCGAGTTCGTGATCCGCTACCCGGTACGCCGAGCCGGCGGCCGCGACATCCTCGAACTCTGGGTGCCCGCCGAGGAGTTGACCGAGTTCAACCGGCACCTCGTGGGCCCGATCGAGGTAGTGCACGAGTTCCGCTGACCCGATGGCGCACGAGTTCCGCCGAACGACGGCACCCGGGCTCCACCAATCCACCAATCCACCGACCCACCGACCCACCGATCGAGACTCAGGCCGGCGGAGCCACCTGCTCCGCCGCCCACTCCGCCCACTCGCGCTGCATCTGCGCCAGGCGCAGCCCGTACTCCAACGCCACCCGCCCGTAGACCGACAGCGGACTGTCGTCCCAGGGCACATCCGCCTCGACCGCCCGCAGTCCCGCGTGCATCCCCGCCGCGGCCTCGGCCTGGGCGGCGAGGTAGGCCCGGGCCTCCGCCGGGTCGAGGGTGTCGAGGAAGAAGACCCGCAGCAACATGCTGCTGCGCCGGACCCGCTCCGGCTCCACCTCGACCAGCCAATGGCGCAGCTCGGTGCGGCCGTTCGTGGTGATCGAGTATTCCTTGCGCCCGCGCGGGCCTTCGGCGGTCACGTCGATCAGGCCCTCGGCGGAGAGCTTGCCCAACTCGCCGTAGACCTGGCTCTGGGTGGCGGGCCAGACGTTGGCCAGCGACGTTTCGAACGCCTTCAACAGGTCGTAGCCGCTGGCGGACCGACTGGTGAGGAGTCCGAGAAGTGCGTGACGGAGGCTCATGACTCGGACTTTACCACTCTGCATTGACATGTCGAAATAGGAAGGTCCATCATTGACATGTCAGCACGGCAGGGTCGAGCAGGGGGATCAAGCAGCCATGAGCTACATCCGCAACTTCGCGCCGTGGATCGTCTTCGCCGCCGTCCCCTCCGCCCACTGGCAGTGGGGCGCCCTCGCCGCACTGTTGGTCACGGTGGCGACGGCCGCCCAGGACCACCGGGCCGGGCGCGGGGTGGACCTGCTCGCCCACAGCACCGCCGCGTTCTTCCTGGTGCTGACCCCGATCGCGTTCGCCGCGCCGGACGCCGGCTTGCACCGCTACGTCGGCGCCGCGTCCTTCGCCTGGCTCGCCTGCACCGCGTGGGCCTCGCTCGCCGTGGGCAACCCGTTCACCCTGGTGATCGCCCGCCGCGGCACCCCGCGCGAGATCTGGGGCCTGCCGATGTTCATGCGGGTCAACGTGGTGATCACCGCGGTATGGGCGACCAGCTTCACGCTCACCGCGGTGGCGATCTACCTGGTCCGGGCCGACGACCTCGGCACGACCGCGGCGATCGCCGCCCAGGTCGCCGGGTTCGCGGTCCCGGCCATCTTCACCGCCCGCTACCCGGCGATCGTGCAGGCCCGCCACGTCGCGTCCTGACCGACCACGGCCGGCCACATCCCGCACCCCGCCGAAGGAGCACCACCGTGACCCCGTCCCACCTCGCCGGCAACCACGCCCCCGTCACCGAGGAGCGCACCGAGACCGCGCTCCGCGTCGACGGCATCCTCCCCGTCGAGTTGACCGGTTCCTACCTGCGCAACGGCCCCAACCCCCGGACGCCGACCGGCCACTGGTTCCTCGGCGACGGCATGGTGCACGGGGTCCACCTGACCGGCGGCCGGGCCGACTGGTACCGCAACCGCTACATACGCACCGCGAGCTTCGCCGACGGCGGCCGGCTCCATCGCGCCGACGGCACCCGCGACCTGACCGTCGGCGTGGCCAACACCCACGTGGTCCGGCACGCGGGCCACACCTTCGCGCTCGTGGAGAGTTCGTACCCGTACCGACTCACCGAATCGCTCGACACGATCGGCCCGTACGACTTCGGCGGCCGGTTGCGCACCTCGATGACCGCGCACCCGAAGATCTGCCCGACCACCGGCGAGTTGCACTTCTTCGGCTACGGCTCACCAATCCCGCCCTACCTGACCTACCACCGCGCCGACGCGGCCGGCGAACTGGTGGTCAGCCGGGACATCGACGTGCCGGGCCACACGATGGCGCACGACTTCAACCTCACCGCCGAGCACGTGGTGTTCATGGACCTGCCGGTCGTCTTCGACCTGGCCCGCGCCCGGGCCGGGACCATGCCGTACGGGTGGGACGAGGGCTACGGGGCGCGGCTCGGCGTGCTGCGACGCGACGATCCGCACGGCGCGGTGCGCTGGTTCGGCATCGATCCCTGCTACGTGTTCCACACGCTCAACGCGCACGACGAGGGCCCGAACCGGATCGTGCTCCACGTGATGCGCCGCCCGTACCTCTATCGCGAGGGCATGGCCGACCCGGCGGCGACGTTGTGGCGATGGACGATCGACCTGCTCGCGGGGACCGTACGGGAGGAGCAACTCGACGACCGGCACGCCGAGTTCCCGCGCATCGACGACCGGCACACCGGACTCGCCGCGCGGTACGGCTTCGCCGTGGCCGGGCGGTCGGTGGTGCGCTACGACCTCGCCGACGGCAGCACGGTCGCGCACGACTTCGGTCTCGGGCGGACCCCGGGCGAGGCGACGTTCGTGCCGGCGGACGGACACGCGGGCGGGCCGGGGTGGCTGCTGACGTATGTATACGACGCGGCCGAGGACACCAGCGACCTGGTCGTGTTGGCCGCGGACGACCTCGGCGCCGATCCGGTCGCCGCGGTGCGGTTGCCGTGCCGGGTGCCGTTCGGGTTCCACGGCAACTGGCTGGCCGACGAGGGTTGACGAGTACGGATCAGCCGGCCAAAGGGGCAACGACCGTCCCGGGTCCAAGGGCCGGTGCCGGTGCCGGTGGCGACGCTGAAATCGCCGACCACGATCACCGCGACACCGGTGAACTCGGGGGCCGACGACCGAAGTTGATGCCGGCGACCCTCCTGGGTGCCGAGCACGTGCGGGTGTTCGCGGCGCGGCAGCTCCAGCACGAGCGGGTAGCACTCGCGCCAGGAGTTCGGCACCGGGTTCTCCGGCCCGCGCAAATTGAAGGTCAGCACGTGCAGGGGGTCGCTCATGTCCTGGGGACTACCTCCGAGACGACCACCGCACGCCCGACCGCATGTCGCATCGCCCGTGCCACTCGCGGAGGTTCACGAGTGCCGGGCCCGGCTCAGCTGAACGTGTCGCTGACCGCGTTGACGCCGGCCGTGACGAAGTGGTCGACCAGCTCGGAGAGCGAGGACGCCACCTGTGTGCCGGACAACATCACTCCGGCCACGAACGCCAGCACCAGGCCGAGGATCTTGTGGTTCTTGTGCGTGACCAGGTAGAAGAGGATGAAGATGATCAGGATCGGGACCCCGACGGTCACCCCGCGACCGACACTGCTGGTCTGGGTGGTCACCGCCGCGTGGTAGTCGACGATGTAGTCGGGCGCGGCAGCGGCCACGGCACTCAGCGACATGTGCATGATTCCCCTCCGGTCCCGCGGACGTCCCCCGGTCCCTGTTTGCCTTGGCGTACCCGTGATATGACGGTTCGTAAGCTACTCACGTCGCACGCACCGTCATCCGCCACCGATGGGGATGGTTGCCCCGGCCATCAGACCGGCGAGCACCCAGGCCCAGCGCATCAGCCGTAGCAACGGCCACTTCGCGCTGACGATCACGATCCAGAAGCCCATCATGAGCCACAGGCAGAAGGCCGCCATGAAGCCGGCCTCGTGGGAGCAGCTCACGAAGAGCCCGGCTCCGTAGTAGGTGGCGAATCCGGCGGGAACCAGCATGATCAGGTCGGGACTGCTGAACGGGCCGCGGCTGGGTCCGCCGTCCCCGCCGGCGAACGGCGGTTGCCCTCCGGACGTGCCCGAACCGCCCTGCGGATCGGAACCGGCGGCGCCGGCCGCCTCGTTGCCGGCGTTGCCGGTGACCTTCTTGCGCACGAATCCGGCCAGGCCGGCCGGGCCGGACGCGGCCGTCGGGGCGGTGTCGGCCCCCGTACCCGTCTCGGTGGCCTTGGCGGACTTGCGCCACAGGGGCTTGCGGGCGGGCTCGGCGGGGGGCGTGGGGGTGCTGGGGGGCGCCGGGGCCATCGGGGCCTTGGGCGGGTTGTACCGGCCGCCCGGGTCGCGCGGCCGCATCGCGCGCCGGACGGCGGAGGACGCGGACGGCGCGGCGGGCGTGGCCGGTTTGGCCGCCTTGGTCGCGGCGCCGGGCCCGGGCTCGGCGCGGAGGGCGTGCTCGACGTCGCCTCGGCGGGCACGATCGGTCTCGCCGCGGCGGGCGCGCTCGGGGCGGGACCGCTCGGCGCGGGTGGCGTCGTCCGCGGCTCGGCCGGAGCGCGGGTCGGGGGCGGCGGCGCCGCGGTCGGTGCCACGACGGGGTTGGGGCGTACGTCGAGGCTCGGTCGGCCGGCGGGACTCGGGGGCGACCTCCCGCTCACGCTCCCGGCGCGCGCGCAAGTCCCGCCGCCAGGACGGCTCGTCGTCGTCCCGGGGAGCGTACGTCGCATGTGAGTCGCGGGGCTCGCGCGGCTCGCGCCGGGGTTCGCTCGCACGTTCGGCACGCGCGGTGGGGAACGCCGGTTCCTCTTCCTCGGGATCGGAGAGGTGGCGTCTGCGCACCAGATCGCCGAGGCGAAGTCCACGTGCCTCGGGGGGCGGTGGCGGCTCGTACGCGCTCATCGCCTATCCCCCTCCCGACTGACGTGGACACGGCTTGCAGGTGCGACTGTGTCGATATGCCGCCAGTATCCACGGCACGGCGATCGCAAGCGCGAACAACTCGCCATCGCGCGCGCGTCCTTTGACATGCAGGACCACCGCGAACACCGCCGCGGTGCCGAGAATGAGCATGGTGAGCACGTTCGAGTGAATGATCCTGAGCGCGAGCCAATTCGTGGACGAGGTCCGGGTCTTGACCGTGTTCTCCACGAACTTCTTACGCCAGTCGGTGGCCATCACGGCCTCCGCGACCGGAACGCGCCGAGCCCACCGAACGAGCCGGTCACGGCGTTCGCACCGGTCACGGCGTTCGCACCGGTCGCACCGGTCGTATCGGCGGTACGGATCGCACCGGTTGTACCGATCGACACATTGGCGAAATATGAGGCATGGGGCGGCCGTCGGTCACCGTCGCCGATGCCGTGTGCCACCCGGGAGGGCCAGGACATACGCGGACTCCTCTCGTCCGGTGTCACATCGCACCCGTCGACCGGGGCCACTTCGACCCGGCGGCGGAGCTCACGGTGGTGAGGTGACGGCTCCACTCCTCTTTCCGCAGGCCGCGCTCATAGCGCGGCAAACCGGTACGTTCCATTTGACCTTGTTCAGTGTGGCCAGTGCGCGGGACAGCGTCAAGGGGCGACCGGTCGGCTGCATTGGGTAGCCCACGCGCTCGCCCCTATGAGGCATTCCCTTGCACTCTAAGGGCTCTGACGATGCGTCAGATCCTCGGCCGATGATCTTCGGCCACTGTTGATCGGTCGTCAGATCCGGTCCGCCGGGATCCGGCCCATCCGGCCCGCCTTGAAGTCGTCGAACGCCTGCGCCAGTTCGGCGTGAGTGTTCATCACGAACGGGCCATACCAGGCTACTTCCTCCCCGATCGGCTGCCCACCGAGAACGATCACTTCGAGGTTCGGCTTGTTCGAATCCTGCCGCGCGTCCGCCTGGAGGTCGATGGTGTCCCCGGCCCCGAACACCGCGAGCCGGCCGGTTTCGATCGGTCGCCGATCGGTCCCGACGGTCCCGGAACCGGCGAGCACGTAGACGAGCGCGTTGTAGTCCTTGCGCCAGGGCAGCGAAAGCCGGGCGCCCGGGTTGACCGTGGCGTGTACGAGGGTGATCGGGGTGTGCGTGATGCCGGGGCCGTCGAAGCCGCCGACGGAGCCGGCGATCAGCCGGACCAGCGCACCACCGTCGTCCGAGGCCAGCAGCTTGACGTCACCGGCGCGGATGTCCTGGTAGCGCGGGTCGGTCATCTTCTGCGCGGACGGCAGGTTGACCCACAACTGGATGCCGTGGAAGAGGCCGCCACTGGTCACCAGCGCCTCCGGCGGCGCCTCGATGTGCAGCAGCCCGGAGCCGGCGGTCATCCATTGTGTGTCGCCGTCGGTGATCACCCCGCCACCGCCGGCCGAGTCCTGGTGCACGAACTCGCCGTCGATCAGGTAGGTGACCGTCTCGAAGCCGCGGTGCGGGTGCCAGGGGGTGCCCTTGGGCTCGCCCGGCGCGTAATCCACCTCGCCCATCTGGTCCATCATGATGAACGGGTCGAGATAGCTCTGGTTGACGCCGGCGAACGCACGCCGGACCGGGAAGCCCTCCCCCTCGACCCCGCTCGGGGCGGTGGTGACGGCAAGCACGGGCCGCGGACGCGCGTCGAGACCGGGCTCCGGCAGACGCGGCAGGTCCAGCGGGTTGGAAACGGTAACGGCGGGCATGACCTGCTCCTCGAAACGAGTACGGTCCCGGCTTCCCCGGGCCTTGCACGCTCCAACGATAGTTGCCCTCTCAACATTCCCCACGCGGAGGATCCCCTTTCGGGCAGGCCGGAGCAACACCCGAGGCGAGACGAAGCCAATCCACGAGGACGGCACACGCCACGCACGAGGCACGCCAAAACCAACTCGCCCCGGCCGACACCTGAGCTCAACGCAGAGCAAGCCACGGCCGACTCTCCAACCCGGCCGACGCCCGAGCCCAACCCAGGGCGAGCCACGCCCGACACTCCAGCCCGGCCGGCGCTTGAGGCCACCCCAGGGCAAGTCACGCCCAAGGCGAGCCAAAAACAACTCAGCCCGGCCGGCGTTTGAGGCCAACGCAGGGCGAGTCACGCCCAAGGTGGGACGAAAACACTCCAGCCCGGCCGGCGCTCGAGGCCAAGCCAGGGCGAGCCACGCCCAAGGTGAGCCAAAATCAGCCCGGCCGGCGCTTGAGGCCAAGCCCGGCCGGCGATTAAGGCCAGAAACGGCCCGCCATCAAGCCGGCAAGGCCCGGTTCACGCTCGGCAGCGCCCGCCCACCCGCGAGCCGCGCCAGCGTCGTGTCCACCGAGTCGGGCGACAGGATCTGGTCCAACGCCATGAACGCACAGCCCGTGAGCCCCGCGGCCTCCCCCAACACACTGGGCACGATGCGCAGTTCGCGCGTGGCCACCGCCGTGGACCGCTTGTACACGACCTCCCGCACGCCCGCCAACAACGGATCACCCGCGTCGGCAAGGTCGCCACCCAGCACGACCACCGCCGGATTCAGCACGTTGACCACACTCGCCAGCACCTCACCGAGCATCCGCCCGGACTCGCGCACCAGCCGCACCGCCTCGGGCTGTCCCGCCGCCGCCAACGCCACGACGTCCCGCACGCTGGACACCTCGCGTCCGTCCGGGAAGCGTGCGCCGTGCGCGGCCAACGTCTCGATCAAGTGCCGCCCACTGGCCAGTACTTCGAGGCAGTCCACATTGCCGCACCAACACCGCACCCCGGTCCCGCCGGCCACCGGGATGTGCCCGATCTCGCCGGCCGCGCCGAGCGCGCCCCGGTAGACCTTGCCGTCGGCCACTATCCCCGCGCCGATACCGGTGGACGCCTTGACGAAGACCAGGTCGCCCGCGTCCGCCCGGGCCCGATACTCGCCGAGCGCCATCACGTTCACGTCGTTGTCCACGTAGACCGGTACCGGCAACCGGCGTTGCAACGTGGGGGCTATCGCCACCCCGTCCCATCCCGGCAGGGTCGGCGCACCGGCCGCCCGCCCGGTGTCCAACTCGACCGGCCCCGGCACCGCGACCCCGACCCCGCGCACCCGCGCCGGATCGAAACCCTCCTCCGCGAGCATCGTGTCGATCCAGTCCGGCAGGCCGGTCAGTACCGCATCCGGCCCGCCCTGGGCGGCCATCCGGGTCTCCCGGCTGGCCAGCACGCGCCCGGTCAGATCGCAGACCGCGAGCTGACCTCGGCTGCTGCCGAGCGAGGCGGCCAGCACCAGGCCGCCCTCGGGATTGAGTTCGAGGCGGATCGGCGGCCGGCCGCCGGTGGACACCCCGTCGGCGCGCTCGGCCAACAGCCCCGCGTCGACCAGTTCGTCGATCCGGGCCGCCACGGCGGATCGGGACAGCCCGGTGAGCCGGGCGACGTCCGCCCGGGTCTCGGCATCCCCTTCGCGCACCAGGCGAAGGACCTCGCCTGCACTGCTGTGCGGGATGGGGTTTGCGCGTCGGGCCATGCCATCCAGTGAACCAGGGCGGCTTTCCCTCGGTCAAAGCCCTAAGTTCACTACTTCGACACCCGAGCGTCACTCTTTTGCTTGCCAAGAGGCAAAAGTACCCCTAGTTTGGTACCCGAACCGGCAGAGCACGCCGCCGACAGCAGGGGCACGAAGACCGTGAGCGAGCAGAGGATCCACCCGACGGTGGCCGCAGTGACGGAGCGCATCGCGCGCCGCAGTGCCGCCACGCGTTCTGCTTACCTGGAGCGGATCCGGGCGGCGGCCTCCGAGGCGCCCGCCCGCGGTCAACTCGGTTGCGCGAACTTCGCGCACGGCTTCGCCGCCTGCTCGCCGAGCGAGAAGCTCGGGCTGCGCGGCGTCGGCCCGCAGGGTCCGGTCAAGCCCAACGTGGCGATCGTCTCCTCGTACAACGACATGCTCTCCGCGCACCAGCCGCTGCGCACCTACCCCGAGCAGCTCAAGGCCGCGGTCGCCGAGGTCGGCGGCGTGGCCCAGTTCGCCGGCGGCGTGCCCGCGATGTGCGACGGGATCACCCAGGGCCGCGCGGGCATGGAGCTGTCCCTGTTCAGCCGCGACGTGGTCGCGATGGCCGCCGCCGTGGCGCTCGCGCACGACATGTTCGACGGCGCGCTGATGCTCGGCGTGTGCGACAAGATCGTCCCCGGCCTGGTGATCGGCGCGCTGTCGTTCGGGCACCTGCCGACGATCTTCGTACCGGCCGGCCCGATGTCCTCGGGACTCCCGAACAAGGAGAAGGCCCGGGTCCGGCAGCGCTTCGCCGAGGGCAAGGTCTCCCGCGAGGAGTTGCTCGACGCCGAGGCGGGCGCCTACCACGGCATCGGCACCTGCACGTTCTACGGCACCGCCAACACGAACCAGCTGGTGATGGAGGTGCTCGGGCTGCACCTGCCGGGCGCCAGCTTCGTGCACCCCGACCAGCCGCTGCGCAAGGCGCTGACCGACGAGGCGGGTCGCCGGGTCGCGGCCACCACGTCGCTGGGCGACCCCACCTCGCTGGTCCGCGAGTACACGCCGATCGGCGAGGTGCTCGACGAGAAGGCGTGGGTCAACGCGGTGGTGGCACTGCTCGCCACCGGCGGTTCGACCAACCACACACTGCACCTGGTCGCGATGGCCGCCGCCGCCGGAATCACGCTCACCTGGGACGACTTCGCCGAGTTGTCCACCGCGGTGCCGCTGCTGACCCGGATGTATCCGAACGGCCCGGCCGACATCAACCACTTCCACGCCGCGGGCGGCACCGCGTTCCTGATCGGCACGCTGCTCGACGGCGGGCTGCTCAACGAGGACGTGCGCACCGTCGCGGGTGACGGGCTCAACCGCTACCGGCGCGAGCCGCAGCTGACCGAGGACGGCTCGATCGTCTGGGTCGAGGGCCCGACGGAGAGCCTGGACCTGGAGGTGCTGCGGCCGTACGACAAGCCGTTCGCGCCGGACGGCGGGCTGCGGATGTTGCACGGCGACCTCGGTCGCGCGGTGATCAAGGTGTCCGCGGTCGACCCGTCGCACCATGTGGTGACGGCACCTGTGCGGGTGTTCGACGGTCAGGCCGAGTTCCTCACCGCGTTCGAGCGGGGCGAGTTGGACCACGACCTGGTCGCCGTACTGCGCTACCAGGGCCCGCGTGCCAACGGCATGCCCGAGCTGCACAAGCTGATCCCCGCGCTGGGGGTGTTGCAGGACCGGGGCCACCACGTGGCGCTGGTCACCGACGGCCGGCTGTCCGGCGCGTCCGGGAAGATTCCGGCGGCGATCCACTGCACGCCCGAGGCGGCGGCCGGCGGCCCGATCGCCAAGGTCCGCGACGGCGACATCGTGACGGTGGACGCGGTCGCGGGGACGCTGACCATAGACGCCGACCTGAGTGAGCGTCAGGTCACCGGGGCGGCGCCGACGGATGCCGAATGGCTCGGTACCGGACGCGAGTTGTTCACCGCGTTGCGTGCCGGGGTGGGCCCGGCCGACCTGGGCGCGGGCGTGTTCGGCGCGGTCGCGGGCGGTGTGGCGTGAGCGCGACCGTGGCGCAGCCGACGCCCGAGCGGCCGTGGCTGGTCGCCGACATCGGCGGCACCAACGCGCGCTTCGCCGTGGTCAGCGAACCGGGCGGGCAGCCCGAGCGTGTCCTGGGCCTGCGCAGCGAGGACCACGTGGACCTGGCCGCCGCGATCGAGGACTACCTGGACCGCTCCGGCGCGGCCCGACCGAGCGCGATCTGCGCGGCGGTCGCGGGGCCCGTACACGGTGACCGGTTCCGGCTGACCAACGGCGCGTGGGTGTTGTCCATCGCGGAGACCCGGACCAAGCTCGGCGTGGCGGACCTGCACCTGATCAACGACTTCGAGGCGCTGGCCCTTTCCCTGCCGCACCTCGCCGGCGACGACCTGATCGTGGTCGGCGAGCGGCTGCCCGACCCGATGTTGCCGATGGCGGTGCTCGGTCCCGGTACCGGGCTCGGCGTGGCCGGTCTGGTGCCGATCCCGGGCGGCGGCTGGGTGCCGCTGCCGGGCGAGGGCGGGCACGTACTGCTGCGGCCGGCGCACGGTCCGGACGCCGCAGCCCTGGAGGTGCTGCGCGACGAGCGCGGCGGCCTGGGCACGGTGACCGCGGAGCACGTGCTGTCCGGTCCGGGACTGTGCCGGCTGCATCGCTGCACGGCCGCCGTGCACGGCGTCACCGCCGAGGCACTCAGCCCGGCGGACATCTCCGCCCGCGCGCTGGACGGCTCCGACAAGGTGTGCGTCGCGACGGTGGAGACCTTCTGCCGACTGCTCGGCACGTTCGCCGGTGGGGTGGCCCTGACGTTGGGCGCTCGCGGCGGTGTCTTCCTGGCCGGGGGCATCCTGCCCCGGATCACCGAGATGCTGCTCGAGAGCGAGTTCCGGATGGGCTTCGAGACCAACCCGACGATGGCGCCGTACCTGCACCGCATCTCCACCGCGCTCGTGGTGGCCCCGCATCCGGCCCTGCGCGGCGCGTCCGCGTGGTTGGACGCGCGCAGCACTCGACTCGTGGAGGTGGCGGCGTGAGCACGTCCGCTCTGGACCTGGCACCGGTGATCCCGGTGGTGATCGTGGACGACGTGGAGTCGGCCGTACCACTGGCGCGCGCGCTGGTGGCGGGTGGACTGCCGGCCGTCGAGGTCACCCTGCGCACGCCGGCGGCACTGGGCGCGATCGAGCGGATCGCGGCCGAGGTCGAGGGCGCGTTCGTGGGCGCCGGTACGGTGCTGACGCCGGATCAGGCCAAGGCGGCGGCGGCAGCCGGGGCCCGCTTCCTGGTCACGCCGGGCTGTACCGAGACGCTCTACGGGGCACTGGTCGAGACCGGGCTGTCCTTCCTGCCCGGGACGTCGACGGTGTCCGAGGTACTGCGGCTGCGCGAACTGGGCGTACGGGAAATGAAGTTCTTCCCGGCCGAGGCCTCGGGCGGCGCGCCGTACCTCAAGTCGCTGGCCTCGCCGGTGCCGGACGTGCGGTTCTGCCCGACGGGCGGAATCACCCCGGCGTCGGCCCCGACCTACCTGGCACTGCCGAACGTGGCGTGTGTCGGCGGGTCCTGGATGCTTCCCGCGGACGCGGTCGCCTCGCGCGACTGGACACGGGTGGAAAAGCTCGCTCGCGAAGCCTCCGGGCTGCGCGGGTAACAAATCGTCCCCTGGCGCGCTCTGCCCTGAGGTGCGCCAGGGGCACGGACCGCGGATGTTGGGCCGTATGAGGGTTCGGCCCACGAACGAGCAGGTCGTATGAGGGTTCGACCTGCGGAGACCGCGAATAGAGACCCGCTCTTCGGCGAGGAGAGCGGGTCTCTTCCTGTTTTGGGCGGCTTCGCCGCCGGCTCGCGAGGTGCCGCTTTTTTGCTCCCCCCGCTTCGCTCCTCCGCAAAAAAGCGGCACCTCGCTCGGGGCGCGGCGTCCCTCCGCTTCGCTCCGGGCCACCCCACCCAACCTTGCGGCTCCGCCGCTCTCCGCGCTTTGCGCGTCGATCACTTGGGGCGGCCCATCTCGTGGGCGCTGACGCGCCCGGTGGGGCGTCCCGGGTCGGGTACGCGGCCGAGGCGGGAGGCCGGGTCGCGGGTGGGGTGGGTGGTGAGCCGTGTTCGGAGCCGTCGCCGGGCCTCTCGGGCGGGCCGGACGAAGCGGTCGCCGGGGCCGGCTGTCCGGCGGCGAGCGCCGGCGCGTGGTGGTGGCCCCGGCCATCGTGCGCTGCCCCGGGTGCTGCTCCTGGGCGAGGCCGCGTCCCCCGGGTCGGGCGTCACGCCGAGGCCGCCGGCCGGGCCGTCGCCGACTACCTTCAAGATTGCCGGCAACCGGCCGCAACCCCCCTGGGGGGATGGGCGTCGTAACGGTTGAGAGCAAGCAAGACGGGAGCCCGGGATCGGGGCCCGCCACGGCATTCGGCTCCGCCTCGAAATTCTTCGGCACTTCTGTCTCCCGGGGGAGAACTCCGTCATGCACATGCCCGGTATGAACCATTTCACGAAGAAGGTCGCCATCTCCGGTGCGGCCGCCATCGCCTTCGCCCTCGCCACCCCGGTTCTGCCCGGCATGGCCGGAACTGCCTACGCCTGCGGGGGCGGCGGCGACTCCGGACCAGACACCACCGCGCGCACGGCCACCCAGGCGGACTGGGACAAGGTCTCCGCCACCCTGTCCGGTGTCCCGGCCAAGGTCACGCGGGGCAGCAGCTTCACCGCCAAGCTCACCGTGACCAACAACTCCAAGGTCGAACTCGGTCGCATCCCGGTGGGGGTCAGCCTCGGACTGCTCGACAACTCCATGAGCGCCCCCGACGGCCGGCTGCACCACGGCACCGCCAAGGACGTCTACATCAGCTACACGCCCCCCGGCCGAAGCCCGCAGACCCTCGCGGTCAAGCCCGGCTGCGACCCTGTCCTGAACGGACGGTTCGTCATCAGCGGCGGCGGCCACCCCGGCAGCAGCACCACCGTCGCGATCCGGGTCACCATCAAGGAGTCCACCCCGGTCCAGGTGGTCGACGGCCGGCTCAGCGCGGGCACCTTCCGAGGCGGCCAAGACTCCAAGGCGTTCACCCTCGCCAAGTCCACCCCGACCAAGCCCACCACCCCCGCCGAACCCACCCCCGCCAAGCCCACGCCGGCCAAGCCCGCCCCCGCGAAGCCCGTCGTCGACAAGGACGTCGCCAAGCCCGCCGTCCCGGTCACCGCGACCAGCCCGGCCGCCACACACTCGGCCGCGCCCACGACCGAGCCGCTGCCCGCCGCGCTGCCCAAGACCGGTGGACCGTCGCACCTGCCCGTGTTGGTCGGCGCCGCAGGTGGGCTCGTCCTGGTCGGCACCGCCACCATCGTCGTCACCAGGCGGCGCCGCAGTGCCGTCCCGACTGCCTGACGATCCGTCAATAACCGTGACGGCCCTGGGAGTTCCCTCTCCCGGGGCCGTCGTGTGGACGGCCGCCCGGGAAGCGACGCCGCCTACGCCGGATTCCGCGCCGGTTCCAACGTCCGCGCCGGTTTGACCACCTTGAGCAGCGGACCGGTCAGCGTCACCGCGAGCATCGCGGCGTCGTCCTCGAGGTTGCCGCCCACGTGGGCCAAGAGGCTTTGTTCGACCGCGTCCAGCATGGCCCCCGCGTCGTTGTGCGCGAATACCGCCAGGTGGCGGGCCAGCGCGTAGAACTCGCCGGCGGCGTCCCGGGCCTCGGTGACGCCGTCCGTGTGCAGCAGCAGGACGTCGCCGGGGCGGAAGGGGACCTGCTCGACGCGGCGGGCGGTGGCGGCCGGCAGCAGGCCCATGCCGAGCGGCAGACCCGCCTCGGCGATCACCTCGCCGACCGTGCCGCTGCGCACCAGCAGCGGGGACGGGTGGCCGCACGCGAGCACCTGCATCGTGCCCTCCCCGGGGCACAGTTCGACCATCACGGCGGTGACGAAGTCCTCGGCGCCGAGTTGCCGATTCAGGCTCCGGTCCACCCGGACGCCGACCTCGTCCAGGGTCGGCGCGTCATAGGCCGCCTCGCGGAACGCGCCCAGCGTTCGGGCCGCCATGTCCACCGCCTCCAGGCCCTTGCCCCGCACGTCGCCGAGCAGCACGCGCACCCCGTAGGGCGTCTCCAGCACCTCGTACAGATCCCCGCCGATCGACGCCTCCTCGGCCGCCGCCCGATAGCGGACCGCGAAGCCGAACCGGCCGATCTTCCTGGGCACCGGTCGCAGCAGCGCGCGCTGGGCCACCTCGGCCACCGACTGCACACGGTGCAGCCGGGCGTCCTGGCGCCGCCGTTCCCAGCCGACCCAGCAGCCGAACAGCGTCACGATCAGGATCGCGGCCGAGACGCCGGTGGAGTTCTTGTAGTCGCCGTTCTGCAGCTGCGGGTGCAGGAGCAGCCGGGTGACCAGGGCGATCAGTCCGGCCGCCGCGGTCAGCCACGGCCGGTAGGCCATCGCCACCACCGCCGGGACCGCGATCAGCACCGCGTGCATGTCCAGGTAGTCCGGGGCGAACACCCGACTCACCAGCACCGCCACGTACAAGCCCACTGCCACCGGAACTGCTCGGCTAGCGGGGAGGGCCAGGGCAGGCATGTGTCGGGACCTTTCGTTGACGCGCAGGGGGGACGTACCGACGACCGACTCCAACCATCGTCACCCGCGCCGAGGCACCTGGACAGGGGCGAAGGTCCCATTAGGTTCAAAACGTATCCAAACCTGGCCAAACAGGCACTTGACAGTGCCGCCATTCGGGTTCGAACCCGGGCCATTCCCAGGCCATATGCTGCGCGCATGCCCCGTGACTCCGGCCCCACCAGGCGCCGCATCGTCGAGGCCGCCGAGCTGTTGTTCGCGCGGCACGGGCTCGACGTGCCGTTGCAGGACATCACCCGCGCGGCCGGGCAGCGCAACGCCGGCGCGATCCACTACCACTTCGGCGGCCGCGAGGGATTGTTGCGCGCGATCGTCGAACAGCACGTCCCGGTGGTGTACGCGCGCCGCCAGGAGCTGCTGGCCGGCGCCCGGGAGCAACCGGCGGACCTGGCCGGCTTCGCGCGCGCGCTCGTGCTGCCGATCACCGAGCTGCTCAACGGCTCGCCGGCCGATCGGGCCTATCTGCAGATCTCGGTGGAACTGCTGCGCGATCCGAGCTCGCCGGTCACCCCGCTGCTCGGCGGCGCGGACGTCCAGGACGTGGTGGACGCGGTCGCGGCGGCCCGGCCGGAGCTGGGCTCGACGGCGCTGCAGACCCGGACGTTCCTGGTCACCCAGATGGTCGGGATGTTGTGCGCGGCCCGCGCGGCGCGATACAGCCGACCGCCCCGCCCGGACGCGATCGTGGCGACCGGCCTGCTCGGCCCGGACGCCTTCGACGACCACCTGACGGCGATCGTCGCGGGCGCGCTGGCCGGCGGCTGAGCCACCCGCGCGACCCGGCACCCGACGCGCCCCGATCCGACCCGGCCCGGGTCCGGCTGAGCCCAGCCCACACCGCGGAATCCCTTGACTCCTTCGACCCCTCGTATTAAACACACTCTTTAATTAACTGAATCCTGCGCAAGGGCTCGCCGAGGGAAGGAACGCCGTGGCGAACTACGACGTGGTCATCAAGGGCGGCATCGTCGTCGACGGTTCGGGAGGCCCGCGTTTTCGCGGCGACATCGCGATCACCGACGGGGTGATCAGCCGGATCGGCCGGATCGCGGCGGCGGACGCGGATCGGGTGATCGACGCGAGCGGCCTGATCGTCGCGCCCGGCTTCATCGACCTGCACACCCACTACGACGGCCAGGTCTTCTGGGACCCCTACCTGACCACGTCCGGGCCGCACGGGGTGACCTCGGTGGTCACCGGGAACTGCGGCTTCGGCTTCGCGCCGGTGCGCGAGGACATGCGCGAGCGCGCGATGTTGTCGATGACCGCCGTCGAGGACATCCCCACCGAGACGCTGCGCGAGGGCATGCCGTGGGACTGGGTCACCTTCCCCGACTACCTGGACAGCGTCGAGCGCACCCCCAAGGCGGTCAACGTACTCCCGTACGTACCGGTGAACCCGCTGCTGATCTGGGTACTCGGCCTGGACCGGGCCAAGGCCGGCGCCGAGCCCACCGACGCCGAACACGCGGAGCTGGCCCGCCTGTTGGCCGAGGCGATGGACGCCGGCGCGGGCGGCTGGTCGGCGCAGTGCCTGGGTGAGCCGGGCAACCCGAACGGGCGGCTGATGCAGGGCGACTTCGACGGCACGCCGATGCCCACCGACATCATGTGGCCGCAGACCCGTCTCGTACTGGCCGAGGTACTGGGCCGGCAGGGACGCGGCTTCATGCAACTGTCCGGGACACAGATCACCGAGGCCGAGTACGAACACCTGGTCGAGGTCAGCGGCCGACCGCTGATCTGGAACGCGGTGATCGCCAATTCGCGCAGCGGCGGGCTGTACAAGCGCAAGATCGAGTGGTTGCGCAGCTGCCAGGAGCGCGGCATCCCGATCTACGGCCAGGCGATGACCACCGACGTCCCGGTGCCGTTCAGCTTCCTGTACGGCGGCGTCTCCACTCGCCCGCCGGTGGCCACGATCTTCGCGGCCGAGACGGTCGAGGAGAAGATCGCGCTGCTGAACGATCCAACCGTGCGGGCCGAACTGCGGGAATTCGACCCGCTGTTCTACCACCTCTACCCGGACATGAAGCTGCACCGCACGTTCACCGAGGACTACCGACGGTTCGAGGGCCGGTCGTTCAAGGAGATCGGCGCGGAGTTGGACCGGCATCCGGTGGACGTGCTGTGCGACGTGACGATCGCGGACGGGCTGCGCACCGAGGTGCACACCGGCCAGTTCAACGCGACCTTGGCGGGATTGAAGGAACTCGTCGACTACGAATACCTGCTCCCCGGGCTGTCCGACGGCGGCGCGCACCTGAAGACGCTGAGCGCGGGCATGTACGGGACGGAGTACCTCGTCGAATACGTCCGCAAGCACGCCTGGACCTCATTGGAGCAGGCCCACTGGCGGCTCTCCGCGCTGCCCGCCCGCTGTGCCGGATTCACCGACCGAGGGGTGCTGACCGAGGGCGCCGCGGCCGACATCATCGTCTACGACTACGACGAACTGGCCTATGGCGACCCGAAGTTCGTCCACGATCTGCCGGCCGGCCAACTTCGCACGGTGATCGACGCCAAGGGCTACCGCTACATCCTGGTCAACGGCCGGGTCACCGTCGAGAACGACGAGCCCACCGGCACGCACAGCGGCCGACTGCTGCGCCACGGCGGCCGATAGCGGCGATCCCGGTGGGAACGGGGCATGAACGCGGCCCGCTCGGGGGTAAGCATGCGGCACGACGAGCAAGGGAGCGCGATGTCGAAGAAGACCCGCAAGCGCAAGTCCCGCCGCAAGCACCGGGCCAATCACGGCCACCGCCCGTCCTGACCGACTCCACCCGGCGCCGACGACCACACGGGTCGTCGGCGCCGCTGTGGTTCAGCCGTACATTCGGCGCATCGCGAAGGCGATCATCTGCTCTATCGCCTTGGCGTCGAACATCACCCGGTGCTCGCCGTCCAGGTCCAGGACGAAGCCGTAGCCGTTGGGGAGCAGGTCCAGCACCTCTGCACCGGTCACGGTGAAGTGGCGGGACTCCTCGCCGGCGTACTTCTTCAGCTCGGCGAGCGAGCTGAACATCGGGATCACCGGCTCGGGGGTGTTGTGCAGCGCCAGGAAGCCCGGCCGGTCGCCTCTGGGGCAGAAGACCTTCGACGCGATGAAGATGGACTGGAAGTCCTCGCCGTTCATGACGCCCGTGGCGAACGCGCGCACGGCGTCGGTGAGCGCCGGCGCCTCCGCCCGGGCCTGGGGTTCTTCCGTTGCGTAGCCGTACACACCACGAGGCTAGCGGGTCGGCGGCCCGGGTTTGCGCCCTCCGCCGAGACGGTCATCGGTACCTGGTGGTAACCCGATGGGAACCTCCTGGGCATTGAAAAAGTTACCCATGGGTACGATCATTATGTTACTGACCAGTACACTCGGATTCAGTGCGGTTCGGTTCGACCGGATCAACCAGTCAGTCCACACGACGCAACCACGGGCGGAGCCTGTCATGGGTCACTACAAGTCGAATCTCCGCGACCTGGAGTTCAACCTGTTCGAGGTCTTCGGGCGCGAGCAGGTCTATGGCACGGGTCCGTTCGCGGACATGGATGTCGAAACCGCGAGGTCGATCCTGGCCGAGGTGGAACGCCTCGCGGTCAACGATCTCGCCGATTCCTTCGCGGAGGCCGACCGCAACCCACCGGTCTTCGATCCCGCGACGCACTCGGCCACGCTGCCCGAGGCGTTCAAGAAGTCGTACAAGGCCTACATGGACTCGGAGTGGTGGCGCCTCGCGCTCCCCGAGAGCATGGGCGGCACCAACTGCCCGCGTTCGCTGCGCTGGTCGGTGGCCGAGCTGGTGCTCGGCGCCAACCCGGCGCTGTGGATGTACGCGGCGGGCCCCGACTTCGCCCAGGTGCTGCACACGCTCGGCACCGAGGAGCAGCGCAAGGTGGCCGGCTTCATGGTCGACCGCCAGTGGGGCTCCACCATGGTGCTGACCGAGCCCGACGCGGGTTCGGACGTCGGCGCCGGCCGAACCAAGGCGGTCCGCCAGGAGGACGGCACCTGGCACATCCGGGGCGTCAAGCGCTTCATCACCTCGGGCGACCAGGACATCACCGAGAACATCATCCACCTGGTGCTCGCGCGCCCGGAGGGTGCCGGCCCCGGTACCAAGGGCCTGTCGCTGTTCGTGGTGCCCAAGTTCCACTTCGACCCGGAGACCGGCGAACTCGGCGAGCGCAACGGCGCGTTCGTCACCAACGTCGAGCACAAGATGGGCCTGAAGGTCTCCACGACCTGCGAGCTCACCTTCGGCGAGCACGGCGTCCCGGCGGTCGGCACGCTGGTCGGCGAGGTGCACAGCGGCATCGCGCAGATGTTCAAGATCATCGAGTACGCGCGGATGATGGTCGGCACGAAGGCCATCGCGACGTTGTCCACCGGCTACCTCAACGCGCTGGAATACGCGAAGGAGCGCTACCAGGGCGCCGACCTCGCGCAGATGACGAACAAGGCCGCGCCGCGCGTGACCATCACCCACCACCCGGACGTGCGCCGCTCGTTGCTCACCCAGAAGGCATACGTCGAGGGCATGCGCGCCCTGGTGCTGTACGCCGCCGCGTGGCAGGACCGGATCGAGGGTGCCGCGCTCGTCGGCGCCGGCGACGAGACCGCGGACCGGGTCAACGACCTGCTGCTGCCGATCGTCAAGGGCTACGGCTCGGAGAAGTCGTACGAGCAGCTCGCACAGTCGCTGCAGATCTTCGGCGGTTCGGGCTTCCTCCAGGAATACCCGATCGAGCAGTACATCCGCGACGCCAAGATCGACACCCTCTACGAGGGCACCACGGCGATCCAGGGGCAGGACTTCTTCTTCCGGAAGATCGTCCGCGACCAGGGCAAGGCGCTGACCGTGGTGGCTGGCGAGATCCAGGAGTTCATCGCCGCACACGCCGAGGGCGAACTGGCCGCGGAGGTCGCGTTGCTCGCGACCGCCGCCGAGGACGTGCAGGGCATGGTCGCCGCGATGATCAACCAGCTGATGGCGTCCGAGCAGGAGATCGACTCGATCTACAAGGTCGGCCAGAACACCACGCGGCTCCTGCTGGCCGCCGGTGACCTGGTGGTCTCCTGGCTGCTGCTGCGGCAGGCGTCGGTGGCGCTCACCAAGCTGGCCGGGACGCCGGGGCGGGACGAGGCGTTCTACCGGGGCAAGGTGGCCGCGGCGAAGCACTTCGCCCGCGAGATCCTGCCGTTGCTGACGCCGCAGCGGTTGATGGTGGAGCAGATCGACAACACGATCATGGAACTGCCCGAAGCGGCGTTCTAGTCGCACGGGTTCGATCTCGAACGCCGGGCGGGCCGAATTCGGCCCGCCCGGCGTTCGGCGTTCCCGGGACCGGTGCCGAAATCCGCGCCTGGGCCTCCCGGGATCGTGGGTCGTAGGCTCTGGGGCGGAGACCCCGCAACGATCTTTCGCGGCCGATCGGTCGTGGACCTTGGAGTATGTATGAGTTCGCCTCGCTTCGACCGGAGTCACACCGACGATCTGATCGAGTTCGTCGGCGCCAGTCCCTCCCCCTACCACGCGGCGGCGAACGTGGCCGCCCGGCTGGAGGCCGCGGGCTTTCGCCGGCTCGCGGAGACGGCCGCGTGGGACGGCGAGGCGGGTGGGCGGTACGTGCTGCGCGGGGGCGCGGTGGTGGCCTGGTACGTACCGGAGGGGGCCGAGCCGACGCGTGGCTTCCGGATCGTCGGGGCGCACACCGACTCGCCGACTCTGCGGGTCAAGCCGCTACCCGACACCGGTACGGTCGGCTGGCGGCAGATCGCCGTCGAGATCTACGGCGGCCCGCTGTTGAACTCCTGGCTGGACCGCGACCTCGGGCTCTCCGGCCGGCTCGCGCTGCGCGACGGCGGCGAGCGACTGGTGTTCGTCGACCGACCGCTGCTGCGCGTACCGCAGTTGGCGATCCACCTGGACCGCTCGGTGAACGAGGCCGGCCTCCAGTTGGACAAGCAGCAGCACATGACCCCGATCTGGGGACTGGGCCCGGTGGACGAGGGCGCGCTGATCCGGTTCGTGGCCGAGGAGACCGGGGTCGCGGCGGGCGACGTGATCGGGTGGGACCTGATGGTCCACGACGTGCAGAAGCCGAGCTACCTGGGCCGCGATCGCGAACTGCTCGCGTCGCCGCGGCTGGACAACCTGCTGTCCGTGCACGCGGGCCTGGCCGCGCTGCTCGCCGCCGCGCACGAGGGGGTGGCGCACATCCCGGTGTTCGGCGCGTTCGACCACGAGGAGACCGGCAGCGCGTCCACGACCGGGGCCGCCGGACCGCTCCTGGAGACGGTGCTGAGCCGGATCGTCAGCTCGCGCGGCGGCTCGCCCGACGACCGGGCCCGGGCGTTCGCCGACTCGTTCCACCTCTCCAGCGACGTCGGGCACGCGGTACACCCGAACTACGTCGGCCGGCACGAGCCCGGTCACCACCCGGTGCCCAACGGCGGGCCGATCCTGAAGGTCAACACCAACCAGCGCTACGCCACCGACGCGCGCGGTCGGGCCGAGTGGACGTTGGCCTGCGAGCGGGCGGGCGTACCGGCGCAGATCTTCGTCGGGCTCAACTCGATCCCGTGCGGCTCCACCATCGGGCCGATCACCGCGACCCGGCTCGGCATCGAGACGGTGGACGTGGGTGTGGCGTGTCTGTCGATGCACTCCGCGCGCGAACTGTGCGGCGCCGACGACCCGTTCCTGTTGGCGTCGGCGGCGGCGGCGTTCCTGGCGGGCTGAACCCGGACGGGTCGGCGCGGTTGCGTTGCACTTGGCTCGGGAGGTGTACCCGCCCGCTCCACCCGTTGCGTTCGGCTCGATGGCTGCGGGATTTGAGGCTGCGGGGCGGGCTGGTCCGGCCCCGCAGCCCCCGCCCGGGGTGGCGACCGGGTTTGGTGGCTTGGCTGCGGTTTCGAGGCGGGCCTTTCCCGGGGCGCCGGCGGTGGCTGTGCCCCGGCGCGTCAGCGACCCCGAGATGGGTTGCCCCGAGTGATCGACGCGCGGAGCGCGGAGAGCGGCGGAGCCGCGCGCCGGCGGCGAAGCCGCCCAATGACTACGTGTGCGGCATGCGGATCTTGCGGACGCGGTGGGCGGCGGATTCGACGATGGTCAGGTATAGGTCCTCGTCCAGGTCCGCCACCACCGCGACCGCGGCAGGTTCGGCCAGGTCGGTGAGCAGGGTGGAGACGTAGCCGTCGGTGGGGTCGTAGCGGCGCAGCGCGCCGTTGTAGGTGTCGGCGATCAGCACCGAGCCGTCGGGCAGCGTGTCCACGCCCAACGGGTGTTGGAACAGCGCGTGTTCGGCCGGGCCGTCGCGGCGGCCGAAGTCGAACAGGCCGCGGCCGACCACCGTTTCGATGCCGCCGTCCACCAGCCGGCGCAGCGCCGAGCTCTCCGCGTCCACCAGCCACAGGGTGTGCCCGTCGGGCGACACCGCCAGGCCCGAGGGCTGGGCGAAGCAGGCCGTGTCGACCGGGCCGTCCGCCATGCCCTCGTCGGCGGTGCCGGCCAGCACCGCGACCCCCTCGCCGACCGGGTCGAACTCCCACAGCTGGTGCACACCCGCCATCGCCACGATGATCCGGCCGCCGAACCAGGCCACGTCCCACGGGCTGGAGAGGTCGATCGTGCGGGCCGCGCCGTCGTCGGCCGCGCCGCGCCGACGTTTGCGGCCGGTGCCCGCCACCGTGCGGATCGACCCGGTGGCCAGCGAGACGCCGCGCAGCGCGTGGTTGGCGGTGTCCGCGACCACCACGTCGTAGCGCACATGCGCGGCCACCTCCGGCGGCAATACGGCCATCCCGTGCGGCTCGGCCAGCATCGCGTGCCGGGGCCCGCCGTCGAGCAGCCCGCGCCGCCCCGTACCGATCCGGCGCAACACCGTGCGCCCGTCGTCGGAGAGTTCGGCCAGCGAGTGGTGCCCGGTGTCGGCGACCAGAAGCGCCCCGGACGGCAACCGCAACACCTGGCCCGGGAAGCGCAGGTCGGTGCGCGGCGCATCGGGCCGGTCGTACTCCTCGCCGGCCCGGCGCAGCGTGCCCTTGCCCTCGTGCTCGACCACCAGGTCGGCGATCAGCGCCGCGAGCTCGGCCGCGTGCCCCTCGCCGGAGAACCGGGCGACCACGTAGCCCTCGGGGTCGACGAGCACCAGCGTCGGCCATACGTGCACCGCGTACTGCTTCCAGGTGCTCGACTCCGGGTCGTCCAGGACCGGGTGCCGTACCTCGTGCCGCTGCACCGCGCGGACCACCGTGTCGTGCTCGGCCTCGTACTCGAACTTGGGCGAGTGCACACCGAGTACGGTCAGCACGTCGCGGTGTCGCTCCTCCAGGCCGCGCAGTTCGGCGAGTACGTGGTGGCAGTTCACGCAGGCCGAGGTCCAGAAGTCGAGGAGCACGATCCGCCCGCGCAGTTCGGCCAACGTCGGGCCGGGGCCCTCGGTGTTGATCCAGCCGCCGGACCCGGACAACTCGGGGGCCCGGGCCCGGGCCGGTCTCGCGCTGCTCATGATCCGAAGTGAACCATCCGGGTCGGCCGCCGGCGGCCGGCTCGCGCGGACCGAGACCGTGCCCCACCCGACCGGGCGTATCCGCGCCCGTCGCACGCCGGCGCGGCACAGCCGAACGGACGCCCGCGACTGAACGCCCCCGTTTCGGGCACTGTGCCGACAAGGTGGACGAACCATGGAGGCAGCGGTGTTCGGGGACGAGTACGACGGAGCGCAGCTCTATCCGGGCGCGGCGCCCGGTCGCTATCTGGTGCGCGAGCGGATGTTCGCGATCGGGGACGACTTCTGGGTCACCGACGAGGCCGGCGAGAAGGTCTACCTGGTCGACGGCAAGGCGTTGACCCTGCACGACCGGTTGGACCTCAAGGACGCGGCGGGCACGGTGTTGGCGACGGTGAAGAAGAAGATCGTCGCGATCCACCACACGATGAAGGTCGAGGACGCGACCGGCGCGACGGTGGCCACCGTGCGCAAGAAGATGTTCACCCCGCTGCACGAGGCGTTCGGGGTGGAGCTCGCGGTCGGCGGCGAACTCGCGGTGCGCGGCAACATGTTCCACCACGAGTACGGCATCACCGGTCCGCACGGCCCGGTCGCCCAGGTCACCCGCAAGTGGCTGCGGGTGCGCGACACCTACGCGGTGGACATCGCGCCCGGATGGGACCATGCGTTGATCATCGCGATCGCGGTGTGCGTGGACCGGTTGAGCGACGACGAGCACGACGACGACTGAACCGGGCTCGACCGGGCCGGGCATAGAAGGGCCGGCTCCCCCACGTTTGTTCGGGTGAGAGGGGGCACGGTTGAGATCCCACGGGGAAGAGGAGTTCCGGGCCTTCGTCGCGGAGCGTCGGACGGCTCTGGTGCGCACCGCGTACCTGCTGTGCGGCGATCGCGACGAGGCCGAGGACCTGGCCCAGGTCACGCTGACCAAGACGTATACGTCCTGGGCGCGGGTGGCCTCGGTCGAGAATCCGGACGCCTACGTGCGCCGGATCATGGTGAACACCAATCTGTCCAGGGTGCGTCGCCGGCGGGTGACGCACTTCCTCACCGACCGGCTGCCGGAGCGTGCCGGGCCGGATTCGACCGGTGGCGTGGCCGAACGCAGCGTGCTGATGGCCGCGTTGGCCCGGTTGCCGGCGGGTCGGCGGGCGGCGGTGGTGCTGCGCTACTGGGAGGACCGCTCGGAGTCCGAGGTCGCGCAGATCCTCGGGTGTGCGGTCGGCACGGTACGCAGCCAGACGTTCAAGGGACTCGCCCAATTGCGCAAGGATCCTCAACTCGCCGATCTGATCCCGCGTCAGACGGAACCCTCGACTTCGGACACGGAGGTGCGGCCATGGCCGACGACGGCACCGCACTGAGGGAGGCGTTCATGGCAGAGATTCGGGCGACCGAGCTGACTCCGCCGACGGCGGAGGCGGCGATCGAGCGGGCGGGCAGGCCGCGCAGGTGGCGCGGGTTCACGGTGGGGGCGACCCTGGCGACCGCGTTGGTGGTGGGCGGCGGCGGTGCGGTCATCGCCGGGGGTGTGCTGGACGAGAAGGGCCAGTCCACCGACATCGTCTCGGCCGACGGCGGCACCAGGCCGCCCGGTGCGGGCCCGGACATCGTGGGTGCGGGCGTGGTGGCCGGGAAACCGTGGAAGTTCCGAGCCTGGACGGAGGGTCCGACACGTACCTGCTACGACGAGGTCGAGAAGCAGTTGTTCCCGGAAACGATGTCGTGCGAAGAATCCCCCGGCCGGACCGCGCAGAGCAAGGCCGCCGAACGGAACCGCTTCGGCGGCGGCGGCACGACCGGCCGGGTCCAGGGGCAGAAGAACCTTTTCGCGGCGGTGTTCCAGGCCGAGGTGTCTCCCGACGTGGACCACTTGGAGGTCACCTGGAAGGGGTCCAAGGAACCCGTGGTGATCCGCCCCGTACAGATCGACCCCACCACGCGCGTCTACGTCCTCGTGGTGACCTCCCACACCGCCGACCCCGCGTACGACCTCAAGGCGTATGACGCGGCGGGCAAGGAGATCAAGAACATCAACCTGTAGACCGCAGACCCGCGCGGACTCAGAACACCCGGTTCCGCAACACCGGGAAGTCCTCCCGGGTCTTGGTCACCAACGCCGGGTCGATCTCGGCGGTCAGCACGGTCTGTTCGGTGCCCGCCTCGGCGACGATCTCGCCCCACGGGTCGATCACCATGCTGTGTCCGCCCATCGCCAGGCCGCCCTGCTCGCCGGTGACGTTGCAGGCGAGTACGAACATCTGGTTCTCGATCGCGCGGGCGCGGGCCAGCACCCGCCAGTGCTCGACCCGCCGCGCCGGCCACGCGGCGGGCAGCACCAGCACCTCCGCGCCCGCGTCCAGGATTCGTCGGAACAGCTCCGGGAAGCGCAGGTCGTAGCAGGTCGCCAAACCCACCTCGGCCCACGGCAGGCGCACCTGCGCGATCTCGGTGCCGCGCGAGATCCGGGTGGCCTCGCCGTCGGTGAAGCCGAACCGGTGGATCTTGCGATAGGTGGCCCGCAATGCGCCGTCCGGGTCGAAGACCAGCGACGTGTTGTAGAGCTCGTCGTCCGCGCCGCGCTCGATGATGCTGCCCGCGTGCAGCCACACCCCGGCGTCGCGGGCCGCGCGGGCCATGGTCTGCGCGAACGGGCCGCGCACCCCCTGGGCATCGCTCTCCCAGCCGTCGTAGACCCAACCGATGTGCCACCACAACTCGGGCAGCACCACCAGATGATCGCCGCGCCGACTGCGCACCAGAGCCGAGACCTCGGCCAGTCGTTCCCGGGCCGGCACCGCCGGATCGACGTCGAGTTGTACGAGCGAAACGCGCACTTTCCCCTCACCTACACCGCTTGCTTCCCGCGAACGGGCTGACCACGGGATCCTTTGCAGCGTAACGTGCCTGCCGGGATCCCGGACCCCGGCATTTCGACGGTCGCGCCCGTCCGGTCGACCGGTGACGCAGCGACAAGAGGTGGTACGTGACCTACGCGACCAACGACCTGAAGACGCACGCCGACGCCTGGGAGCAGTCGGTACGCTCCCTCAAGGATCTGGTCTCCACCCTGACCGAGGGTCGGTGGAGCAGCGCGACCGAGTGCCCGGGCTGGTCGGTCCGCGACATCGTCTCGCACGTGATCGGGATCGAGCTGGAACTGCTCGGCGAACCACGGCCGATCCATACCCTGCCGCGCGATCTGCGGCACGTGCACGACGAGTTCAGCCGCTATACGGAAATACCGGTGGACGTCCGGCGCTGCCACACCTCGCCGGAGATGACCGGTGAGCTGGAATACGTGATCCTGCGCCGGCGGCGGATGCTGGACGAGAACGATCGTGGTCCGGACGACGAGGTACGCGGCATCATGGGCCGCAGCGTCCCGTACCGATTCCTGCTCACCCAGCGGGTGTTCGACGTGTGGGTGCACGAGCAGGACGTCCGGCGCGCGATCGGCGAGCCGGGCAATCTGGACTCGCCCGCCGCGCTGATCACCCGCGACTTCCTGCTGACCGGGCTGGCCCGGGTGGTGGCGAAGGACGCGAAGGCGCCAGCCGGCGCGTCGGTGGTGTTCGACGTGCACGGGCCGGTGGAGTTCATGCGCACGGTCACCGTCGACGAGGGTGGTCGGGGGCGGCTGGACGGACGTGTCCCGCTGGGGCCGCTGGTGCTGATCTCCACCGACTGGGAGACGTTCGTGCGGCTGATGTGCGGCCGGGTGGCGCCGGGGCGGGCCGAGGCGCGGGTCGAGGGGGACCCGGATCTGGCCCGGCGGATCCTGGCCAACATGGCGGTCACGCCCTAGCGCCGGAGGTCAGCCGGCGTCGGGCACGCTCTCCCGATCCGGGGCGCGTTGGGCGACCACGCACACCGGTTCGGCCGAGCGGCCCCGGCCGGCGACCTTGCGGGCGTAGCGCAGCACCTGGACCACGCCCAGAAGCAGCGGCACCGCCTGCACGGCCATCGCGACCCGGTACGCGTTCAGCCCGTGGGTGCCGCCGCCCGGCTCGACCAGGTCCAGAACCAGACCGATCGCGAACAGGCACAGCGTGGCGGCGGCGAATCCGCCGACGTTGACGATGCCGGACACGGTGCCGAGCCGGTGCGGCGGATTGCCCGCGCGCGCGAACTCCATGCCGACCAGGGACAGCGCGCCGCCCGGGCCGATCACCAGTGCGAGCAGGACCAGCAGCCACAGCGGCGAGGGTGCGGCGGGGATCAGTACGGCCGCCCACAACAGCATGGCCAGCAGCGGCTGCCCCACGCACAGCGCGAGTCGGCTGCCCGGCCGGCGGGTCACCAGCGGGCCGACCACCAGGCACGCGAACATGTTGATCACGATCGCGACCGTGAGCACGGCGCTCGCGGCGCTCTTGCTCAGGCCCTGGCCCTCGACCAGGAACGGGAAGCCCCACAACATCAGGAAGACCTGTGGCAGGCAGCCGCACGCCCAGTGCGCCCACAGGCCGAGCCGGGTGCCGGGTTCGGCCCAGGCCGCGCGGACCTGGGACCACATGGTCGGCCCGCCGGTCGGCCGGACCCGGGTCACCGGGCCGGGGCTGTCGCGCAGTACGAGCAGCACCACGACCAGTACCAGCACACCGATCCCGGCGGAGACCGCGAACGTCCGGCTCCAGCCGAACGCGCGCAGCGCGCCGGCCAGCGGGGTGGCGCCGGCCAGGTTCCCGGCCATCCCGAGCAGCGCGGTCAGCTGGGTGAGCACCGCGACCCGGCGCACGGGGAACCAGACCGCGACCACACGCAGCACACTGACGAAGGTCATCGCGTCGCCCATGCCCACCAGCACCCGGGCGAGCACCGCGCCGGCGAAGCCGTGCGCGAACGCGAAGGTGAACTGACCTGCCGTCATCAACACCAGTCCGCAGCTGAGCACCCGCTTGGCGCCGAAGCGGTCGGTGAGCGCGCCGACGGGTATCTGCAGGCCGGCGTAGACCAGCAGTTGGAGCATCGGGAACAGCGACAGCTGGGACGCGGAGACGCCGAATCGCTCCTGCGCGTCGATCCCGGCGACGCCGAGACTGCTGCGGTGGAACACCGCGACCACGTATACCGAGGCCGCGACCGCCCACATGATCCAGGCGATTCGGCCGCCGAGCCGGGAGGGGGCTGGATCCGCAGATGGGTTCACAGTACATACACATTAGGGGACGCGCTCGGACATACGTACGGCCGGGCCCATTTCGGGTCCCGGCCGTACGTCCTGTTCGCCGCCGTTCGGGCCGAATCGTCAGCCGCGGGCGAAGAGCAACTTCGGCCGTTCCAGCATCTCGGCGACATCCGCCAGCACGCGCGAGCCCA
Organism: Embleya sp. AB8; assembly: GCF_049739465.1. NCBI lineage: Bacteria > Bacillati > Actinomycetota > Actinomycetes > Kitasatosporales > Streptomycetaceae > Embleya > Embleya sp. AB8. Next base: position 194,574 of record NZ_JBMHHY010000002.1, read on the forward strand.
ACTCGCCGTCCACCATGCGGTGATCGAAGGACAGGGACAGTGTGGTCACCTGCCGCGGCTTGACCTTGCCCTTGTGCACCCACGGTTGCTCGCGGATCGCGCCGACCGCCAGGATCGCGGCCTCCCCCGGGTTGAGGATCGGGGTGCCGCCGTCCACCCCGAACACGCCCACGTTGGTGATGGTGGCCGTGCCGCCCGCCATGTCGGCGGGCGAGGTGCGCCCGTCCCGCGCGGTGGCCACCAGCTCGGTGAGCGCGCGGGCCAGCGCGGTCAGGCTCTTGGCGCCCGCGTCCTTGATGTTGGGGACGAGCAACCCGCGCGGCGTCGCGGCGGCGATGCCCAGGTTGACCCGGTCCCGGACGACGATCTCCTGATTGGGCTCGTCCCAGGACGCGTTGATCTCCGGGTGCCGGGCGATGGCCACCAGGAAGGCCCGGGCGACCAGGAGCAGCGGGGAGACCTTGGTGTCCGCGAAGTCGGGCAACTCGCGCAGGCTGCGCACGAGCCGGACGGTGCGGGTGACGTCGACCGTCACCCACTCGGTGACGTGCGGCGCGGAGAACGCGCTCGCCACCATCGCCTGCGCGGTCGCCTTGCGCACGCCCTTGACCGGGATCCGTCGCTCGCCCGGGATCGTCTCGCCGGGTCCGGTCGCCGGGAAGGCGGCCGGGACCGCGGCCGGCGCGGCGGGGCGGGCGGCGGCGTGAACGTCCTCGCGGGTGACCGTGCCGCCGGGGCCGGAGGGGTGCACCGACGCGAGGTCGACGCCCAGGTCCCGGGCCAACTTGCGGACCGGGGGCTTGGCGAGGGCGATCGTGCGTTGACCGGGGGCGGATGCGGCGGGGGCGGTCGGGGCCGGCGACCCGGAGCCGTTGACCACCGGTACGGAAACCGCGTCGCTCTTGCGGGCGCGGCGGCGGCCGGTGGTGGTGCGGACGCCGTAGCCGACCAGGACGGCGGTGCGGGCGTCCTTTTTGTTGCCCTTGGTCTCCTCTTCGTCCTCGGCCTCGGCCCCGGTCTGCTCCGGCTCGGCGGTCGCGACCGGCTCCGGTACGAGGTCGACCGCGAGGGCCGCGGCACGTGTCTCGGCGGCGGCCGGCACGGCCGTACCGCTCGGCGCCACCGTGATGATCGGCGCGCCGACCGCGACCGTGTCGCCCTCGGCGGCCAGCAGTTCGGTGACCACCCCGTCGTACGGACACGGCAGTTCGACCAGCGCCTTCGCCGTCTCCACCTCGACCATGAGCTGGCCGTCGTGCACCGCGTCGCCGACCTTGACGTGCCAGACGACGATGTCGGCCTCTTCCAGGCCCTCGCCGACGTCGGGCATCAGGAACTTCTGCACCTCGGACACGGGCTTCCTCACCAGGCCAGGGAACGGTCGACGGCATCGAGCACACGGTCCAGGTCGGGGAGGTACTCCTCCTCGACCCGGGACGGCGGATACGGCATGTGATACCCGCCGACCCGCAACACCGGTGCCTCCAGGTGGTGGAAGCAGCGCTCGGTGATGGTGGCGGCCACCTCCGCGCCGATGCCCAGGAAGGACGGCGCCTCGTGCACGACCACCAGGTGTCCGGTGCGCTTGACCGACGCCTCGACCGCGTCGAAGTCCAGCGGGGACAACGAGCGCAGGTCGATCACCTCCAACTCGCGGCCCTCCTCGGCGGCGGCTGCGGCGGCCTCCAGGCAGGTCGCCACCATCGGCCCGTAGGCCACCACGGTGCACGCGTCGCCCGAACGCACCAGGCGCGAGCCGTACAGCGGGTCCGGCGTCGCGGCGGTGTCCACCTCGCCCTTGGTCCAGTAGCGCCGCTTGGGCTCCAGGAAGATCACCGGGTCGTCGGCGGCGATCGCCTGCCGGATCATCCAGTAGGCGTCCGAGGGGTTCGAGCAGGACACCACGCGCAGACCCGCGGTGTGCGCGAAGTAGGCCTCGGGCGACTCGCTGTGGTGCTCGACCGCGCCGATCCCGCCGCCGAACGGGATCCGGATCACGATCGGCAGCCGGACGTAGCCGAGCGAGCGGGCGTGCATCTTGGCCAGCTGGGTGACGATCTGGTCGTAGGCGGGGAAGACGAAGCCGTCGAACTGGATCTCCACGACCGGCCGATATCCCGCCAGGGCCAACCCGATCGCGGTGCCGACGATGCCGGACTCGGCGAGCGGGGTGTCCACCACCCGGTCCTCGCCGAAGTCCTTCTGGAGCCCGTCGGTGACCCGGAAGACACCGCCGAGCTTGCCGATGTCCTCACCCATGATCAATACCTTGGGGTCGCTCTCCAGGGACTTGCGCAGCCCCGTGTTGAGCGCCTGCACCATCGACATCCGACGGGTCGTGCCCGTCGACTGTGTGGGAGCCATCAGTGCTCGTCCTCCCCGGCGTCGACGAAGGACGCGTGATATGCCTCGAACTCGGCCCGTTCCCGGTCCACGAGCGGGTGCGACTCGGCGTAGACGTGGGCGAACATCGACACCGGATCCGGGTCCGGCATGGTGCGTACGCCGTTGCGTACCCGCTTGCCCAATTCCTCGCTCTCGGTCTCGAGCGCGGCGAAGAACTCGGGGGTTCCGATGCCCTGCTTGTGCAGGTATGCCTTGAGCCGCTCGATCGGGTCCTTGAGCCGCCATTCCTCCAGTTCGGTGTTGAGCCGATAGCGGGTCGGATCGTCCGAAGTGGTGTGCGCGCCCATTCGGTAGGTGAACGCCTCGATCAACATCGGCCCCGCACCGCGTCGGGCCCGGGCCAATGCCGCCCTGGTCACCGCGAGACACGCGAGCACGTCGTTTCCGTCGACCCGAACTCCGGGAAAGCCGAATCCGGCGGCGCGCCGATACAGCGGCACCTTCATCTGGCGTTCGGTCGGCTCCGAGATCGCCCACTGATTGTTCTGGCAGAAGAACACCACGGGCGCGTTGAAGACGGCCGCGAAGGTGAATGCCTCGTTGACATCGCCCTGGCTGGAGGCGCCGTCGCCGAAATAGGTGACGACCGCGGCATCGCTGCCGTCGCGTTGCAGGCCCATCGCGTATCCGACGCCGTGCAGGCTCTGCGCGCCGATGACGATCGTGTAGAGCTGGAAATTGTTCTCGCGGGGATCCCAACCGCCGTTGTTGACGCCGCGGAACATGCCGAGCAGATTCAACGGATCCACGCCGCGACACCACGCGACGCCGTGCTCACGGTAAGTGGGAAATACATAGTCGTCCGAACCCAACGCCCGCCCCGAACCGATCTGCGCGGCCTCCTGGCCGAGCAGCGAGGCCCACAGGCCCAGTTCGCCCTGCCGCTGGAGCGCGGTGGCCTCGGCGTCGAAGCGCCGCACCAGGACCAGGTCGCGGTACAGGCTCAGGTATTCGTCGTCGGACAGGTCGATCGAATAATCGGGATGCTCGACCCGTTCGCCCTCCGGGGTGAGCAACTGGATCAGTTCTGGACCGGCTCCGGATTCGGGCGGAAACAATGTCCCGCCCGTACTGTCCACTGCCACGTTCTCTCCTCCGTCTGTCCGGTCCGCGGGGTCGCCGTGGACCGGGTCCGGATCGCCGGGCCCGGTTCCGCGCGGGGTGTGCGCGGCTACCTTGATGTGCAGACACGGCGATTGGTGGCTGTACTTCCTAGGATTTCCTAGGAATTCCCGGGTGAATCCGGGAGGCGCCTGCGCACAGGCATGCGGTTCGGAAACCGCACACCGCAACGTTACCCATCGGTCCGCCCGGTACGTAGTGGCGACCGGCCCGAAGGTTGCCGCGTGCTTTGTCGTCCCCCGACAAAGCGCCGCCGGTTCGGGGTCGAACCACCCGTTGTCGCGGCATCGCACGACACTCGAACGGTGCACATGCGAACCTGGACAAGTGAACGATCAAGGAAGTATCCGGGTATTTCTCCTCGATGATCACGAAGTGGTGCGCCGCGGTGTCCACGAGTTGTTGTCGATCGAGGACGACATCGACGTGGTCGGCGAAGCCGGCACCGCCGCGGAGGCGCTGGCCCGCATCCCGGCGACCCGCCCGCAGGTCGCGGTGCTCGACGTGCGACTGCCGGACGGCAGCGGGGTCGAGGTGTGTCGCGAGATCCGTTCGCAACTGCCGGACGTGCGCTGCCTGATGCTCACCTCGTTCTCCGACGACGAGGCACTGTTCGACGCGATCATGGCGGGCGCCTCCGGCTACGTGCTCAAGGACATCCGCGGCTCCGACCTGGTCGGCGCGGTCCGCGACGTGGCCGCCGGGAAGTCCCTGCTCGACCCGGCCGCCACGGCCCGGGTCCTGGAACGCCTGCGCAGCGGCAACCGAGGCGACGAACGCCTGTCCTCGCTGAGCGACCAGGAACGCCGCATCCTCGACCTGATCGGCGAGGGCATGACCAACCGCCAGATCGGCGCGCAGATGCACCTGGCCGAGAAGACGGTGAAGAACTACGTCTCCAGCCTGCTGGCCAAGCTGGGCATGGAACGCCGCACCCAGGCGGCGGCGTACGTGGCGAAGCAGAAGGCGGAGCGGGGACGGGGACGCTGAGGGGGCCGCTCAGCCCGCGTCGGGGACCAGCACGACCTTCCCGGTCACCGTGCCCGACTCGGCCAGGGTCAGCGCTTCGGCGGCGTGGCTCAGCGGGACGCGGGCCGCGACCTGGGCGGTGATCGCGCCGGCGGCCAGCAGCCCGAAGACCTCGGCGAGGTCGGTGCGCAGCCGGGTGCGGAAGCTCGCCGGGCGGCGCTTGCCGGTCCAGATGTTGTAGAAGTGTGTGCGTCGGCCGTTGGGCAGCAGGTGCCACCACATCAGCCGACCGATCAGCTTGAACACCGGCAACCGGGACGAGCCCGGCTGGTCCTTGGTGGCCGCCGTCCCGTACGAGACCAGCGTGCCGCCTCGGGCGAGCAGCCGGAACGAGTCGACGATGCCCTCCCCGCCGACATGGTCGAAGACCGCGTCGACGCCGTTCGGGGCCAACGCGCGCACCCGCGCCGGCAGGTCGGCCGCCCGGTAGTCCAGCGGGATCGCGCCCAGCGCCCGGACCGCGTCGTGGTGGCGCGGGGAGGCGGTGCCGATCACCCGGACGCCCGCGTGCGTGGCCAACTGGACCAGGGCCGAGCCCACTCCGCCGTTGGCGCCGTGCACCAGGATCGTCTGCCCGCGCCGGATCGCGGCCACGCGGTGCAACATCTGCCACGCGGTGATCCCGTTGACCACCAGGGTCTCCGCCTCGGCCGGGTCGATCCCCTCCGGCACCTCGACCAGTTCGGCGGCCGGCAGCACGATCCGGCTCGCCCAGCCGCCCACCTTGGTCAGCGCCGCGAACCGGCGGCCGACCAGCGCGGCGTCCACCCCGGGCCCGACCCGGGACACCGTGCCGACCAGGTCGTAGCCGGGCACGAACGGGAAGGCCGGCTGGTCGTAGTACTTGCCCCGGCGCATCTGCTGCTCGGCGAAGGACACCCCCGACGCCTCGACCGCGAGCAGCGCCTGCCCGGCCCCCGGCTCCGGCGTGGGGCGCACCCGAACCTCCAGGCCGGCGGGTTCGACCAGGCCCGGAAGCACGATCTCCGTGGTCTGCCCGAGCACGTTCGCGGCCCCGTTCACACTCATCGCGACTCCCGTTCAGCGACTACCAATAATGTTTGTTATGCCCTCTAACTTATGTGCGTACCAATAGACTGTCAAGCGTCGGCGCGGAGCTTCCCTAGAGGGGCACCGACCACGTCACCGTCGTCCCCGAGGCATCCGGTCCCGGTCCGAACTCCGCCCGGCCGCCCAGCTCTTCGGCCCGCCCGGCCAGGTTGGCCAGACCGCTGCGCCGGCCGCCGGCGGGGATGCCCACGCCGTCGTCGGTGACCTCGAGGGTGACCGTGCCGCCCGCCACCACCAGGGTCACCTCGACCCGGGACGCCCGCGCGTGCCGCGCCGCGTTGGACAGGATCTCCCGTAGCGCGGCCAGGAGTTGCTCGGCCGACTCGTCCGAAACGGTCGAGTCGACCGGTCCCACGAAGGTGACCGCCGGTTCGAAGCCGAGCGCCGACGCCGACGCGCTCACCTCGCGCAACACCCGGCCGCGCACCCCGGTCGGCCCCTCCCGCGGTGGGTTCTGCAGCGCGAAAATGGTGCTGCGCACCTCGCGGATGGTCGCGTCGAGTTCGTCCACCGCCCGGTTGATCCGGGCGGTCACCGCCGGCACCTTGGCCAGCCTGGCCGCGCCCTGGAGCATCATCCCGGTCGCGAACAACCGCTGGATGACCAGGTCGTGCAGGTCGCGGGCGATCCGGTCGCGGTCCTCGAACACGGCCAGCCGCTCCCGATCGCGCTGCGCGCCGGCCAACATCAGCGCGATCGCCGCCTGGCCGCCGAACGCCTGGGCCATCGAGCGCTCGGTCCGGTTGAACGGGACCGCGCCGATCCGCTTGTCCAGTTCGAGGGCGCCGAGGATGCGGCCGTTGGCGATCAGCGGGACGAACAGTCCGGGGCCGAAGCAGCGGGACTTGGCCACCATCACGTGCGGGTCGGTGCTCATGTCCGCGATGAAGATGCTGCGCCCGGAGACGATCGCCTCGGCGAGCGGCGAGCCCTGCTCCACGACGGTGCCGCCCAGACCCGCGAGGTCCTCGCCGGAGGTGACCTCGATCAGGTACGAACCGTCCGGCTGGGGCAGGTACATCGCGGCGAAGTCGGCCTCGGCGAGACTGCGCGCCCGCTCGGCGACCACGGCGAGCGCCTCGTCCGGGTCCTGCGTGGTCAGCAGCGCCGTGGTGACATCGGCCGAGCCCATGATCCACTTCTCCCGGCGGGCCGCGCTCTCGAACAGGCGCGCGTTCTCGATCGCCACCCCGGCGGCGGCGGCGAGCGCCCGGACGATCTGCTGGTCCTCGATGCCGAAGCCGGGCCGACCGCGCTTCTCGGTCAGGTACAGATTGCCGAACACCTCGTCGCGCACCCGGATCGGCACGCCCAGGAACGAGTGCATCGCCGGGTGGTTGGGCGGAAAGCCGTAGGAGGCCGGATGCCGGGTCAGATCGTCCAGGCGCAGCGGTTCGGGATGCTCGATCAGCAGGCCCAGGATGCCCCGGCCGTGCGGGAGTTCGCCGATCCGCTCGCGCTCGGCCCGGTCGATCCCGACGGTGATGAAGTCGGACAGGTTGTTCTCGCCGCCGATCACCCCGAGCGCGGCGTAGCGCGCGTCCACCAGCTCGGCCGCGGCCTCGACGATCCGGCGCAGCGTGGTGTGCAGGTCCAGGTCGGCGCCGACCGCGATCACCGCCTCCAGCAACCCCTGGAGTCGGTCGCCGCCGGCCGCCGCCGAGCCCAGCCGCTCGACCACCTCGGCGACCAGGTCGTCCAGACCGAGCTCGGCCGATTCGGGCGCCGTCCGCCGCCCGGGGCGCTCGGGCCGATCCGGCCCGTCGGCGCGGTCCGCGCTGTCGGAACTGCCGCTGGCGTTCACCATGGCTGAAGCCTACGTGTACAAATCGGTACGAAAGCGACTGAAACCCTTGGACACGCGTACGGATCCGCCTGCCGGGGCGCTGCCGGCGCGGGTCTTCCAGCCCCGCTCACGCCCCCGCCGCGACCACCACGTTCGGCGCCGCCGCGTACTCCCGCTCGAGCAGCGTGCGAAACGCCCCGGGGGTGCTGCTCAGTTCCGCCCACGTGCCGCGCTGCCGGACCCGTCCCTCGGCCAGGACCACGATCTCGTCCACCGCGTCGAGTCCGGTGAGCCGGTGGGTGACCAGCAGTGTGGTCCGCCCCCGGGTCGCATCCAGCAGGTCCGCGGTGAGTGCGTCGGCGGTGGGCAGGTCGAGGTGTTCGGCGGGCTCGTCGAGCAGCAAAATCTCGAAGTCGGCGAGCAGCGCGCGGGCCAGCGCGAGCCGTTGCCGCTGACCACCGGACAGCCGGGCGCCGTGCTCCCCGACCATCGTGTCCAGCCCCTCGGGCAGCGTGTCGACCCAGTCCAGGAGCCGGGCCCCGGCCAGCGCCGCGCGCAGCGCCGGCTCGTCGCAGTCCGGCCGGGCCAGCCGCAGGTTCTCCCGCAGCGAGCTGTCGAAGACGTGCGCGTCCTGGGCGCACAGCCCGATCACCCGCCGTACCTCGTCCCCGGCCAGGTCGGTGATCGAGACGCCGCCCAGGGTCACCGTGCCGCCCGCCGGCTCCAGGAAGCGCAGCAGCACATGGGCCAGCGTGGTCTTGCCCGAGCCGCTCGGGCCGACCACCGCGACCCGCTTGCCGGGGGTCAGGTCGAGGTCGACGCCGACCAGGGCCGGCGGGCCGTCCGGGGTCCAGCGCGCGGCCAGGTCGCGGACCCGCAACGCGCGCGGCGCGGCGGGCAGCTCGATCGGCGTGGCCGGCTCGTGCACCGGTTCCGGCGCGTCCAGCACCTCGAACACCCGGGCCGCCGCCCGTCGGGAGCCCTCCAGGTGCCGCCCGGCGGCGGGCAGTACGACGGTGGCCTCGAACGCGGCCAACGGGGTGAGTACGACCAGCGCGAGCAATACGCCGCTCAGCCGGTCGGCGTGCACGGCCGCGACGCCGACCAGGGCGGAGGCCCATACCGTGGCGCCGGCCACCAGCGCGGCCAGCCCGGCGCCGACGCCCGCGCCGCGCGCCTGGCCCGCCTCGGTGGCCCGCAGCCGGGCGTCCACCTCGGCCACCTCGGCGAGCCGGTCCGGCGCCCGGCCGGTCGCGATCAGTTCGGGGGCACCGCGCAGCAGGTCCACCACGGCGGCGGACAACTCGCCGCGCACGGCGGCGAGTCGACGTTCCGCCCGCCGGGCCACCCGGCCGGCCAGCCACGGCACCAGCACCCCGGCCGCGAGCAGCCCGAGCAGCAACACCCCGCCGGCCTCGGGCAGGACCAGGGCGACGGTCAGTACCGCGCCCGCGCCGACCACGGCCGCCACCGCCGCCGGGAGCAGTGCGCGCAGGAAGAAGTCCTGTACCGCGTCCACGTCCGCGACCAACCGGGAGAGCAGATCGCCGCGGCGGAACGCGGGCAGCCCGGTCGGCGCGAGCCGCTCCAGGCGTTCGTACACCCGGACCCGCAGTCGGGCCAGGATGCGAAACGCGGCGTCGTGCCCGATCAGCCGCTCGGCATAACGGAACACCGCGCGCGAGACGCCGAACGCCCGGACGCCGGTGACCGCGACCATCAGGGTGAGTACGGGCGGGTGTTCGGACGCGCGTGAGATCAGCCAGGCCGACGTGGCCATCAGGCCGACCGAACTGCCCAGCGCGAGCGCCCCGCACAACACGGCGAGGGCGAGTCGGCCGCGCAACGGGCGGGCCAGCGCGAGCAGGCGGCGACCGGGGCCGGCGGCGCCGGCCCGGCTCGCAGACCCGGCTTCGATTTCGGTTCCGGCACCGGTTCCCGCTTCGGCCTCGGCCTCGGGCAGTTCCGCCGGTCCGCCGACCACCTCCGCTCGGGCCACCTCCGCCTCGACCCGGGCCGCGACCGCCGCGTGTGCGCCGGCGGTCGGCGCCGAGCCCGAGCCCGAGCCCGACGCCGACGCCTGCGCGCCCGCCAACGCCACCACCCGATCGGCCAGTGGCAGCAGCGCCGGGCGATGTGCGACCAGCACGACCGTACGGCCCACCGCCAACCGCCGGACCGCCTCGACGACGCCCGCCTCGCTGTCCCCGTCCAGGTTCGAGGTCGGCTCGTCGAGCAGCAGGATCGGCCGATCGGCCAGGAACGCCCGGGCCAGCGCGAGCCGTTGCCGCTGGCCGGCGGACAACCCCGCACCGTCCTCGCCGAGCGGCGCGGTCAACCCGCCGGCGGCGGCCACGAATCCGTCGGCCCCCGCCGCGACCAGCGCGGCCCGTACCTCCGCGTCCGTCGCGTCCGGCCGGGCCAGCCGGACATTCGCCCCGATCGTCCCCGCGAACAGGTAGGGCCGCTGCGGAACCCAGGCCACCCGCGCCCGCCACGCGTCGGCGTCGAGGTCGGCCAGGTCCACCCCGCCCACGGTGACCCGCCCGGCACTCGGCCGGGTGAACCCGAGCAGCACCGCGAGCAGTGTCGACTTGCCACACCCGCTGGGCCCGGTCAGCGCGAGCGTCTCGCCGGCCCGCACGGTCAGGTCCAGGTCGGCCGGCGCGGCGTCCGCCCGGCCCTCGTGCCGCACACTCACGCCGGTCAGCACCAGGTCGGCCGAGCGCGGGTCCGGCACCGGCGCGGTCCCGGCGGGCGCATCCGGCACGGTCTCCAGGACCGCGAACACCCGGTCGGCGGCGGCGACTCCCTCGACGCTGGCGTGGTACTCGGCACCCACCTGACGCAGCGGCAGATATGCCTCGGGCGCCAGGATGAGCACCACCAGCGCGGTCTCCAGGCCCAGATCCCCGTCGACCAGGCGCAGCCCCACGCCGACCGCGACCAGCGCGACCGAGATGGTGGCGAGCAGTTCGAGGGCGAACGAGGACAGGAACGCGATCCGCAGCGTCTTGAGGGTGGCCCGGCGGTAGTCGTCGGTGATCGTCCGGATCGACTTCGCCTGCGCCTTGGCCCGGCCGAACACCTTGAGCGTGGGCAGCCCGGCGACCACGTCCAGGAAGTGCCCGGCCAGCCGGTTCAGCACCGTCCACTGCCGGTCCATGTACTTCTGGGTGGCCATCCCGATCAACGCCATGAACAGCGGGATCAGCGGCAGGGTGACCACGATCGTCACCGCCGAGATCCAGTCGCCGAGGACCACCCGCGCCAGCACCGCGACCGGCACCGTGACGGACAGGATCAACTGCGGCAGATAGCGGGCGAAGTAGCCGTCCAGCGCGTCCACGCCCCGGGTGGCCAGCGTGGTCAGCTCGCCGGACCGCTCCCGGTTCAGCCAGGCCGGCCCGAGTCGGATCACCTGCGCGAGGAGCCGGGCGCGCAGTTGCGACTTGACCGCCGCCGAGGTGCGCTGCGCGATCACCTCGGTGAGCCAGGAGATCGCCGAGCGGGCCACGATCACGCCCGCCAGCAGGCCCAGTTCGGGCCACAGGTCGCCCACGCCCGCGTGCTCCTGGAAGGCGGCCACGATCACCCGGGCGAGCAGGCCCGCCTGGACGAGCACGAGACCCGCGCCCGCCGTGCCCAGCACCACGGTCAGGGCCAGAAAGCCCCGGGTGGCACGGGCGTGGGTCAGCAGGCGCGGGTCTACGGGCTTCACGAGCCGCTCTCTCCTCGTTACTGCGGTACTTGCGGTACTTGCGGTACTTGCGGTACTTGCGGTACTTGCGGTACTTGCGGTACTTGCGGTGCTTGCGCGGTACTTCGGTACGTCCGCGACCAGGCCGCAGGGTGGCTACTTGCCTACCAGGTCGGCCTCGGCGGCGCCGAAGGCCGGCTTGGTCGGGATGCTCTTCGTACTGATCCGCTTGCGGAACACCCAGTACGTCCAGGCCTGATAGCACAGCACGATCGGGGTCATGAAGCCGGCGACCCAGGTCATGATCTTCAGTGTGTACGGCGTCGAGGACGCGTTGTGGATGGTCAGGTTCCAGGCCGGGTCCAGGCTGGAGGGCATCACGTCCGGGAACAGCGACAGGAACAACATCGCCACCGCGGCGATCACGGTCAGCCCGGACAGCGCGAACGCCCAGCCCTCGCGCCCGATCCGGTTCATCGCCAGGGCGCCGACCAGGGCGGCGATCGCGACGATCAGCGCGGCCAGGGTGCGGCCGTTGCCCTCGTCCACCTGGGTCCAGATCAGGAACACCGCGGCGACCACGGCGGTGACCAGGCCGAGCCGGCCGGCCAGCACGTTGGCCCGGACCCGGATGTCGCCGTTCGTCTTGAGCGCGACGAACACCGCGCCGTGGAAGGTGAACAGGACGGTGGTGACCAGGCCACCGAGCAGGGCGTACCCGTTGAGCAGGTCGAACAGGTCGCCGGCGAACTCCTTGTTCGCGTCGATCGGCACCCCGCGCGTGATGTTCGCGAACGCGACGCCCCACATGAACGCGGGCACCAGCGAGCCCCAGAAGATCGCCTGTTCCCAGGCGCGCTTCCAGCGCTCGTCGTCGCGCTTGGCCCGGTACTCGAACGCGACGCCGCGCAGGATCAGCGCGACCAGGATCAGCAGGAGCGGCAGGTAGAAGCCGCTGAACAAGGTGGCGTACCACTCCGGGAAGGCCGCGAAGGTGGCACCGCCCGCGGTGATCAGCCACACCTCGTTGCCGTCCCAGACCGGGCCGATGGTGTTGATCAGCACCCGGCGCTCGGTCTCGTTCCGGGCCAGCACCCTGGTCAGGATGCCGACGCCGAAGTCGAAGCCCTCGAGGAAGAAGTAGCCGATCCACAACACGGCGATCAGCAGGAACCAGAATTCGTTGAGACCCATGACACGTCTCCCTTAGTACGCGAAGGCGAGCGGCCGGTCGGCGTCTTCGCCGTCGCCCGACGGGTGGTCCGGGTCCTTGGCCGCGGCGGGCTTGATCGGTTCGGGTCCGGCCTTGACGTAGCGCCGGATCAGGCCGAGTTCGACCACCGCGAGCGCGCCGTAGAGCAGGGTGAACACGATCAGCGAGGTGAGCACCTCACCCGTGGACACGCTCGGCGACACCCCCGCCTCGGTCTTGAGTACGCCGAACACCAGCCACGGCTGGCGGCCCATCTCGGTGAAGATCCAGCCGAACGAGTTGGCGGCGAACGGGAACGCGATGGTCCACAGGCCGATTCGGTACACCCACGGATTGCTCGGCAGTTCGCGCTTGCGCCGGGTCAGCCACAGGCCGACCAGACCGATCCCGGCGGTGACCATGCCGACGCCGATCATCAGCCGGAACGACCAGTAGGTGACGAAGATGTTGGGCCGGTAGTCGCCGGGGCCGTACTTGACCACCGACTGCTCCTGGAGGTCGTTTATCCCCGGCAGCTTGGCGTTGAAGTCGGTCTTGGCCAGGAAGGACAGCGCGCCCGGGACCTCCAGGGCCATCCGGTTGCGGCCCTTGTTGACGTCGCCGACCGAGAAGATCGAGAACGGCGCGGGCTTCGAGGTCTCCCACAGCGCCTCGGCCGAGGCCATCTTCATCGGCTGCTGGTCGTACATCAGCTTGCCCTGCACGTCACCGGTGAGCGCGAGGCCGACGCCGGCGAGCACCGAGACCCACAGGCCGAGCCGCAGCGAGGGGCGGAACACCGCGACCTCGTTGCGCTTGCGCAGGTGCCAGCAGCTGATCCCGATCAGGAAGCCGCCGGCCACGAGGAACGCGGCCGGGAGGATGTGCAGGAAGGCGGCGATCGCGGTGTTGTTGGTGAGTACGGCGCCGAAGTCGGTCAGTTCGGCGCGGCCGGTGGTCGGGTTGATCTTGTACCCGACCGGGTGCTGCATCCAGGAGTTGGCGGCCAGGATGAAGTAGGCCGACAGGATGGTGCCGATCGCGGCGGCCCAGATCGTGGCCAGGTGGATCTTCTTCGGGAGTCGCTCCCAGCCGAAGATCCACAACCCCAGGAAGGTCGACTCCAGGAAGAACGCGACCAGGGCCTCGATGGCGAGCGGGGCGCCGAAGATGTCGCCGACGAAGCGCGAGTAGTCGGACCAGTTCATCCCGAACTGGAACTCCTGCACGATGCCGGTGACCAGGCCGAGCGCGAAGTTGATCAGGAACAGCTTGCCCCAGAACTTGGTCGCCCTGAGGTAGTGCTCCTTGCCGGTGCGCACCCACGCGGTTTGCAGACACGCGACGAGGATGGACAAACCCATCGTCAGTGGCACGAACAGGAAGTGGTAGACGGTTGTGATGCCGAACTGCCAGCGGGCTACGTCGAGTGTTTCGACGGCGAGGTCCATGGGCCCCTCATTCCTCCTGATCGCCGGTCGTGTCTCGCACGCGAGCGCACGTTTGGTTCACGATGCACACGGCGCTCCCGCGCACCCCGCCCGACACTCCGTCGGACGAACCCGGATGAACCGGGATGGATGTGCGGGTTTGCCGGGCACGACTTTGTGAATGGGTTCACAAAGTCGAGCTTGTGCATCCGTTCACAAACACTAGCGAGCCCTCCCCGGCACCCCTTGAGGGGGGTGCCCGAGAGGGCTCGAAGTGGTTCGAACGGACCGGAACGGCCGCAAACGCCGAGGATCGGCTGCTTCCGGGTCGGCTGCTTCCCGATCCGCTGCTTCCGAATCGGCTGCTTCCCGATCCGCTGCTTCCGAATCGGCTGCTTCCGGGTCGGCTACCTCTGAATAAACTGCGCGGCCTGCTCCAGGAAGATCGTGTTCGCCTCGGTCTCGCCGATGGTGATCCGGCACCCCTCGTCGCCGAACGGCCGCACCGTCACCCCGGCCGCCTCGCACATCGCGGCGAACTCGCCGGTCCGCTCGCCCAGTCGCAGCCAGACGAAGTTGGCCTGCGAGTCGAAGATCGTCCAGCCCTGGGTGATCAGCGTCTCCAGCACCCGGGTCCGCTCGCCGACCAACGCCTCGACCCGCTCCAGGAGTTCGTCCTCGGCGCCGATCGAGGCGATCGCGGCGACCTGGGCGAGCCGGTTGACCGCGAACGGCATCCCCGCCTTGCGCAGCTCGTCGGCCACCGCCTCGTGCGCGATCGCGAAGCCCACCCGCAGGCCGGCCAGACCGTACGCCTTGGAGAAGGTACGCAGCACCACCACGTTGGGCCGGTCGCGGTAGATGTCCACGCCGTCCGGGACCCGCTCGTCGCGGATGAACTCGCGGTAGGCCTCGTCCAGCACCACCAGTACGTCGCGCGGCACCCGGTCCAGGAAACGTTCCAGCTCGGCGCGGTGGATCACCGTGCCGGTCGGGTTGTTCGGGTTGCAGACGAAGATCAGCCGGGTGCGGTCGGTGATCGCGGCGGCCATCGCGTCCAGGTCGTGGCTCTCGTCGGCGAGCAGCGGGACCGGCACCGGCTTGGCCCCGGCCAGCAGGACCATCAGCGGGTATGCCTCGAACGAACGCCACGCGAAGACGACCTCGTCGCCCTCGCCTGCGGTGGCGATGACCAACTGCTGGGCCACCGACACCGATCCGGTGCCGGCCACGATGTGCGACGCGGGCACCCCGAAGCGCTCGCCGAGCACCTGGGCCAGCTCGGCGTTGGTCGGGTCCGGGTAGCGGTTTATCTCGCCGACGGCGTCGGCCACCACCTTGTGCACGCTGGGCAGTGGCGGGTACGGGTTCTCGTTGGACGAGAGCTTGTACGCCGGCATGCCCTCGGCGACCGCCGGCGGTCGACCCGCCTTGTAGATCGGCATCTCGGCCAAAACGGCCCGGAACTTGGGGATGCCGGCCGCGTCGGTGCCTGCGGCGTCGGTGCCTGGGGCGTTGTGCTGGGTCACGCCCGTCCTCCTCGGATACTGGTCGGGGTGCCTGGGCGCACGTCCCGGTCGTCTCACTCTATGGGCCCTCGGACGGCGGCGGGATTACCGGGAGGTGTCCGTTCCTTCGGCCAACCTTCAGGGGCAGGTATGGGACGATACGTTTCTTCGTAAAGCAATGACATGAACCCGACCAGGGCGGCGCATTCGGCCTACTGTCGGGACGATGACAGCGCCAGATGTACCGCGTGTGGGGCGGCGGATCCGGGTGGGCATCCGGGACGTCGCAGCGGCTGCCGGGGTGTCGATCACGACCGTCTCCGACGCGCTCAACGGCAAGGGCCGACTGCCCGACACGACCCGGCTGCATGTGCGCGAGGTCGCGGACCGGCTCGGCTACCGCCCCTCCGCCGCGGCACGCACGCTGCGTACCGGGCGGTCGGGACTGCTCGGGCTGACCACGACCATGCGCTCGACCGAGCCGTTCGCGCTGACCGAGTTCGCGTGGTTCGCCGAGCTCGTGCGCTCGGCCACCGCGACCGCCCTGGACCTGGGCTACGCGCTGGTCGTGCTGCCCGCGTCCTCGCCGCACGACGTGTGGGGCAACGTGGCGCTCGACGGCACGATCGTGGTCGATCCGGTGGACGACGATCCGCTCGTGCACGAGCTGCTGAGCCGGGGGGTGCCGGTGGTCAGCGGCGGGCATCCGGGCTCGACGCCGGTCTACGGCTGGGTGGACAACGACCATGTGGCCGCCGTGCGTTCGGTGCTCGACCACCTCGCCGAGTCCGGCGCCGGGCGGATCGGGCTGCTGGCCGCGGCGGACGGGCCGGGCGCGGACAAGGGCGTCGCGGGCTATCGGGCGTGGTGCGCGGACCGGGGTGTGCCGGCGATCACCGAGGAGTACGAGGCGCGCACCCCGGGAGCGGGGCGGGCCGCCGCCGCGCGGTTGCTCGACCGGGCGCCCGACGCGGTGTTCGGGCTGCACGAGGGATGCGCGGCGGAGTTGCTGGAGGCGGCCCGGGCGCGGGCCTTGCGGGTGCCCGAGGATCTGCTCCTGGCCTGCTGCGGCGAGGGGGCCGATCCGTCGGTGACCTCGCTGAGCCTGCAACCGGCGCTGGCCGGCGCGTGGGCGGTGGAACTGCTCGTCGGGGTGATCGAGGACGCCGGCTCCGGGCCGCTGTTGCCCGCGCAGCGTACGGTGCCCACCCGGTTGTCGGTCCGGGCCTCGTCCACGCGCGGCTGAAGCCTGCGGTCCCCTTCGTCCCTTCCGAGTGGGCTCGGTGTGGGCTGGGTGTGGGCCGTGTTTGGGCGAGTGGGGCCGCCGGACCGAAGCGGCGCGGGTCCACGCACAATTGAGCGTGGTCCGTTCCACCGTGCCCGCACGAGAGATACGGTCCAGGAATCATCCGAATCGGACCGGGTGAGCCGCAGCCGAACCCGGCTGCTGTGCGTCTTGGTTCACAACGGGTGTCGGCATCGCCGTACGGCGGTGGTGCGGACGTGAAGAAAGGACCCTTCTGGTGAGCAACGTCTCGGCTACACCGGCCCCGATGGGCGCCGCAGCGGAGCAGGACGCCCCGCTGTACGTGGTCGGCGACGTCCACGGTCATCTGGAGGAGCTCAAGGCCGCCCTGCGGGCCCGGGATCTGATCGACGCGGACGCGCACTGGAGCGGCGGCCGGGCCCGGTTGTGGTTCCTGGGCGACTTCACCGACCGCGGCCCGGACGGGATCGGGGTGGTCGAGTTGGCGATGGCGCTGGCCCGCGAGTCGGCCGAGGCGGGCGGCAGCACCCGGATGTTGCTCGGCAACCACGAGATCCTGCTGCTCGGCGTGTACCGCTTCGGCGACCACCCGGTGCCGGTGGCCGGCGGCTCGACCACCTTCCGGGAGATCTGGCTGCGCAACGGCGGCATGCAGTCCGACCTGGACCGCTTCACCGACGAACAGGCCGGGTGGCTGGCCGCGCAGCCGGTCGCCGCGGTCGTGGACGGGCATCTGCTGATCCACTCGGACAGCAACGCCTACCTCGAATACGGCGACACCATCGAAGAGGTGGACGGCACGGTCGCCGACATACTGCGCGAACCGGACCCGCTGGCCTGGTGGGACCTGTTCCGCAACCTGACCCGACGCGGCGCGTTCATGGGCGAGGTCGGCCCGTACGCGGCGGCCGACCTGCTCGGCGAGTTGGGCGGGCGGCAGGTCGTGCACGGCCATACGCCCATTCCGTACCAGACCGGCGAGGACCCGTCGACGATCGTCGGGCCGCGCGTGTACGCGGACGGGCAAGCGGTCAACCTGGACGGCGGCATCTATCTGGGCGGCCCGTGTCTGGTCGCGCGCCTGCCGCTGAACACGCCCGAACCGGGCGCCTCCGTCGTCTCGTTGGAGGAGACGCAGGGTCGCGAATACGACCTGGGCGCCCTCGGCGCCGGCCCCGACGAAGAACCCGAGTCGTAGGGAACTCCCTGCCCAAAAGGCGGAGGTGCACCCTATCATCAATAGGTATCCGCCTCGACACCGTCAGGTGCGCTTTTGCGGGTCGTTGATCCACCGACAGCTTGCACGGGTCCCCTGACGGGCCCGGCGGACGCGGGAAACGCCCGCGCGGCCTCATTCGGGGGATCCGATGCAACACTGGTTTGGAAGTGACGAGCACCGCCGTCAGTACGAGCAGTTCGTCGACGACGCACTGCACCTGGAGGAAACCCGCTCCGCACTGGCGGCAGTACCCAACCTGAACGTCGAACAACTGCGGACGGCCACGTTGGACGCGACACCGTCGATCGCCGAAGCGGCGCGCGACGAATACGACCGCTACGAACGTACAGAGCAGCGTTTCGAAACGGGGATCCGAGCGGACTTCGGCGCGTCGATGATCGAAGCCGGGGAAAGCTTCGGCTGGTTCGCCCTGGCCACCGCGATGGCGGTGATCGTGGCGGGCATCTCGGCGATCGTGTTCCTGATCGTCGGCTACGTCCTGCTGCCGCTCACCATGAACGACCCGAGCATGCAGGACACGATGCAACTCGCCGCGATCGCGGCCGTCGCCATCTCCCTGGGCGCGGCGGCGATCGGGGGACTCGCGATGTTGGCGGTCGCCGCGCGCAATCGCGCCCGGCCGACCGGCGAGGTCGAGGTGTACCTGGCTCGCGAGGAGTGGCGTCGGGCGGTCACACACCGGGGCATCCTGCCGTTCCTGCGCTCGCGCCTGCGCGAGGCATCGGACGAGGGCACCACACTCCTGGGCTGACGACCGACGCCGGCTCTTCCGCTCCCCGTTGGCCGGGGGCGGGAGAGCCGGATCACGTCGGGGTCGGCCGGCGGTCGGTCGGCGGTCGGTCGGCGGTCGGTCGGCGCCGTGGGAGCCGGGTGAGGCACCACAATGGGCGACATGGTCGGCAAACGCGGGAAGGTCACCGGGGGAATCGGTCCCGGGCTGGTGGGCGAGGTCATGATCGAGGTGCGCGGTGGTGTGGAGGCGTTCCTCGCGTACTCGGCGCTGCCCGGCGAGGAGCACGGGGTGGGCGCGTTGGTGGTGATCGTGGACTACCTGCCGCCGCGCACGGTCTACGTGGCCGCCGCCTTCGGCTGATCGGCGCGTCCCGCGCCGAACCGGCCGCAACTTCCGCTGCCTTTCCCCCATTTCCCCTGGGGAGCTCCCTCTTGGCGCCCGGCCGCCCGGCGAGGACACTCCGAATCAGGCAAACAGGGGGGATGCAGGTGCTCACTACCGTGCTCGTCGTGCTCGGCCTGTTGGTGATCCTGATCGTGGTCTTCAAACTCATGTGGCGTGTCGCCGAACCCAACGAGGCGCTCGTCATCTCCGGCTCCCGGCACCACACCGAGGGGCTGGGCGAGGGCATGGGATTTCGCATCGTCACCGGTCGCGGCACGCTGGTACTGCCGTTCGTACAGGCCGTCCGCAAGCTCTCGCTCGACCTGAACGAGGCAGAGCTGAGCGTTGAATGCGTGACCACCCAGGGCATCCCGCTGCGGGTGCAGAGCGTGGTCATCTTCAAGATCGGCGACGACTACGTCTCGATCGCCAACGCCGCGCGGCGGTTCCTGGACCAGCAGAAGCAGATGGAATCGCGGGTGCGCAAGGTGCTGGCCGGCCATCTGCGTTCGATCGTCGGCGGGTTGACCGTCGAGGACATGATCCGGGACCGGGAGAAGCTCACCGCGCATGTGCGGGCGGCGTCCGGGTCGGACATGGAGAAGCTCGGGCTGATCGTGGACAGCCTGCAGATCCAGGAGATCGACGACCCGACGGGCTACATCAAGAACATGTCCGCGCCGCACACCGCGGCGGTGATCCGGGACGCGCGGATCGCCGAGGCACTGGCCACCCGCAAGGCCACCGAGGCCGAACAGGACGCCAAGGCGCGGATGGCGCAGGCGACTCGGGACAGCGAGATCCAGCAGGCGGGCTACCAGGCCGAGCGGGACGAGGCGACGGCGCGCTCCCGGCAGGCGGGACCGCTGGCCGACGCCGCCGCCAAGCAGGAGGTGGTGGTCCAGGAGACCCGGGTGGCCGAGTTGGAGGCCATGCGGCGCGAGCAGCAGCTCCAGGCCGACGTACGCAAGCCGGCCGACGCGCGGGCGTACGAGACCCGCACCCGGGCCCAGGCCGAACGGGACGCCCGCATCTCGGCGGCCGAGGCGAATGCACGCGAGACGGAACTGGCCGCGATCGCCGAGGCGGAGGCGGTCAAGGTCCGCGGCCTGGCCGCCGCGGAGGCCACACTCGCCACCGGGAAGGCCGAGGCGGAGGCGGCCAAGGCAAAGGGCCTGGCCGAAGCGGCAGCCATCGCAGCCCGAGCCGCAGCCCTCGCCGAAAACCAGGAAGCGGTCGTCGCCCAGCAACTCGCCGAAAACTGGCCGGAGATCGTCCGGGCGGGCGCCGAAGCCTTCGGCAACATCGACCACATGGTCCTGCTCAACGGCGGCGACGGCATGAGCGACCTCTTCGCGAAGGCCCTCACCATGGGCGGCACGGGTCTGGGCATCGCCCGCCAACTCCTGGCCGCCACAAAGCCGGAGCCCAACGGCAGTGCGCCCAGGGAGGAAGCCGTCCGCATCGAGGTGGAGGTGGACGAGGTCCCGACCTCGACCCGGCTCACCAAGGACTCGGCGGGCTGAGCCCAGTTATCGGCTCACCCTTCGCCCCGCTTCTCGGCGTCGTGAAGGCGCTGCCACCCCTCGTAGTCCCAGGACCGGGCGGCCCGCATATGCCGGGCACGCCGGGCGGCCCGGTCCTGGCGTTCGGCGGCGACCATTTCCGCCTTGATCGCGTCGATCCGCGCGCGCTGCTCCGGAGTGAGGTTGGCCGTCAGATCGGCCATGGTGCCGAGCTCCATCATTCGTCGCCTTCCTTCGCCATACGTGGAGTCCCGGGCCCCGCCCGATGACCCGTCGACTCAATAGGGCAGCAGCACCGACGTGTCGAGGACGAACCCGAAAGGCTCGGGGATATGGACTTCTTCCCCGAAGTCGGCGTCTTCTCGCATCCGATATCGACCCGCTTCAGGCTCGCGGAAGAGCGTGACGCTCTTCCGGGCGGCGTCCACCAGCAGATAGAGCGGGATCTGCATGAGTGGGTAATCGCGGAGCTTCCCCACCCAGTCGTTCTCGGGGTTCGAGGGCGAGACGATCTCGACGGCGATCAGCGCGAGCTCGGCAGGGACCTGGTTCTCCGTGGTGACCAGGGCGTCTTCCGGGAGGTAGGTGAGGTCGGGATTTCGGAGCTTCGCCACCTGGGGAGAGCTCAGGTCCATATTCCCCGTGGGCAGATAGCCGACCGGTGCATGCGCCTCGAACTGGCGTCGGACGACGGAGAGGTTCCGCTCGTGGATGGCGGACGGGGGCCTCTGCATGATCACGGTGTCGCCGGAGATTTCAATCTTGACGTTCGACGGGGCGGACCTGCGCAACTCCTCGATCAGGGCAAGGTACTCGGGGTGTATATCTCCTCCAGGATCTCGGCCCGCCCCCACGCTACAGGTCGAACGGGTCGTTTACGGTCCCCGCGACGACGAGCCTCAACCCCGGTGTCGGCGCTCCGGCCTCCGCACAGGACCCGATGACGGCCGCCCGGCAGCTGTGTTCGAATGACCACCGTCGGTAGTGTCTCGTTCGACGAGCCCAACTCCCGGAAGGAAGGCTCCATGCCCGACTATTCGCGACTGGTCAAGGCGTACGACATCCGTGGCGAGGTACCCGTCCAGCTCGACACCGACATCGCCGGCAAGGTCGGAGCCCTGTTCGTCCGACTCACCGGCGCGAGGCGAATCGTCATCGCCCGCGACATGCGCGCGACCTCCCCCGACCTCGCCCAGGCGTTCGCGGCCGGCGCCAACCGGGCCGGGGCCGACGTCGTCGACGCCGGGCTCGGCTCCACCGACTACCTGTACTTCGCCAGCGGCAGCCTGGACATCCCCGGCGTGATGATCACCGCCAGCCACAACCCCGCCAGGGACAACGGCATCAAGCTCTGCCGGGCCGGTGCCGCGCCCGTGGGCGAGGACACCGGACTGGGCGAGATCCGGGCCTGGTTGGCGGCCGACGACATCCCCGCCACCGCCGCCGAGCCGGGCACCACCACGACCCGCGACCTGCTCGCCGACTACGCCGACCACCTCAACTCCCTCGTCGACCTCACCGCGAGCCGACGGCTCAAGGCAGTCGTGGACGCTGGGAACGGCATGGCCGGACACACCGTGCCGGCGGTCTTCGCCGACCTGCCCGTCGACCTGGTGCCGCTGTTCTTCGAACTGGACGGCACCTTCCCCAATCACGAGGCCAACCCGCTGGAGCCCAAGAACCTCCTCGACCTCCAGGCGAAGGTACGCGCGAGCGGCGCCGACATCGGCCTGGCCTTCGACGGCGACGCCGACCGGTGCTTCTTCGTCGACGAGCGCGGCAACGCCGTACCGCCCTCCGCGATCGTCGGCCTGGTCGCCGCACGCGAGTTGGCCCGCCGGCCGGGCTCGGCGGTCGTACACAACGTGATCACCTCCGCCGCCGCGGCCGAGATCATCCGCGAGCACGGCGGCACCCCGATCCGCTCGCGCGTCGGCCACTCGTACATGAAGGCCGAGATGGCCGCGCACGA
The DNA here is from genome assembly GCF_049739465.1 of Embleya sp. AB8. Taxonomy (NCBI): domain Bacteria; kingdom Bacillati; phylum Actinomycetota; class Actinomycetes; order Kitasatosporales; family Streptomycetaceae; genus Embleya; species Embleya sp. AB8. The sequence continues at coordinate 216,940 of NZ_JBMHHY010000002.1, forward strand.
CGCGGTCTTCGGTGGCGAACACTCCGGCCACTACTACTTCCGCGACTTCTGGCGCGCGGACACGGGCATGCTGACCGCCCTGCACGTGCTTGCCGCGCTGGGAGAGCAGGACCGGCCGCTGTCCGAACTCCTTGCCGCATACTCCCGATACGCCACCTCGGGCGAGATCAACACCGTGGTCGGCGACATCCCCGCCAAGCTCGACGAAGTCGAGTCGGCCTACCGCCGATTCGACGGCGTCACCACGGACCGCCTCGACGGATTGACCGTGGACCTGGGCGCCGGCCGCTGGTTCAACCTCCGCCCCTCCAACACCGAACCACTCCTACGACTCAACGTCGAGGCCCGTGACCAAGCGGCCGTCGACGCGCTACGGGACGACGTCCTGGCTCTCGTCCGGGCCTGAACAGAGCGCAGCCGCCGGGCGGGCACCGAAGGAAAGATGAGGAGCGATCGGCCGAGCGACCTCGCGCTTCGAGCGCGCGAAGGCCGCGGCTGCGTCCGTCCGGCGGCGTCGGTCGGTCGGTCGGTCGGTCAAGGATTCAGCTCGGTTCACCGAACGTGAGGTGGTGGACCTTGACGTCGAACAACGCGAGCACGGGGTCGGCGCCGACTTCACGAAAGAGCCGGGGCGCTGCCGGGCCCTCCGGGGACGCGCGCATGGCGTCCAGGGCAGCGCGGTCCCGCCACAACGTCTGAATACGCCAGTGCCCGTCCTGTCCGCCCAGCAACTCGGTGCGCAGCAGCCCATCGGGCAGCGGAAGGGCGACAAGCTCGCGATAGGCCGCGACGAGGTCGCCCTCCCGCTCGGCCGCGACGACCGCACCGACCTCGGTCAATACCTGTCCGGTCATGACCCTCATCTCCTCCCCCTCCACGCTACGCGGCGGGCTCCGAGACTGCCTGAGCCAGGTGTCGTGCGCCGAGGGCTTCCGGTGGTGCCGGTGGCCCTCGCACGGAGTCGGAGCTCACCCGTGTGGGTGTGGTCGGCGTGAGCCGGGTGGGCGGCCAGTGGCGCGCGACCCCTTCCGTGGAGGTCAGAATCCGTCGATGCCGATCACGTTGCCGAATGGATCGGTGATCTGTGCGACCTTGCGGCCGGTGCCGTCGCCGACATCGAGGGGGCCTCGGTGGTGCGTACATCCGGCATCCGGCAGACACCGGCGTACGGCATCGACGTCGTCGACCGACCAGTACGGCACCGGGCTGCCGCCGCGCCGGTTGCGCTTCTCGTCCAGCGGGTGGAAGCCGAACTCGACACCGGCCACGTCCAGCCACGCGTACACGGAGCTGCCGTCGACGTCGAGATGAACCTCGGCGTCGAGCACACCTCCCCACCAGCGGGCCGACTTCTCGGGGTCTTCAGCGAAGATCATGATGGTGCGGATGCCGTTGAACACGTCGTCCTCAGGAGCCGGCGAGCAGATGGGCATTCACCGCGCGCACCAGTCCGGCGAGCGCGGGCATCTCGACCACCTCCACCCCTGCGGCGCGCAGCAGTTCGGCGCCCTCGCAGTCCACGAACAGCGACGGCTCGCGCCACGCGAACACCACCCTGGGGATGCCCGCCCGCAGGATCAACTCGGTGCAACTGCGCGGGCGCGACGCGCGGACGCTGCACGGCTCCAGCGAGCTGTACATCGTCGCGGACCGCAACCGGGGATCCTGCTCTCCCAGCTTGGTCAGCGCCGCCTCCTCGGCATGGTCGAGCGGGTCGCCTTCGCGCGAGTATCCGTCCGCGAGCACACTGCCATCCGCGCCGACCACGACCGCACCAACCGAGAACGCGGATGTCGACGGAGGGCAGTTCCGCGACAGCTCGACCGTGTATCGCAACCACCGCTCGTCTGCCGGCACGGTTTCAGGCATCGGGGGCGCCTCCCGTCAGGTAGCGCAGCAACACGCAGTCACCGATCTGCCGGGTCTCGGCCAGGTGCATGCGATGGCCCGCGTCATGCGGAAACACGCCGGGGTTCACGAAGCGTGGCGCCGTCGCGTCCCCCACGAAGAACGGCGCGAACACCGCGTGGATCTCGTCGACCAACCCGGCCTGGAGGAACAGGGTGTGGACATGGCCGCCACCCTCCACCATCAGCCGGCGCACCCCACGCCCATGCAGATCCGCCAGGACCGTTTCCAAGGACAGCGGCGATCCCGCGTCCACGACGGCGGCAATCGCGCCGACCCGGTCACGCGCCTTCTCGACGCCCTCGCCGGAGCAGTAGACCACCTTGTCCACGTCACCGGCGGTGAAGAACGCCGCGCCGGGGTCGAGATCGCCCGTACTCGACAACATCACCTTGATCGGGCTCTCCGTCAGCCCACGCGCCACGCGCGCCTCACGGTGCGCGGCCGAGCGAACGAGCAACCGCGGATTGTCCCGGCGAATGGTCGTCGCCCCCACCAGGATCGCGTCACACCCGGCACGGACCTCGTCGACCCGGGCGAAGTCCTCGTCGTTCGACAACAACAGCCGCCGGTCGGTCGCATCGTCTATGTATCCGTCCAAGGACGCGGCGAAGGAGAGCAGGACATACGGACGTTCGGTCACGCGAAGCTCCCGATTCGATGGTGACGAGCAGGTGTTCGATGAACCGGCCTCGACGTCACGACGGCGTCGAACCCAACGAACCCGATCATCCGCCACCCGGGCCCACAACGAAGAATCGGCCCGAATGAGCTCGCGGGATCGCCGAGCGGTGCCGCCTGGCGAGGAGATCGAAGCCACGCCCGCATGGGACATGGCCCTGGTCGTCCTCACGTGGGCAAAGAGCCTTCGACTCAGGATCGAAGCCGCCGTCCGAGAGACTCACGACCGGGTGGAGGCGCGGACTCGGGAGGCCGAGGGTCGAATCCCGAACCGTGGGCGTGACCGACCTCGTGCGAGCCGTCGGCGCCTGATCGTGGCATACGCCCAAAACGGGGTCGGAGAAGCCCCGCCACCCTCGCTGGGGAAGATGGCGGGGCGGAGGCGCGGGGACCCCCTTCGGTGGAGGGCGGAAGCCGTCGATGCCGATCACGTTGCCGAACGGATCGGGGATTCCGTGCGACCTTGCGGCCGGTACCGCAGTCCGTCCGCTACGACCGGCCCATCAGTGGGATCGCCGAGCACGCCGAGCGGTTCCGGCGGCGCTGACCAGGTTCAGCGGAACGCGGCGATATTGCGGGCGGCCCAGTCCGCGAACGAGCGCGGGGCGCGGCCGAGGACCCGCTGGACGTCCGGGCTGACGCGCAGTTCGGCCGGGTTCGGGGCACCGAGGATGTCCAGGGTGTCGTCGGCGAGTTCGGCCGGCATGCTCCGGGCCATGCCGGCCTTGGCCTCGTCGCGGGTGAGCTCGTGGAACCGCACCGGCGAGCCCAGCGCGGCGGCGATGGCCTGCGCCTGCCCGCGCGGCGTGATCACCGCCGGGCCGGTCAGCTCGTACACGCTGCCGGTGTGCCGGTCGTCCAGCAGGCAGGCCGCCGCGACCTCGGCGATGTCCGCCGGGTCGATGATCGGCACCCCGACATCGCCGAAGGGAGCGGCGACGACCTGCTCCGCCCGGATGGACTCGGCCCACCACAGAGCGTTGGAGGCGAAGCCGCCCGGCCGCAGGATGGCCCACTCCAGGCCGGACTCCCGCAGCACGTCCTCCAGGGCGCGCATCGCGATCCGCGTCGCGCCGAAGGGCCTGGTCGCCACGCCCAGTGTGGAGAGCAGGACGACCCGGCGGACCCCACACGCCGCAGCCTGGCCGATGATGTCGGCCGGGTTGGCTCCGGCGGCGTGCAGATCGCCGGACAGCAGCAGGAAAAGCGCATCCGCCCCGGTCAGCGCGGGTTCGAGGGAGACCGGCTCGGCCAGGTCGGCCACCACGTGGCGGACGCCGTCCGGCACCGCCGCCGCGTGGCGCGACACCGCCGTCACCTTCCGGCCCGCCTCGGCCAGTGCCTGGGTCAACGGCCGGCCCACATTTCCGGTAGCCCCGGTTACCACGATCATGTGCTGCTCCTTGTCAGATGTTCTATGTGGCCTTGACGGTAGGAGCCGGGCTAACTCTTGGTAAGGACATACCTCGGGGTAAGCTCATCACGTGACGGGAAGCGCGCAGCACACACGGGCCGAGGCAGCGGAGCCGTATGAGGTGTTTCACACCGACTGCCCCGCGCGCGACGTGGTCGACCATGTGACCAGCAGGTGGGGCGTCTGGGTGTTGATCTCCTTGCGGAACAAGGACCTTCGGTTCTTCGAGCTGCGCGAGAGCATCCGGGGCATCAGCGAGAAGATGCTCGCCCAGACCCTGCGCGCGCTGGTCCAGGACGGCCTGGTCTGGCGAGAGGTCGAGCCGACGACGCCACCCCAGGTCACCTACGGACTGACCGAGTTCGGCCGGGACATCGGCGAACCGCTGTCGGAACTCTTCGACCGGATTACGCAGCGACTCTCGCCAAGCAACGCGGGATAGCACGGTAGCGGCCGACCCCGAAACCGCAGCCGGCGTGACCGAACACCCCACGCCCCGAGGTCCTGGTCCGCCGGGAGGAGAACTTGAGCCACGCTCGGCTCGCGCCAAGGCGGCCGATGCTGTGCGCCGACGGGCCAGTGACGTCCGGGCCGAGCAACCGGCAACTGTCCGACGGAAGCGACCAGTTGGTCCCCCAGCGCCACGCACTCGCCGTCTGACACGCCGGTTCATGGGAGGTCGGCCTCCGACGAGTGCAATCGAGTCCTCCACCGGCAGGGCCGCCGCGCGGATGCGCTCGAACCCACCGGTGAAGGGTGCCGCACCGTCTCCTTCAACGTAGGAAGCTCCGCCGAGGTTCTCCAGCAGCACGACATCCGGCGTCGATCCGGGAAAGCCCACCAGGGCGCATCCGGGTTTTGCGGAATCCCGGGTGGGTCGCGTGCCGACTGCCTCGGGTCAGAAGCGGAACCAGCCCCCAATGAAGGGCGGGTATCAAGGGCGCAGCGACCGTTGAGCGGTGGCCAGCGTTACCTCGATGTCGTCGCTCCAAGAACAGACCTCCAGCCACGACAGGTAGCCACCCTGCGCGAAGACCAGGACCTCGCCGGGACACTCTCCATCCTCCGTAAAGATCAGGGCCTCGGCCGCCACCACGGTGCTCGGCCCAGACGGCGCCGGCTCCACCGCTTCCGTGTCGAGATCGAAGTATGCGGTGCCGCAACCACACGTGCAGCGTTCTCGCACACGAATGTGCGGCACCTGCCGGCGAAGTGCGACGTGAACGGGATCCTCCTCGCCGAGGAGGGCCTCCAGCACGAAGGCCACATCACCGGGCAGCGTCTCCGTCACGTCGTCACCGTATCCCCTGCCCAGATGTTCCATGTGCGGCCCAAGGTGCTGATGGGACCGGGCCGGTGGAGGTTCGACGAACGAACCTCGGTTCGGCGGTCAGCCGAGAATCCCGGCAATTCGGATGAGAACGAGTGGGAATCCGCCAGTTGCACTGCGACAGGACACCAAGCTCAGACGTCGAGCCGCAGCGCGCCGGTAAGGGACGACCACGACACGTGAGAGAACGTCAGATACCCAAGGCCCGGATCCTTGCCGTCTCGCACCGGGACAACCGCATAGCCATCGACAATCTCGACGCAGTTCCCTTGGTCGCCGCTATGAGCGGACTTACGCCATGCCATGGTCCGAGTCACTCTTCGCTCCCTTCGTTCCGAACCGCTCGGAACTGACTTGTCCGAGGCCAGTGTCGCGCCGAGTCTGTGAGTGCGCGCCACGAGATGGGAGGAATGACTATGAAACCTCGCGCCCGATCCTTGCTGTCCCGCACGGCGGTAACAGCACTCCCGATCGGGGCTACTTCAACACAGCTGCTTTCGGCGTTGGTGTAGGTCGATGTGCGCCAAGTCCACGAACTTTGAGGAAGTTCCATCGCCTCTCCCGAACAGGATTGACCGCGCCCCCAGTTCGCTGGGTGGGGTCAGCCTCGGAGCGCGCCGATGAGCACCGTCCACGCTGCCGAGCCGATCACCAAGTAGCCGGCGCTCGGGTCCTTACTGTCGCGGACGGGAACGATGCCCAGGAAGCCGTCGGCCACTTCGATACAGTCGCCTTGATCTCCGCTGTGGGAGGACTTGCGCCATGCGATGGTCCGAGCCACCTTCGATCCCTTCGTTCCGAGTTGCTTGGAACGCTGCCGACAACCGCTCTCGCATCTGACTCTCGCTTCGCAACCTACCCACGGCCGGCAGTTGTCAGCCCTCGCCGCTTGATCATCGGTGTCGCAACCGCGTGCCCGGTCAGACGTGGATCATGTAGCCCAAGATCGTCCGATCCGCTGACTGGACGATCGGGCACACAGCCTCAAGCACATATCCGCCGCCGTCAGCATGTGGCAGGTGATTCCGGGCATCGGTACGGGCGACGAAATGCAAAGCACCTTGCCCTAGTTGGACATGGGCAACCTGGCGGTCAGCACCTCGATCACCTGCATCACATCCTGCGCACGCCTCGCGTGGATCGTTCGAACCTCACTGAACACAGAGCTCGCGAAAGCCCCGCCACCCTCGCTCGGGAAGATGACGGGGCATCCGGTGTGCGCTATGAGCCCAAAGCGGCTGTCAGGGCCGCCCAAGAGGAGGCGTCGACAACGAGGTGACCGACGCCTGGGTCCTTCGAGTCACGGACTGCCCGCGCACCAGACTTGATCGACGCGGTTTCCACACAGTTGGCCCCGGAATCCGAGTAACTTGACTTGTACCAGTCCGAAACAATGTCCTGGTTCACAGTTCCCCTATTCATTCCGTCTTCGCTGTCATGAAACTTGCGGAGTCTTGGGTACTGAGAGCGCCGTGCGCAGCGTTGTCATACTTGATGTTCGTTTGCCGCAATCCGCCTGAACGGGGCAGACAGGGCTTCCGGTTCGCCGGGTGTGGTCAGCCCCGGAGCGCAGCAGTGAGTGTCGTCCACGCTGCCGCACCGATCATCAAGTGGCCGACGCTCGGGTCTTTGCTGTCGCGGACGGGAACGATGCCCCGGAAGGCGTCGGCCACTTCGACGCAGTCGCCTTGGGCTCCGCTGTACGTGCTCTTCCGCCACACGAAGGGATATTCGTTCTCGTTGTGCGTCACGTCATGTCCTTAACGATCTCAAGTGCCAGGTCTCGAGACTGCTCCACGTCTGATGCCGACGCACGAAGCAAGTCGAAGGCGTGGCCGTACGTCGTCAGATCATCGTCTCTTTCGAGGTAGAGACTACTCGTCGGCCCTTCGAGGTACACCAGGTCGAGATCCCCCTTGACCGGGAACTCCAAGTGCACGAACGACCCCAGTAACCCGGCGTGTGCGCCCGCTGAATACGTCAACGCTTGGAACGTGACGTGTGGTTGCTCGGCGGCTTCGAGTAGGCGGTTCAACTGCTTCCGCATGGTCGCCGACCCGCCCACCTTTCGGCGTAGCGCCGACTCATCAAGGATGCACCAGAGCTTGAGAGGGTCCTCCCGGTTGAACGCGGCACTTTGCCGCTGGATGCGGACATCGACGAGCGCGTTCACTTCGGCAGCCGTCAAGGCTGGTTCCAACGCCCGGGTAACTGCTCGCGCGTAATCCGGCGTCTGTAGCAACCCAGGGATGAGCGACTGTTGGAAGCTACGGGCCGAGACTGCCTCGGCTTCGAACACGATGAAGTTCGAATACCGCTGCGTCAGTACGTCGTTGTACGGCGTCCACCACACACGCACCTTGGAGTTCTTCGCCAGATCCGCCAACCCTTCGCGGACGTCATGGTCGTCGACTCCGTATACATCGAGCAGCCGCGTCAGTTCGGTCGGGCGGACGCCGGAGCGCCCGCCTTCGAGGCGGGACATCTTCGTCGGGTGCCAACCCATCCGGGTGGAAGCGTCCTCGGATGTCAGGTCGCGCCCCTCCCGAAGCTTGCGCAACTCCAAGCCAAGCATGCGGCGGCGCACGGTTGGGATCGCAGCCATGGTTACCCCTTTCGGCAGTCGTGCGCACAGTGTGGCGTGGCCTGGTTACCCGGCGCATGATTTCTCAGAAGTGCAACCTCACTTTGATGAAGCGGCTTGCATGATGGCTGGATCTGGAGCACGCTAACTGATAGCAACTCCCCTTTCACGGCGTGTTGTCACACGTGTCAGGTGTGTCCGCTTCGTCTGCGTTCGGTCGCCCTGGGAGTTGCCCCGGTACTCGTGCGAGTGAAGGGAACAGCACGTGAAATTCAACGCGTTCGCGCCGAACCCCGAGGGTTGCCGGTTGCTGGACGCCCTCAAGACCCAACCTGAGCGCGGTACCCGACCGGGCGTCCGAGTCGTCCCGGTGGCCGTCATCGACGGCATGGCCTACGCGCGGGTGCCGAGGCGGCGGGAATCAGAGCGCGGTCTGCCCGGTCGACAGGCGACGGGCGAAGGGGGTGGGGCTCGACCTGGAAAGTGGACCCCACCCCCGGCGTGCCCCCAACAGAAAGGACACGTACCTACGATGACAGATCAATTCGGGTGGACCCGATGCCGTTCGGCGCACGCTCCGGTGGTGGTGGATCGCGGCCAGCAGGACGAGCAGCTGACCCTGCTGGTTCGGACCTGGGTCGACGGGCCGGCTACCGGCACTTCCTCGGTCGCCTCGCCCCCGGCGCCGGTGCGGCGGCCCCGCCCGCTTCGGTGGTGGCGGGCCTGGCGGTTGTCGGTACGGTTTCGGGCGCTGCACCCGGGTGGACGGAGTACGCGGTGACCACGCGGCAGCGGCTGTCGGGGAGTACGCAGGAGGACATCGACCGGGGCCGAGCGTTCTTCGAGCGGTATCGGCATGCGTGGTGTCGCGATGCGTACTCGGGTCGTGAGGGTGTGCTGATGGACGTGCAGGGCCGGGTGGTTCACCTGCGACTCCGGAGCGGGATCGAATTCGCCTGCCGGGTCGGGGACTTGGTGATTCTTCGGCCTCCGCCGCCGATCCTGCATCAGAGTGTTCGGTACGTCGGCAGGGAAGACATGTCCACGCGGCCGGACGGCGTGCTCACGGAACTGTGCGCGGTGGACCAAGGCATGCTCGCGACCGTGCAACCCGCCGACGGGCCCGCATGGTTCGCGCTGTTGGCCGATCTTGAGCAAGTCGGTTGCCGCCTGGGCGCGGTGGCCGAGTGGGCGGAACCCCCGTTCCTGCCGGGTGAGGAGGCGGAGTGACTGCGGACTTCCCTTTCACCGTTGGGGACTTCGTGCACACGTACCACTCCGACGGCGACCAGATCGGTTCGGGTCACGTCGTGTCCGTGGACGTAGTCGGCGGCGACGTCACGGTGGACCTGAGTGACGGGCGACGGGCCTCGTTCCCGATCGATCAGGTCGAAGCGGTACCAAGCTCGCGACGCCGTAACGCGTGACGGCCGGACGCCCGGCCTCGGCCTTCGAACGCTCGAAGGCCGGGGCCCCAGCCGACCGGCGAACCGCCTCAGTCGGCCGGCGGCAAATACACGCGCCCGCCCGACGCCGCGAACTTCGCCGACTTGGCACGCACCCCCGCCTCGGCCACCCGGCTCCGGACGAGTTCGCCATCGGGGCTGTGGGCCGTGAGAGCCGGCACCAGAGCGGAACGGTCGATAGCGATCAACGCCCTGCTCGTCCCTCGTCGATGGCAGCGACAATGTCGGTGGCACTGACGCGGGCGGCGGTCTCCCGGTTCAACCGCTCCATCATCTCCGCCATCGTGGACTTGGACGCTTCCCTTGCGATCAGGTCTCGCATGAATGCCTGGAGCGACTTGCCGGCCTGGGCGGCGCGGAACTTCAGGATCTGGATCTGATCGTCAGGGACATCCCGGATGGTAAGCGCTGTCATATCTGCACTCTGGCATCGGCATTACTGGCTGCAAAATGCAGAAACCGGGGCAGGTTGGTCCTGTCCAGCGGCGAGCCCTCCCCCGCATCCGGGAGAGGGCTCGCCCATGCGCTGGAGCGTCAGTCCGCCAGTGGCAGGTAGACCCGGTTGCCGTGGGCGGCGAACTCCTCGGACTTGGCCTGCATGCCGGCCAGCGCCTCGGCGTCGAAGTCGGTCCGGACGGCGCTGGAGCCGTCGCCGTGCTCGTCACGGATCTTCTGGGAGATCTTCATCGAACAAAACTTCGGCCCACACATCGAGCAGAAGTGGGCCGTCTTCGCCGGCTCGGCCGGCAGCGTCGCGTCGTGGTACGCCCGTGCCGTGTCCGGGTCCATCGCCAGGTCGAACTGGTCCTGCCAGCGGAACTCGAACCGTGCATCCGAGAGCGCGTCGTCCCATGCCTGTGCGCCCGGGTGCCCCTTCGCCAAGTCGGCGGCATGGGCGGCGATCCGATACGCGATCACGCCCGCCTTGACGTCGTCCCGGTCCGGCAGCCCCAGGTGCTCCTTCGGCGTCACGTAGCACAACATCGCCGTGCCCCACATGCCGATCATCGCCGCGCCGATCGCCGACGTGATGTGGTCGTAGCCCGGCGCCACGTCCGTGGTCAGCGGGCCCAGCGTGTAGAACGGCGCCTCGTCGCAGATGCGTTGCTGGAGGTCGACGTTCTCCTTGATCTTGTGCATCGGAACGTGCCCCGGGCCCTCGATCATCACCTGTACGTCCATCGACCGGGAGATCCGGCCCAGTTCGCCCAGCGTCTCCAACTCGGCGAACTGCGCCGCGTCGTTGGCGTCGGCGATCGACCCCGGCCGCAGCCCGTCACCCAGCGAGTAGGTCACGTCGTACGCCCGCAGGATCTCGGTCAGTTCGGCGAAGTGTGTGTAGAGGAAGTTCTCCTGGTGGTGCGCCAGACACCACGCGGCCATGATCGAGCCGCCGCGCGAGACGATCCCGGTCTTGCGGCGCGCGGTCAGCGGTACGTAGCGCAGCAGCACGCCCGCGTGCACCGTCATGTAGTCGACGCCCTGCTCGCACTGCTCGATCACGGTGTCCCGGTAAAGCTCCCAGGTGAGTTCCTCGGGCTTCCCGTTCACCTTCTCCAGCGCCTGGTACAGCGGCACCGTGCCGATCGGGACCGGCGAGTTGCGCACGATCCACTCGCGCGTCGTGTGGATGTCCTTGCCGGTGGACAGGTCCATCACGGTGTCCGCGCCCCACCGGATCGCCCACACCAGCTTGTCGGTCTCCTCCTCGATCGACGAGGACACCGCCGAGTTGCCGATATTGGCGTTCACCTTGACCAGGAAGTTCTTCCCGATCACCATCGGCTCGATCTCGGGGTGGTTGATGTTGGCCGGCAGCACCGCTCGCCCGGCCGCGATCTCGTCCTGGACCAGCTCCGGCGCGAGCCCCTCGCGGATGGCCACGAATTCCATCTCCGGGGTGACCAACCCCCGCCGGGCGTAGGCGAGTTGGGTCACCGCCCCGGTCCCCGAGGCGCGCCGCGGCCGGGCCCCCGCGCCGGGTACCGCGAAGCCGGCCGGGGTCAACTCCGCGATCCGGCCGTCGTACCGGACCGTGTCGCCGCGCTCCTCGATCCACGCCTCCCGCAACGCGGGCAGCCCGCGCCGGACGTCCACCTCGAAGGCGGGATCCGTGTACGGGCCGGACGTGTCGTACAGGCGAACCGTCTCGCCGTTGGTCAGATGCACCGTGCGAACCGGTACGCGCAGATCCTCGCGCGAACCGGGGACATAACCGCGGTGGTGGGCGGGTGAAATCGGCCCGCTGGTGACCCCCTGCGAAGCAGAAGCAGAAGCAGCGGCAGCGGGCAGCGAAGTGTCGTGCGTGGTCATGGAAAGGCTCCCTACGCCGGCATTACCCGGTCAGGTTCTGCGGTCGGCGCGGCCTCAGCGCCCTCTCAGCCCGGTGCCCCGAGCTCCCGTGTATCTCCGTGTGGTGCGCCCCAACCCTCGCACACCGCCGCCCGCACGACCAGCGCCGGGTTCGGTCGATCGAGTTCGCCGGGTCCGCCGGTTCAGTCGAGCGGCTCGCGCGGTCCCCGCTCACCCGCCGCGGTGCGCACGAGCACGATCATCCCGACCACGACGGCCAGCCCCACGACACCCTTGACGATCAACATCAGGAACGCCGAGAACAGCCAGATCAGCAACCAGCACAGCAGTACCAGCGCCAGTACCGGCACGCCGACGCGCGCCCATCGCGGCCAACTCTCCATCGTCCAACCCCCAAGTCACGCGAACCCACGCGAGACGTACCTACCCGGGGACCACATTCCCCGGGAGGACACGTCGTACCCGGGCGGACCGGTTCCGGTCCGCGCGCACGCGACCCGGCGCCCCACCCGGCACGCGACCCGGCGCGCTCAGACCGGCCAACGCTCCCCGCGCCAGGCGGCGTCCCAGAACATCCATTCGTAGCGCGCGGTGGTGGTGAAGTGTTCCACCATCCGGGCCCGTTCCCGCACCGAGAGGTCCTCGCCGATCCGGTCCACCAGGTCGAGCACCGCGCGGACCGTCTCCTGGAACTCCTCGGCGCCGTACGTGGCTATCCACCGCGCGTACAGCTCGTCCGGCGAGCCCTTGGCCAGCAGTGCGTCACCCACCCGGGCGTAGATCCAGTAGCACGGCAGCACCGCCGCCACGCCCTCCGCGAACGAGCCGTTGTGCACCGTGGCCATCAGGTAGCTGACATATGCCCGCGTACTCGGCAATACCGGCTCGGTCGCCGTCGCGGCGGCCACCGAGCTGCCGAAGTCGACCATGAAGCCCTCGTGCAGCGACCGCTCCGCCGCGATCGCCCCGGCCGCATCGTTCGCGAACTGTACGGTCGTCGCCTCGTCCGGCGCCTTGGCCGCGCACACCGCGAGCGCCTTCGCGTAGTCGCGCAGGTAGTGCGAGTCCTGCACCACATAGTGCCGGAACGCCTCGCGCGGCAGCGTGCCGTCGGTCAGCCCGTGGATGAAGGGGTGGTCGAGGATCGCCGCGTAGACGTCCTCGATCCCGGCCCAGAGTTCGTCGCGCAGCGCCATCAGCCGTACTCCCGATCGTCGGATCCCGTGAAGCGATTGTCGTACACGGGCCCCCGCCGATCCGGGCCGGTGCGAGCCGGCCCGTACGTCCCCCTCACGACTCCGGCGGCGAGAAGAACACCAGCACCCGCAGCGGTTCCGTCACCCGATGGAAGTGGTGCGCCACCTGCGCCGGTACGTACACCACACTCCCACGCGCGACATCCGTCGACTCGTTGCCCACGGTCAGCGTGGCCCGCCCGCTGATCACCACGTACGCCTCGTCCTGCCGGTGCGGCTTCTGGGTGTCGGTCTCGCCCGGCTCCAACGCGTACAGACCCATCGAGAAGTTCCGCTCGTTGAGAAACCTCAGGTAGGCACCCTTCTCGAACGCACGCTCCGCGTCCAGGTCATCGAGCCGAAAGACCTTCATGTGTGACCAACTCCTTACCGACACGGACAGACTTTCTCGCCGGGCGCGAGCGGGAGAGACCCGCCGGGTGCCAGCATCAAGATATGAAAAGCCTGATCGTCAAACTTGTGGCCAACGCACTCGCCATCTGGTTCGCCAGCTGGTTCGTGTCCGGAATCGACCTCGCCGACGGCGCCTCGGCCGGCACCAAGGCCAAGACGATAGTTGTCGTCGCGCTCATCTTCGGCATCGTCAACACGGTAATCAAACCGATCGTCAAGCTGCTCTCACTACCGCTGTTCGTGCTGACTCTGGGGTTGATCACGTTTGTGATCAACGCGCTGATGCTCTACGTCACCCAGGCGATCTCCAACAAACTGAACTTCGAGTTCCACATCCACGGCTTCGGCCACGCGCTGCTCGCCGCCCTGGTGATCGGCCTGGTCAGCTGGTTCCTGAACCTGATCCTGGACCGCGACTGAGCACACACCTCGAGTGGTTTCACGTGAAACGTGAGCCATGGCACTCCGCGCACAACACAGAGGCAGCGACAGGGGCAGCGACAGGGGCAGCGAAGGAGTCGCAGTGAACAGCGCATGGAGCGACGGGACTCGCGCGGTCCGGGCCGGTAGCCCGGGCCGCGTCCCGGGCGACCCCTTCCTGCCCGGACCCGTGTTCGCCGGCACCTACCACCTGCCCGGCGAGCCCACCGGGCCCTACCAGTACGGGCGTTACGCCAACCCGACCTGGGTCGGCCTGGAGACGGCGATCGGCGCCCTCGAAGGCGCCGCCGACACGGTCGTGTTCGCATCCGGGATGGCCGCGATCTCCGCCGTCCTGCTCGGCCTCACCGCACCCGGCGAGGTGGTCGTGCTCCCCTCGGACGGTTACCCGGCCACCCGCACGGTCGGCGAGCACCTCGCCGCACGCGGGGTCACCGTACGCCTCGTCCCGACCGCCGGCGACCAGCTCGAACGGGCCGTCTCCAGCGCCGACCTGGTCTGGCTGGAGACCCCGAGCAACCCGGGCCTGGACGTCTGCGACATCGAGCGGATCGCCGAACTCGCGCACCGCGCGGGCGCCCTGGTCGCCGTGGACAACACGCTGGCCACCCCGCTCGGCCAACTCCCGCTCGCCCTCGGTGCGGACATCTCGGCGGCCAGCGGCACCAAGGCGCTGACCGGACACAGCGACGTCCTGCTCGGCTACGTCGCCTGCGCGGACGCCGAACTCGCCGACCGGGTACGTTCCTGGCGCTCGCTCACCGGCGCGATCCCCGGGCCGATGGAAGCCTGGCTGGCGCATCGCTCGCTGGCCACCCTCCAGTTGCGGGTGGACCGGCAGGCGGCCAACGCCCTGGCCATCGCCCAGGCGCTGGTCGGGCGCGCCGAGGTCGCCGACGTGCGCCACCCCGGGCTCGCGGGTGATCCGGCCCACCCGCAGGCCACCCGGCAGATGCGGCGGTTCGGCTGCGTCGTGGGCTTCACGCTCGCCGACGCGGACACCGCCCGGCGTTTTCTGGCCGCACTCGAACTGGTCGCCGACGCCACCAGCTTCGGTGGTGTACACAGCATGGCCGAGCGCCGCGCGCGCTGGGCCGGGAACGATGTGCCCGAGGGGTTCGTCAGATTCTCGGCGGGTTGCGAGGACACCGAGGATCTCGTCGCCGACGTGCTGCGGGCCCTGGCTGCCGCCGGCCGGGGCTGACCGGGCACTCGGGCAAGATCACGTGAGGTCCCCGGCTCTCGGGAGTGGTCGGGGGACACGAGACGGGGGACCCGTGGACCTGACGCTGTTGCGCACTTTCCTGGCCGTACACCGGGCCGGTTCGTTCACCCGGGCCTCCGCGTCGCTCGGGCTGTCCCAGCCGGCGATAACCGCGCAGATCCGCACCCTGGAAAAGCAGGTCGGCAAGCAGCTGTTCGAACGGCTGCCGCGCGGGGTCGCGCCCACCGGCCCCGCCGACGAACTGGCCCGCCGACTCGCGCCGCACCTGGACGCGATCGAGGAGATCGCGGCGCGCGAGGTGCGCGGCGTGGACTCGCTGCGCCGCACCGTGCATCTGGCCGGCCCCACCGAGTTGACCGCGCTGCGCGTACTGCCGTCGCTGGCCGACCTGATCCGGCGCGGCCTGCGGTTACGGGTGACCCTCGGCCCGGGCGAGGTACTGCTCGCGGGCCTCGCGGCGGCCCGGCACGACCTGGTGATCTCCGACATCCGGCCACGCGCGCGGGGCATCGTCGGCACGCCGCTCACCGACGAGGAGTACGTGCTGATCGGCGCGCCGAGTTGGGCCGCGCGGTTGCCGCAGAGCCGGATCCTGGCCCAGGGGCCGGCCGCCCTGGAGGGGATCCCGCTGGTCGGCGAGGCCGAGGAGCAGCCGCTGATCCGGCGCTACTGGTCCACCGTGTTCGACGCGAAGCCCACCGCGCCGGCCGCGGTCACCGTGCCCGACCTGCGCGCCGTCCTGGAGTGTGTGCGCGCCGGGCAGGGCATCGCCGTACTGCCGCGCTACCTGTGCGCCGAGGCGCTCGACCGGCGCGCGGTGGTGGCCCTGTTGGAGCCCGAACTACCCCCGCTGAACACGGTGTTCCTGGCGGTTCGGGAGGGCACGCTGAGTCAACCGCACATCGCGCGGCTGCACGGGGAGTTGCTCGCGCGCGCCGCGCGCTGGGAGTGATCCCGAAGGCGCCCCCGCACAGGCATAAAGCGCCCGGCCGGCCGGAAAGGGAGACTTGAGACGGGGGCAAGGCCTGGCACGGAAGCACGGAAAGCAGAGGGCACCGACGATGCGTTCAGTGGTGAAGCGGACGGCACGCGCGATCCTGCTCGACGACGAGGACCGGATGGTGCTGATCAAACGCACGAAGCCGGACAGCTCCCCGTATTGGATCACCCCCGGCGGCGGGGTCGAACCCGAGGACACCACGGTGGCCGAGGCGCTGCGCCGCGAGGTGTTCGAGGAACTCGGCGGCAAGATCGGCCGGCCGGTACCCGCGTTCGTGGACACCGTGCCCGAGCCCGGCGGGGTCAAGGTCCAGCACTTCTTCGCCTGCCGGCTGGAATCGATGGACCCCGCGCTGCGGCACGGCCCCGAGGTGGACGAGCCGAACGGCGAGTACGACATCGTCCGGGTCCCGTTCACCCCCTCGGGGCTGGCCTCGGTGGGTCTGGTCCCGGCGAGTCTGGCCGCCTATCTGCGGGCCAACATCGAGGGCATCCACACCCTGCTGGCGAGCGACCTGGGCTGAGTCGTGAGGGGACGCGGCGGCGCCCGGTGGTCCTCAGCCGCGTCCCGGCCGAACCATCCCCGACTCGTACGCGATCACCACCAGCTGCGCCCGGTCGCGCGCGCCGAGCTTGACCATCGCACGGCTGACGTGCGTCTTGGCGGTCAGCGGGGACACGAACAGGTGCTCGGCGATCTCGTCGTTGCTCATCCCGGCCGCGACCAGCGAGAGCACCTCGCGCTCGCGGTCGGTGAGCGCCTCCAGCCGATCCGGCGCGGCCACCTTGGGCTCGGGCTGGGACAGGAAGCGGGCCACCAGCGCGCGGGTGGCCCCCGGCGAGAGCAGCGCGTCGCCGGTGGCGACCGTCTTGATCGCCTTGAGCAGGTCCTCCGGGTCGGTGTCCTTGACCAGGAACCCGCTGGCCCCGGCACGCAGCGCCTCGAAGACGTACTCGTCCACCTCGAACGTGGTCAGCACCAGCACCCGGACACCGGCGAGTTCGTCGTCGCGGACCAGCCGGCGGGTGGCCTCCAGGCCGTCCATCCCGGGCATCCGGATGTCCATCAGCACCACGTCCGGCCGGGTCTGCCCGGCCAACGCGAGTGCCTCGGCGCCGTTCGCCGCCTCGCCGACCACCTCCAGCTCGGGGTCGCTGCCGACGAGCACCTTGAAGCCCGAGCGCACCAGCAACTGGTCGTCCGCGATCAGCACGCGCACCTTCATGAGGAATCTCCGTCCCGACGCGCGACGAGCGCGCCCTTGTGGTGCGGCAACACCGCGTGTACCGAAAAACCGCCGTTGGGGCCGGGTCCCACCGCGAGCGAGCCGCCCACGGCGACCGCCCGTTCCCGCATGCCGAGCAGCCCGTGTCCGGTGCCGTCGGCACTCTTGCCGCGCGCCGGCTCGGGGGTGCCCCGGCCGTCGTCGAGCACGTCCACCTCGACCGCGTGCTCCCCGTAGACGACCCGCACGATCGCGGACGCACCGTCGCCCGCGTGCTTCATCGCGTTGGTCAGCGACTCCTGGACGATCCGATACAGCGCGAGGCCGACCGGCGCCGACGGGCTGCGTACCTCGCCGGACTCCTCCAGGTGCACCGGCAGACCCGCGTTGCGGTAGGACGCCACCAGCGCCTCCACGTCGTCCACCCCGGGGGTCGGCTCGGTGGGCAGGTCGTTGTCGCCGTCCTGGCGCAGTACGCCGAGGGTGGTGCGCAGTTCGGCGAGCGCGTCCCGGCTGGCCACCTTGATGTGTACGAGTGCCTCCTTGGCCTGCGGCACGTCCCGGTCGATCACGTGCGCGGCCACCCCGGCCTGGATGTTGATCATCGCGATGCTGTGCGCGACCACGTCGTGCAACTCGCGGGCGATCCGCATCCGTTCCGCGGTGACCCGGCGCCGGGCCTCGTCCTCGCGCTCGTGCTCGGCGCGGGCCAACCGGGCCTGTACCTCCGCCCAGTAGGCCCGCTTGGCGCGGACCGCCTCGCCGATGGCGACCGGCAGATACATCCAGATCCCGGACAGGTACTTCTCCGGGGACAGGAACCCGTCCGGGGTCAGCCCTATCCGCATCCCGGTGTGGATCACCGCGACCGCCGAGGCGATCAGCACCGAGCGGCGCAGCTGCCCGCTCGCGGCCACCGTGTACAGCGCCACCATGGTCGGCATCAGGATCGGCCCGTCCAGGCCGTCGGCGGCCAGATAGAACACCTGACCCGCCTCGGTCAGGGCCAGCACCGTCAGCGGCCGGCGCAGCCGCCCCAGCAACGCCAGGGAGGTCACCGCGGCGATGGTCAGGTTGACCGCGTCGGGGTGACCGAAGGTGTGGTCACGGTTGGACCCGCCGATCGAGCCGCCGATCACACACGTCAGCACCAGCGCGACCAGCAACAGCTCGCCGACCCAGGGCGGGCAGGGCAACCACCGGGACAACGACCTGGGCACCGGCAGCAGCCCGGGCTCCACCGAATCGCTCGGCGGCGGGGAGCCGCCCGCGGACGCGGGAAGGCCCCGCACGGCGACTCGCGCGGGGCCTTCCCTGAGCATCTGTTCTCCTCGGTCCTACCGGATCACCGGTCCCCGGCGAATACCGGCTTCCGCTCCTGCTCGCCCCGACCGGCGGCCCGGGGCGGCGCGGCACGATCGGCGTGTCCGGGCCACCACGCGGCGTGCCCGATCAGGGCGGTCACCGAGGGGACCAGGAACATCGACATCACGAACGCCGAGATGCAGATGCCGACCGAGACCGCGAAGCCCATCTGGGTCATCATGTCGATGCCCGCCATCATCAGCGACGCGAACGTCCCCGCCAGGATGACACCCGCGGCGGCGATCGAGGGACCCGCGTGCTCGACCGCGAGTGCGGCGGCCTTCCTCGGCTGGTGCCCCTCCTTCGCCTCCTCGCGCAATCGGGCGACCATCAGGATGTTGTAGTCGGTGCCGATGGCGACCACGAACATGTAGATCATCACCGGCAGCATGAACATCACGCCGGAGTTGCCGATCAGCGTCTGGAAGACGAAGACCGTCGCGCCGATCGTGGAGATGAAGCCCAGGACCACCGCCAGCATCAGGTACCACGGGGCCACCACGCTGCGCAGCAGCAGGCCGAGCACCAGGGCGATCAGCAGACCGGCGACCGGGAAGATCACCGACAGGTCGCGGTTGGTGGCCTTGCGGATGTCGGTGAAGGCCGCGGTCTGGCCGCCGACCATCACCTTGGTGCCGTCGGGCTGGTGCGCGTGCGCGAAGTCGCGCAGCGGCGCGATGGTGTCCAGCGCCTTGTTCGCGAACGGGCTCTCCTTGAGCACGATGGCGATCTCGGCGGACATCCCGTCGGCACTGGCCTTGACGTGCGAGCCGTTGGCGTTCTCGCCGGCCTCGTTGAGGTCGCCGACGCCCTTGACGTCCTTGAGCGAGAGCGCGAACTTCTCCGCCGCGCCCGTGTCGATCGGCCGCCCGTTGGTGCTCTTGAGGTAGACCTGCGTCGGGTTGAGCGTGCCCGCCGGGAAGTCGATCTGCATGTCCTTCATCGACTTGGCCGACTCGGTGTTCCCGGGCAGCTGACCGAACTGGTCGTAGTCCGCCTTGAAGTTCAGCGCGCCGGCGGCGAAGGCCACCATGATCACGCCGGAGACCAGCGCGACCGCGACCGGCTTGCGCCCGACCAGGCCGCCGATCTTGTGGAACGCGGTGCCCTTGGGCTGCTGCTGCCAGGTCTTGGACGGCCAGAACACCTTCGGGCCGATCAGCGACACCACGGCGGGCACCAGGGTCAGCGCGGCGATCGCCATCACGATGACCGCGATGGCCAGACCCGGACCCATCGACTTGAACGCGCCGAAGGTGGCGAGCAACATCGCGCCGAACGCGATCACCACGGCGCCGGCGGCCGAGGCGATGGCCTCGCCGACCCGCTCGACCGAGACGATCATCGCCTGCTTCTTGTCGTCGCCCGCGCGCAACCGTTCCCGATAGCGGAACAGCAGGAAGAGGATGTAGTCGGTGCCGATGCCGAACAACACCACGATCAGGATCGTGTTGAGCGACTGGTCCACCTGCAGGCCGGTCGCCTTGCCCACGATCGCGATCACCGGCGACGCGACCTGGGATACCAGGGCGACCATGATCACCGGCAGCAGGGCCGCGATCGGGCTCCGGTAGATCACCAGGAGCAGCACGATGATCAGCACGATGGTGACGATGCCGACGATCGCCTCGGCCTTCTTGAAGGCGTCCTCGTTGTCGACGTTGATCGCCACGCCGCCGGTGAAGCCGAGCTTGAGGTCGGTCCCGTCGACCATCGGCTTGGCCTTGTCGCGCAGGTGCTTGAGCGCCTCGTTGACGAACTTGTCCTGCTGATTGCCCTTGATATAGGCATGGCCCAGGGCGATCTTGTCCTTGGCCGCGCCCGCCTCGACCTTGCTCACATGCTCGACGCCGGCCGCACCGAGCTTGCCGGTGATGTCCTTGACCCTGGTCTTGTCGGCCTCGGTCAGGTTCTTCCCGTCACCACGCTTGAAGACCATCAGCGCGGTCTGATCGGTGGACTGTGGGAATGCCTTCTCGGCCAGTTTCTGCGCCTGCACGGACTCGTACTTGCTGGGCAGGAAGCTCGACTGGTCCTGGTTGGTCAGATCGCTCAGCTTCGGCGCGAACATGACCAGGGCCACCGCGGCGATCAGCCAGGCGGCGATGACCTTCCAGGGGTTGTGGACGACGAGCCTGCCGAGTCGTCCGAACATTGATCTCTCCTCGGTCGCGTGCGCGATCCCGCGGTGTGACCGGCCCCCGAGGACAGTTTGTGATTGATTTCACAAGCCGTGCCGATCGCCGCACGAGCCGAGAGAACGCTGGTGGTGTCAGCCTCGAAGGTAGCCGGCGCCGAACGGGCACTTCAACCGAAATCACGACCGGGGACCCAAGTTCCGCCCCCGGGACTAGAGGGGCGCACCGCCGGCGCAGACACGTCCCCGACCTCGTACTCCAGCGGAAGTACGCGGGGATCGTGCGCGGGGATGAACGGTGATCCGACCGTCACCAAGCGCGAATCCGGCGAACGCCGGGCGGGCGGCGCCGCGCGCCCGGTCGAGCGATACACGCACGCCGCGGGCTGCCGGGACCCCCGTGCGTCCCGGCAGCCCGCGGCGTGCGCGGTATCGCTCGACTCGGTGCGCTACGCGGCGGCGGCGTAGGCGACCGGCATCACGCTCGGCTGCGGGGCGGCGGGCGGGGCCAGCAGCGTCCGGGTCCACCGGGCGTGCGCCCGCAGCAGCGCCGGACCGGTCAGGAAGCCGGCCACCACCGACACCGCGCCCAGCGCGACCGCCCAGTGCGCGTCCGAGGCGCCGCGCACGTGGATGAAGCCGTACCAGTTCGAGCCCCCGTGGTTCGCGATCGGCTCCCAGATGTACGGCATGATCAGGCCCTCCACGCCGAACACGATCAGCGCGATCGGGAGCAGCGCGAGCAGCACCCCGATCACCGGGTTGACCAGCGTCCACAGCAGATCCCGCCAGGTCGCCGGGTCGGACAACAGCGCGACATTGCGCCGCCACAGGCCACTGATCCCGCCGCCGGCCGCGGGCACCGGGCGGTACGGCTGCGCGATCTCGACCCCCGACCAGCGCGCGGCCTGTCGCCGCGAGCGCCGGGCCAGCAGCCGCGTCGCGTAGACGGCCGGCGGCAACATCAGCAGGCCGACGCCGGCCGGGATGGTCCCGATCGCGGTCGCCGTCACCGTGCACAACGCGACCTGCGGCACCGCCTGTGCGCCCAGCGCCAGCCCGCGCAGCGGTGCAACGGCCGTCGAGCCCAGGGTCCCCGTGGTGTTCATGATCGCGATGTCCTTTCGCTGTTCGTTCCGCTCGGCCGCCCCGGCCTCGCAGGAACAAATCTGCCGGCGCGCAGGGGGCGGGACACTGCGTCGAAACCCCGATCCGGGGTGGGTCTGGACCCACCCCGACCGGGGGTACGACGCCCCGCCGGGCGGGCCCGGGTCAGCTCGGCGTCGCCGCCGGCTCCCGAGCGGGCCGCGTGGCCGCCCGGTCGGCGGCCGGCGTCGGCGTCGGGCCCGGCCGCATCAGGAAGGTGACCAACCCGGCGGCCAGGACCCCGACGACGCCCGCCACCAGGTAGGTCGACTGCACGCCGGCCACCGCCGCGTGGTGCGCCGCACCGTCCAGGAACGCCCGGCCCTCCGGCCCGGCGGCCCGCACCAGGCCGGGCGTCTGCCCACCGGCGATCATGTGCGCCGTGCCCGCCGGGTCGGCTACCCCGCGCCCGGCCAGGTCCTCCCGGGCCCGCGCGGTGAACACGCTGCCCAGCGCGGCGATGCCGAACGCGAAGCCCAGCTGCCGGGTGGTGTTGACCGCGCCGGCGGCCATCCCGCCGCGCTGCGCCGACACCAGCGACATCGAGACCGAACCCAGGATCGGGGTGGCCAGCCCCACCCCCACCCCGACCAGCGCGAACCCCGGCACCAGCGCCGGCCACCCCGCCGAACCGTGCAGCAGCGCCGCGGTGACCAGCCCACCCGCCCCGACGAACAACAACCCGCCACCGATCACCAGATCCGGCCGGCGCCCGTGCAACATCCGCCCGAGCACCGCCGAGACGCCGAACGCGACGATCGACATCGGCAGCCCGGTCAGCCCCGCGCCGATCGGGCTCATCCCCCGCACCGACTGCAACCAGATCGAGGTGTAGGAGAACGCGGCGAAGGCCGCGAAGGTGAGCAGGAAGCCCGCGAGCAGCACGCCGACGAACGAGCGGTTGCGCAGCAGGGCGAGGTCGAACATCGCGTGTTCCGAACGCAGTTCGATCACCACGAACGCGGCCACCGCGAGCACCGAGGCGGCCAACAGCCACCAGACGCCGGCGTCCGACCAGCCGTCCTCATTGGCCCGGATCAGCCCGTAGGTCGCCGCCGCCGCGGCGACGGTGAAGCCGACCATGCCGGCCGGGTCCAGCCGACCCTTGACCGGAGTGTGCGCGTCCACCAGCACTCGCACGCACAACCCCATGGCCACCGCGCTGACCGGCAGGTTGACGAAAAAGATCCAGCGCCAGGACACGCCCTCGGTGAGCAGTCCGCCCAGGATCGGCCCCACCGCGGCCGACGCACCCGCCACCGCGCCCCACACGCCGTACGCGCTGCCCCGGTCGCGCCCGGTGTAGGCGCTGTTGAGCAGGGCGAACGTGGTCGCGAACATCGCCGCGGCGCCGATCCCCTGCACGGCCCGCGCCGCGATCAGCACCCCCGTACCCGGCGCGAGCCCGCAGACCAGCGACGAGATCGCGAAGACCGCGAGTCCGCCGACGTAGATCCGGCGGTGCCCGAACCGGTCGGCGATCGAACCGGCGCCGAGCACGAGTGCGGCCGGCGCCAGGGCGTAGGCGTCGATCACCCACTGCAGCGCGCCGAACGAGGCGTCCAGGTCGCCGACCATGTCCGGCAGGGCGACGTTCACGATCGTGACGTCGATCAACAACATGAAGGTGCCCAGGCACACCGTGATCAGTGGCAGCCACTTGCGCATGTCGATACCCGTGTTTCCGGCGAGGGTGGTGATGGGTCGGGACCGGCCCGGATGCCAAGTCTGATGGTCCGTCATCCAGAAATCCAACAGCTGGTAATGCTGCGAGCTAGAATCCACAGTCATGGAACTGAGGCAGCTCGAATACTTCGTCGCGGTCGCCGAGGAGCGGAACTTCACCCGGGCCGCGGAGCGCGTACACATCAGCCAGTCGGGGGTCAGCGCGCAGATCCGGCAGCTCGAACGCGAGCTCGGCGCCGAGCTGTTCGAGCGCTCGGCGCGTACGGTCACGCTCAGCGTCACGGGCAAGGCCGCGCTCGAACACGCCCGCGCGGCGCTGGCCGCCGTCGGGGCGGTCGGTCAGGCGGTCGGCGAGGTGACCGATCTGATCCGCGGCCGGCTCACCGTCGGCATGGTCATCGGCTGCACCATCACCCCGCTCTTCGACGCCCTCGCCGGGTTCCATCGGGCCCACCCGGGCGTGGAGATCTCGCTCCTGGAGGACAACTCCGACCGACTGATCGAAGCGGTCCGGGCCGGCACCACCGACCTGGCCCTGATCGGCGCCGCCGGCAGCACCCCCGAGGGCCTGGAGGCGCTGACCATCATCAGCGAACGCCTGGTCGCGGTCTTCCCGCCCGACCACCCGCTGGCCGACCGCCCGCACCTGACCCTGGCCGACCTGGCCGCCCACCCGATCGCCTGCATGCCCCCCGGCACCGGCCTGCGCACCGTCTTCGACCGAGCCTGCCTGGCCCGGGACGTACACCCGGTGATCGCCCTCGAAGCCAGCGCGGCCGACGCCATCGCCGACCTGACCACCCGGGGCCTGGCCGTCGGCATCCTCAGCGAGTCGATCGCCACCCGCTACCGCGACCACCTGACCGCGAGCACGATCGACGACGTCGAACTGCCGGGCCTATTGGCCCTGATCTGGAAGGACCCGCGCAACCCCGCCGTCCGCGAACTCCTGTCCCACACCCGCCGAGCCTTCGCGCGCCCCACCCCGCTCTGACCCGAAGCCACCCGGATCCGTCACGCACCACGGGCGGCACTCGGCTGCCGGACTGCGCGCCGAGCCGATCGCCGAACCGGAATTCCTCGACCGGGTACGCCGGATGCCCGCCGGCACCCGCTGCACCATCTCGGTCTGCACCCGCGCACGTCGAGAAGGTCAAGTGACCTCCCAGGCCGCCTCGATCATCGGGAAGATCTCGTCCACCGCGCCGTCCGGATCGGCCGCCTCGCAGGCCAGTGAATAGGCGTCGATCACGAATCTGGCGATCGCCCGGCAGGCCGTCGTGGTCCGTGCCGGGTCGAGTTCGGCGGCGATGGCCGTCGCCAGCGAGTCCGCGTGGCGCAGCCTCATCGACTCCTCGTACTCCCGCAGGGCACGGGATTCGTCGATCAGGCGCCGGATCGGGGCGGCGCCGTCCGCCGTGCAATGGCGCACCATGGCCAGGACCTCGCTGCGCAGCGCGGGGATCAGCGGCTCGTCCGGCGCCCGGCCGGTGACCGCCTGCGTGAGGCGTTGCTCGAAGTCCCGGTCCTGCTCGAACACCAGGGCCTCTTTCGAGGCGAAGTGGGAAAAGAGCGTGGTCACGGCCACGTCGGCCGCGGCGGCCACGTCACGGATGCCCACCGCGTCGTACCCACGTTCCAGGAAGAGCCGCAGGGCCGTGTCGGCGATCTTCCGGCGGGTCGCGGCCTTCTTGCGCTCACGGCGTCCGGGCGGCTCGATCATGGCGTGACACTATCAGATACAAAGCCGTAACCGTTGTTGAACACTAACCGTTAGTGTTATGTTCGCCCGCATGAAAAAAGTGAGCTTCGCCGAGTTCGGCGGTCCGGACGTGCTGCGCCTCGTGGACGCCGAGGAGCCCCACGCGGGCCCCGGCCGAATACGCATCGCGGTGCGGGCCGCGGGCGTGAACCCCGTCGACTGGCGGATCCGTGAAGGCCAGATCCTGCAGGCCCATCCGATCGAGTTGCCCGCCGGAGTCGGGCTGGACGCCGCCGGGGTGGTGGACGAGGTCGGCGAGGGCGTCGCCGATGTCCGGATCGGCGACCACGTGTTCGGCGAAGGCTCGAGCACCTATGCCGAGTTCGCCGTGTTGTCGGCCTGGGCCCGGATGCCCGATGGGCTGACCTTCGAGGAGGCGGCCGGATACCCCTCCGTGGTGGAGACCGCGCTGCGCGTCATCCGCGAGGTCGGCGTGCAGCCGGGGCAGACGCTGCTGGTCAGCGGCGCGTCCGGGGGAGTCGGCTCGGCGGTGCTACAGATCGCCCGCGACCGCGGCATCACGGTGATCGGCACCGCCGGGGCCGCGAACCAGGACTATCTGCGCGGCCTGGGCGCCGTCGCCACGACGTACGGCGAGGGCTGGGTCGAGCGGGTGGGCCGGCTCGGCCGGGTCGACGCGGCTCTCGATCTGGCCGGCTCGGGCGTGCTCCGCGAACTCGTCGAGCTGACCGGGGATCCGCAGAAGGTGATCTCCATCGCCGATCTCGCCGCGCCCGAGTTCGGTGTGCGCTTCTCCGGCGTGGCCGGGAGCGTGCCGGCCGCACTCGCCGAGGCCGCCGACCTCATCTCACGGGGAAGGCTGCACATCCCGGTCGAGAAGTCGTACCCCCTCGCCGAGGCCGCGGCGGCGCACATCGACAGCCGAGCCGGCCACGCACGCGGCCGCCGAGTCGTGATCGTCTGAGCCCTTCCCCACCCGATCACCCGCCCCGGCAGGCCGAATTCCTTCCCCGGAAGACCGGCCGGCCGGTGCAGGGTCTCGCGGCTCGTGTCGGACGCCGACCCCGTGACCGGCAAGTGCATCCGCCGGCTCGTGCCGGGTCGGATGTTTGGCGTCTCGGCTCGTGTCGGAAAACCGAGGGCGTCGCCGGCCGCCGGCCGCCAGGCGGCTAGGTGACACCTACGGCTTGGCCGACGAGGTGACCGCCGATCCGACCGGGACTGCCGAGTCCGGCACCCCGGCGTAGTCGGGCAGCTCGACGCCGTTGAGCGCGCGCCCGACCAGCTCCATGAACCATTCGCCGGCGAAATCGGGGCCCGGCTCGGCGTCCGGCCCGCGAACGTCGCGGCTGCGGGCGTTCAACCGGCCGATCTCCTGGTTGGCCTCGACGAACGAGCGCATCCGCGCCTCGTAGCGAGCGAACCCCACGTCGGGGTCCCATCCGGCGGCGGCCAGCTCTGCGGCCAGCACGTAGGCACCGACCAGGGCCAGCCCGGTGCCCTGCCCGGACATCGGCGACGAGCTGAACGCCGCGTCCCCGAGCAACCCCACCCGTCCACTCGACCAGCGATCCATCACCACCTGGGCGACCTGGTCGAGGTAGAAGTCCGGGGTGTCGTCCAGGTGCGCGAGGATGTCCGGGGTCAACCAGCCCAGGCCCGCCATCCGCTCCCGCAGCAGGACCTTCTGGGCCGCGACGTCACGGTGGTCGACGTCGAAGTCGGCCGAGGCGAAGTAGAACATGGCCATCGCCCGGGTGGCGTCCTGGATGGGCCGCAGAAGGGCGGAGCGCCCGGACTCCTGATCCTGGTACTCGAGCAACCAGCGGTCCAGCCCGAACTCGTTGGGCACACTGTAGAAGGCCAGCACGTGCCCGAGGTGGCGGAGAAACCGCTCATGCGGCCCGAAGACCATCGCTCGCAGCTCCGAGTGCAGCCCGTCCGCCCCGACCACCAAGTCGAAGCGCCGCCGGTTGCCGCCCGCGAAGACCACGTCGACCCCATCCGCGTCTTGGACGAGGTCGACGATTCGGTCTCCGAAGACGTACTCGATGTCGTCGCGGGTGTGGTCGTAGAGCACCTGGGACAGGTCCCCGCGCAGGATCTCGATGTCTGCGATGAACCCGTCGCCACCGTCGTCGTCGACCCGAAAGGTCTCCAGCACCTGCCCGTCCGCGTCCACGGTGTGCGCACCGGCGGTGTCGGTGCAGGCCGCGCGCACCGCCGCAGCCAATCCCATGCGCCCGATGACCTCCCTGGCGACCCCGCGCGCGTCCACCGCCTGCCCGCCGGGACGCAGCTCGGGAGCCCGCTCCACCACGGTCACCTCAGCCCCCCGCCGGCTCAGCCAGTGGGCCAGCGCGGGTCCCGCGATGCTCGCCCCCGCCACCAACACCCTGGGACCGCTCACCCGCGTCCCGTGCCCGCCCGTCCGGATCGCATGAACCTGGTCGGAGTCGTCGACGCTCATCACTGCCTCCTGTGCTTCCTCCCGCGCTGGAACGCTCCCGGCACAGGCCCATCGCTGTCGGTGTATCCAGCCGTATCGACCACGGATCCGCACAAAACTCATCGGTCACGGCAGACATTGATGAGAAACGCCAACTCCGATGAGACTCACATCAACCCAGACTGGTGCAAACCAGGCGAACCAGCCTGGCTGGGCCGCCGCCTGAGACTTCGCCAGATCTGCGCGCAACACAGTGAAACTCTGGAAAGACCAGTGAAAACGGGCACCGAAATTTGGGACCCCACAGCCGGGGCTCAGCTCTGCGCCATGTCCACGAACCGCGAGTAATGCCCCTGGAACGCAACGGTGATCGTCGCGGTCGGCCCGTTGCGGTGCTTGGCCACGATCAGGTCCGCCTCACCGGCTCGCGGCGACTCCTTCTCGTACGCATCCTCACGATGCAAGAGAATGACCATGTCGGCGTCCTGCTCGATCGAATTGTGGATGTTGATCCCGTTTGCAACGAAGTTGTGCGTGCCGAGCACGGTGGCGTCGTAGACCTCCTGCTCGCCGAGGCTCTCGATCTCGGTGATCTGGTCCCAGAACACGTCGCTGGTCGCGAGCAGATCCAGGTCCGCACTCTCCAGGATGCTTGCCACGGTGGCCAGCCGGGTCCGGCTCGGTGCCGCCTTGTACAGGGCCGAGCCGCAGTACTTGGTGCCCAGGGCGGCCTGGAAGGCGCGCGTGGTCATCCGGCGGTCCTGCATCGCCGCCTTGACCGCCTCCCAGACCTCGCGGGGGACGGTGTCCAGGTTGGTGTTCGCCGTGACTCCGTCGAGCCGCTCCAGGGCCGCGGCCGCCCGCTCCCCGCGCGCACCGTGAACGCCCACGTCGGCCAGGAAGCGCCGCTGATCCTCCACTCCGGAGATGTCCACGGTCCAACCCGGACGCCCCTTGGTGTTACCCACCCGGCGCAGTCGCGCCCGGATGTCCAGCCGCAGCAGCAACAGTTGCAGATCGCGGGCGAGCCGCTCACTGGTGCTCGCGTAGTAGACGCGTACGGCCCCTGCGGCCGACACCGTGACCGAACCGTCGGTGGCCCACACGTGCCGCAGGAACAGGCGCACCTGATCGTCGGGCAGCCCGAAGACCTCCGCCGGCAGGAACTTCTCGTGCGAGCGCTTGCCGTAGAGGCCGAACCGGTCGAGCCAGGCGGCGATCGGGTTCCGCCGACCGTGGGTGAGGCGCTGCGGAGCCGGCAGGTATACGTGCCACCACGTCTGCTGCGCCACGCGGCGCGGGGTGATCCCGAAATGGGCCGCCGCCTCCTCCACGGCACGGAGGTTGGCCTCGTCGTTGCTCGTGTAATGGATGGGCTGTCGCGGCGCGACACAGCCGTCCCCGAGCAGGTGCGCCAGCATCACCACCTCGGCCTCCGGCCAGGCCACCGGCGCCATGGGCGCGTCGATCCGGCGCGGCACGGCAACTCGCGCCCCGACGGCCAACGCGCCCAATGGCTGCCACCCGTCGTAGGTCTGGAAGGGGTGGTTCGCGGTCGCCTCGATCTCCCGCCCGGATGCCAGTCGTAGCCGGAAGACCTCCTTGACCCCGCTGGGAAAGACATGCGTCATGGTGCGCGGCACCAACCGCAACTGCTCGTCCAGCGACCAGACGGGAATGTCCCGGGCTCCGGTCGCCAGCAGTTCCCCCATGGAGACCTCGGCCCCGGTATCGGCCCGCAGCACCCGGGTCGAAGCCGTCACACAGCCGGATTCGCGAAGGTCGGAAACCATCGGTTTCTTGTCGGTTCGTTGTTCCGGGCCACGGTTCAGCTGGGACATCGCGACCACCGGGACCTCGAGTTCCTTGGCCAGGAGCTTGAGGTTTCGGGACATCTCGGAGACCTCCTGCTGCCGGTTCTCCGCCCGGCGGGAGCCGCCCGACTGCATCAGCTGGAGGTAGTCGATGATCACCAGCCGCAGATCGTGCTTCTGCTTGAGCCGGCGGCACTTGGCCCGGATCTCCATCATCGACAGGTTCGGCGAGTCGTCGATGTACATCGGCGCCGCGGTGACCTCGCCCATCTTCCGGGACAGCCGAGTCCAGTCGTCGTCGGTCATGCTCCCCGACCGCATGTGATGCAACGCCACCCGCGCCTCCGCCGACAGCAGCCGCATCATGATCTCGTTGCGCCCCATCTCCAGCGAGAAAATCACACTGGCGAGACCGTTTTTGATCGAACAGGCGCGAGCGATGTCCAATCCGAGCGTCGATTTGCCCATGGCCGGCCGCGCCGCGATCACGATCATCTGGCCCGAGTGGAGGCCGTTGGTGAGGGAGTCGAGGTCGGTGAAGCCGGTGGGGATGCCGGACATCTGGCCGCCTCGGGAGCCGATCGCCTCGATCTCGTCGAGGGCGCCCTCCATGATGTCGGCCAGCGGTGCGTAGTCCTCGGTGGTGCGCTGCTCGGTGACCTTGTAGACCTCGGCCTGGGCGTTGTTGACGATGTCGTCGACCTCGCCGTCGGCCGCGTAACCCATCTGCACGATCCGGGTGCCCGCCTCGACCAGGCGGCGCAGCACCGCCTGTTCGCGCACGATCCGGGCGTAGTACTCGGCGTTGGCCGCGGTCGGCACGGACGAGATCAGGGTGTGCAGGTACGGCGCGCCGCCGACCCGGCCGATCTCGGTGCGCTTGGTGAGTTCGGCGGCGACGGTGACCGCGTCGGCCGGTTCGCCCCGGGCGTAGAGGTCGAGGATCGCGTTGTAGACCAGCTCGTGGGCGGGCCGATAGAAGTCGATCGGCTTGAGGTTCTCCACGACGTCGGCGATCGCGTCCTTGGACAACATCATGCCGCCCAGGACCGATTGTTCGGCCGCGATGTCCTGCGGCGGGGTCCGCTCGAATCCCTCGCGGGCCGGTTCGGGCCGGGCCTCTTCGAACTCGGAGACGCTCATGCCCGAAGTCTCCTTTCACCAAGGCTCACGCGAGATCGCACCGCAGTAACACCGTGTCTTTCATACGCCACACGGCCGACAGATCCGCCGCACGACGCGGCGTGCGGCCCTTCACCGTACGGGTGGACCCGTGACCGGCCAAGGCGGTCATGCACAGGCCCTGTGGATAACTGTGGATAACCTGTGGAGAGGGGTGGGTCCAGCTGTGTAAAAGCTGTGCGCAGTCGGCCACGAACGCTTCGCAACCATGTCCACAAACCCCACCTGACCTGCGATTTCTCTATCCACCGGCTGTGTATGTGAAAAACTGTTGGGCGAATCATGCGGCTATCGCCCCACGTGTGCACCCGCGTACGCCCCGCGCTCGCCGGTAATGACCAGGAGCGCATTGTGGCCCTTACCTGTGGATGACTACGGTGGACGAGTGCCGTCCCCGGTCCCGTCCCCACCCCCCACGCAGCCCGGCCCCCAGCCGCCGGCCACCCCCGAACCGCCCACCCCGCAGGCCGACCAACCGCCGACCGAAGCCCCCCGACCACGCGCCCACGACCGCGACATCCTGCGCCTGGCCGTGCCCGCCTTCTTCGCCCTCGTCGCCGAACCACTGTTCGTCCTGGTCGACTCGGCGATCGTCGGCCGGCTCGGCACACCCCAACTGGCCGGCCTCGGCGTCGCGGGCGCGATCCTGACCACGCTGGTCAACCTGTGCGTATTCCTCGCCTACGCGACCACCGCCGCGGTCGCCCGCCTGCTCGGCGCCGGCGACCCGCGCGCGGCAATCCGCCAGGGCCTGGACGGGGTCTGGCTCGCCGCCCTGCTCGGCGCACTGCTCCTGGTGGTCGGCCTGGTCGGCGCCCCGTGGATCGTCGACGCGTTCGGCGCCTCGGCCAGCGCGGCCCCACCCGCGGTGACCTACCTGCGAATAGGCTCACTCGGCATCCCCGCCATGCTGATCGTGCTCGCCGCCACCGGCGTACTGCGCGGCCTCCAGGACACCCGGACCCCGCTCCTGGTCGCGGTCCTCGGGTTCGCTGCCAACCTGCTGCTCAACGTCGGCTTCGTCTACGGGCTGCACTGGGGCATCGCCGGATCCGCGTGGGGCACGGTGCTCGCGCAGACCGGCATGGCCCTGATCTACCTGGTCACCGTGGTACGCGGGGCCCGCCGACACGACGCGTCGTTGCGCCCGGACCGGGCCGGGATCCGTGCCTCCGCCGCCGCCGGCGCGCCGCTGTTCGTACGTACCGTCAGCCTGCGCGCCGTACTCGTGGTCGTCACCGTCGCGGCCACCAGGATGGGCGACACCTCGATCGCCACCCACCAGGTCGCCTGGCAGATCTGGACGTTCCTCGCCTTCGCGATGGACGCCCTGGCCATCGCCGCGCAGGCGATCGTCGGCCGAGCCCTCGGCGCGGGGGACGCGGCCGGTGCCCGGGCGGCGACCCGGCGGATGCTGGTGTGGGGGGTGTGGACGGGCGTCCTGTTCGCGATCGTCGTGGTCGCCGCACGCCCCCTGTACATCCCGCTGTTCAGCACCGACCCGGCGGTCCGCGACCTGCTCGCCGGCACGCTGCTCGCGGTCGCCGCGCTACAACCGCTCGCAGGCGCGGTGTTCGTGCTCGACGGGGTGCTGATCGGCGCGGGCGACGGCCGCTATCTGGCGTTCGCGATGCCGGTCGTACTGGCCGCGTTCTGTGCGGCCCTCGCCCTGGTCCTGGCCCTCGGCGGCGGCCTGCTCGCGGTGTGGTGGTGGGCGATCGGCACGTTCATGCTCAGCCGCGTACTGCTGCTCGGCCACCGGGCGTACGGGGATGCCTGGTTGGTGACCGGCAAGCGCTGACGTACGCGGGACGCGCGACCCCGTCCCGCGTACGCCAACACCCGCTCACCGCACCACAAGCTCGCGAACCGGCCGCTCGACCCCGGTCGCCGCCGCGAGCCCCGACGCCTGCGCCACCGACGCGAACCGGCGCAACCGCAGCGAGTTGCCGACCACGAACACCGACGAGAACGCCATCGCGGCCCCGGCGATCATCGGGTTCAGCAGCCCGGCCACCGCGAGCGGAATCGCCGCCACGTTGTAGCCGAACGCCCAGAACAGGTTGGTCTTGATCGTCCGCAGCGTGGACCGGGCCAGCCGGATCGCGTCCACCGCGGCGGTCAGATCGCCCCGGACCAGGGTCAGGTCGGCCGCCTCGATCGCCGCGTCCGTCCCCGTCCCCATGGCCAGACCCAGGTCGGCCACCGCGAGCGCCGCCGCGTCGTTGACCCCGTCGCCGACCATCGCGACCACCCGGCCACGCGCCTGCAACGCCTTGACCGCGTCCACCTTGCCCTGCGGCAACACCCCGGCGATCACCTCGTCGATGCCCACCTCGGCGGCCACCGCCCGCGCCGCCCGCTCGTTGTCACCGGTCAGCAACACCGGAGTCAGCCCCAGCGCACGCAGCCCGGCGACCGCCCGGGTCGAGGTGTCCTTGATCGTGTCGGCCGTCACCAACACACCCCGTACCTCGCCGTCCCACGCGACCGCGATAGCGGTCCGCCCGGCGCCCTCCGCCTCGTCCAGCGCGGCCACCAGTTCGACCGGGAGCGCGAGCCCCCAATCGGCGAGCAGCGTCGGCCGCCCGGCGACCACCGCGTGTCCCTCGACCACACCCTCCACGCCCAGGCCCTCGCGGTTGGTGAACCCCGCCACGGCGGGCAGCGGCCCGAACCGGTCCTCGGCAGCCGCGGCGATCGCCTTGGCGATCGGGTGCTCACTCGCGTGCTCCAACGCACCGGCGATCCGCAGCAGTTCGCCCGCATCGCCGCCGGACACCGGGACCGCCGCGGCGAGCGACATCCGGCCGGTGGTGACCGTGCCGGTCTTGTCCAGGACCACGGTGTCCACGCGCCGGGTCGATTCGAGCACCTCGGGACCCTTGATCAGCACCCCGAGTTGCGCACCGCGCCCGGTACCGACCAGGAGCGCGACCGGCGTGGCCAGGCCCAGGGCGCACGGGCAGGCGATCACCAGCACGGCCACCGCCGCGGTGAACGCCGCCTCGACCCCCGCACCCGTACCGATCCAGAACCCGAGCGTGGCCACCGCGAGCGCGATCACGACGGGTACGAACACCCCGGAGACCCGGTCGGCCAGCCGCTGTACCTCGGCCTTGCCGGTCTGCGCGTCGGACACCAACCGTGCCATCCGGGCCAGTTGGGTATCCGCGCCGACCCGGGTCGCCCGCACCACGAGCCGTCCGCCCGCGTTCAGCGTGGCCCCGGTCACCTCGTCGCCGGGACCGACCTCGACCGGCACCGACTCGCCGGTGAGCATCGACGCGTCCACCGCGGACGAACCCTCGACGACCACACCGTCGGTGGCGATCTTCTCGCCGGGCCGGACCACGAACCGGGTGCCCACGGTCAACCGGTCGACCGGAATCCGCTCCTCGCGCCCGTCGTCGCCCAGCACCGACACGCCCCGCGCGCCCAGTTCGAGCAGCGCCCGCAGTGCGGCACCCGCCTTGCGCTTGGACCCGGCCTCGAAATAGCGGCCCGCGAGCAGGAACACGATCACGCCCGCCGCGGCCTCGAGGTAGATCTCCGCATGTCCGCCGGTGCCCGCGGTCGGCGCGAACTCCATCTTCATCCCGGGCTCGCCCGCGCCGCCCAGGAACAGTGCGTACAACGACCAGCCGAACGCGGCGAGGGTGCCGAGCGAGACCAGCGTGTCCATCGTCGCGGTGCCGTGCCGAAGGTTCTTCGCGGCCACCCGGTGGAACGGCCACCCGCCCCACACCACCACCGGCGCCGCGAGCATCAGCACGGCCCACTGCCAGAACCGGAACTGCAAGGCCGGGATCATCGACACCACGATCACCGGAACGGCCAACGCGGTGCTCACCAGGAGCCGCTCCCGCAACGACCGCAACACCCCCGTGTGCTCGTCGACCGAATCCGCCGAGTCGGCCGATTCGGCAAAACCGCCGGAACCGGCGGAGGCCGCCGCCGAGCCGGCCCCGGCGCCCCGCTCCTCGATCGGCTTCGCGGTATATCCGGCCGCCTCGACCGCCGCCACCAACTCGTCCGGCCCGACGCCGGCCGGGTAGTGCACGGTCGCCTTCTCCAGCGCGAAGTTCACCGTCGCGCGCACCCCGTCGAGCCGGTTGAGCTTGCGCTCGATCCGGTTGGCGCACGAGGAGCAGGTCATTCCGCCCAGTTCGAGCTCGATCCGGGTCGACGGGTCGTCGGCCGGGACGGTCTTCGGGCTGTCGGTGCTCATCACTGCTCCTCGGGTCCTCGAGTCCGTTTCGAGTATCCCTACCGGGTAGGGGTACCGCGACGGCAGGGGTGTGCGCGGCGAAAAAATTGCCGTTCCGCCGGCCCACCCGGCGGAACGGCACGGGCTCACGCCCCGACTACCTGATAACCCGCCTCGACGACGGCGGCCCGGACCGCCTCGGTGTCCACGGGCTGCTCGGACGTCACGGTGACCAGACCGGAGGCCAGCTCGACCTTGACGTCGGTCACGCCCGACACCTCGGAGACCTCCTCGGTGACGGACGACACGCAGTGGCCGCAGGTCATCCCGGTGACGGTGAAGGTGGCGGTGCTCATGACGGTGTTCCTTTCGTCGACGCGGTGACCATGGTCGGCCCCACATCCCCGAAACTATACCCCCTAGGGGTATTAGGGCAACCCGGCACACCAACTCTTTCGAGCGGACCCTCGACACCGACCCACCGACTCACCCACCCACCCACCGATCTGTCGCACCACCGACCTGTGGACCCACCGCCCCCCTCAGTCCGTCAGCCGCGCCGACCGCACCGGCTCCACCACCGGCCGCCCGACCCGGAACACCGCCAGCGGCACCTCGCCCACCAGACCCGCCAACTCCCGCGCGGTCCGCCCGCAGTCGAGCAGCTGACTGATCGGATGCGTCGCGTAGCCGTGCCGAGCCAGCGTCAACCAGCACCGGAACAATCCCCGCCCCGGTTCGAGCAACTCCGCCGCCGACCCGGGCCCGGCCGGCGCGGTCAACACCAGCACACTCCCGTCGTAGCGCAGCGTCCCCCGCGACCCCGCCGCCAACGCCCCGGCCAACCCGACCCGGCGCAACACCCGATACGCACCCGGCCGCAACACCGCGTGCAGCGCCCGCGCCTGCACCCGGGACAGTGCCAACGCCGGCCCGGTCAACCCGTCCCGGGCCACCGTCGCCCCGGCCCGCACCGGCCGCAGCCGCAACCACCCCCGCAGCTCGGCGACCACCGCCGGCTCCCCGAACAACCACCGATCCGCCCGGTCGAGCAACGGCGCCAGCTCCCGCGTGCCGCCCCGCCACAACCCCGCCGACCCGGCGAGCGCGACCGCCGCCTCGGCGAGCAGCACATCCGGCAGCGCCCCCGGCAGATACGCCCCACGCGCGGTCCGCCGCCCGGCCAGATCCGCGGCCGTGAACGGCGTCGCGTAGCACTCCTCGGCCCGCACGAACCGGGCCGGCACCCGCGGCTCGGCCGGTGTACCCCACTCCACCCGCAGCGGCACCCCGAGGGCCGCCGACGCGATCAGGAACGCCTCCACGAACGCCCCGAGCGAGAGGAACAGATCCCGCCGCTCGGGATCCCCCACCGGCAGTTCACGCGCCGGATCCCAGGACAGCGCGTACCCGAGCGCCCCGCTCGGCGACACCGTCCACGGCTGGGTGTTGTGCGCACTCGGCGCCCGCCCGGCCAACCGCGACAACTCGGCAAGCTCCGTACTCACCGCGCTCACCCCGCACTCCCCACCTGTTTCACGTAAAACGTGTGCCCGTGCAACTCGCGTCCGCCGATCCGGCGGTACTGCGCCGCCGACGCCCGGTTGTCGTCCTCGACCCACGTGCTCCGCAACGTGTCGTAGCCGCCCGCGCGCAGCGCCCGATACTGCTCGCGCGCCAACAACGTCAGATAGCCGCGCCCCTGGGCACCCGGCACCGTCCCCTTGATGATCAACACCGCCTCCCGGCGGTAGCGCCCCCGGGTCGCCAACAGCCGCAGCTGATTGCCCATGTGCAGATCGCCGCCGATCCGGACCAGGAACTCCGAGATGTCCGGCACGGCCAGCGTGAAGGCGATCGGCGCACCGGCCCGCTCCAGGAACAGCAGCAGCGACTCGTCCAGCAGATACGCCAACCCGTCCGTCTGGGCCCGCAGTTCGTCGAGGCTGATCGGGGTGTAGTAGCCCAACTGCGCGAAACTCGCGTTCAGCATCGTGTGCAGGATCGGCAACTGCTCGGCCAGCCGACGCCGCGACCCGCGCCGGATCACCAACCCCTCGGCGGCGATCCGCGCGTCGTCGAACACATACGTCGCATCGGGATCGTCGGTCCGCTCCCGCAACCTCGCACAGATCCAGGTGGCCGCCGAGAACCGCCGGGCGAACCCGGCTCGTTCGTAGGTTTCCGGATACCGCGCCGGATTCCACGCCGAGTCCACGAAGCCACGCTCGGTGAATCCCGAGGTGATCACCCCACCGGTCTGATTCGGCAGCAGCGCCACCGGCCCGAACAAAAACCCCCGCCCGGAGTCCGTGGCGCGACGCGTCAACAGCTCCACCAGCGTCCCGAACACCGCCGGGTCGTCGGCGAACTCGGTGAGCCCGAACAGCTGATGCCGCCCGCCCAGCTTGGCGTCCATCCGCTCGTCGGTGTGCAGACACGTCCGCCCCACCGCCCGCCCGGCCCGATCGCGCACCAGATAGAGCCCGATCCCGTCCCGCGACCACTGCCGCACCTGGCCGCGCAGCACCGGTATGTAACGCCCCTTCGGGTGCAGCCGCAACGGGAGTTCGCAGAAGTCGCGCAACCCGCGCCGAGAGTCGACCCGCTCCACGGTGAGCGTCACGACGTCGCCTTCCGGTGCACCGGCGCGCCGGTCTCCTCGCGGCCGATCGGGGTGAACGCGTCGATGTGCGCCATCCCGTCGCCCTCGGCCCGCCACGCGCCGTTGCTGTAGCCGCTGGGCTGCGCGTCGAAGAGTCGGATGAACCCGGCGGTGCCGTTGTACTCGCCCCGGTCGGTCATCCAGCACATCAGATCCCGGTGCGCCTTGGACCGGGCGAACCGGAGCAGCGCGTCCCGGTCGGCGAAGACCGCGACCGTACCCAGGGTGAACGGCCCCTGGAAATAGACCTTGTGCCAGCGATAGCCGTCCATCCGCCGCATCGTGCGCACCATCCGCAACCACGGCCGGGCCAGCGAGAGCAGTGCGCGCAACCCGCTGTAGTGCGTGGCCCCGATGAACATCGCCTCGCCGCGCGCCTGCGCCGGCGCCGCCGAGAAGTCGGTGGTCCTCATCGTTGCTCCCCCTCCACGAGGTAGACGTTCTTGATCCGGCTGGTGCCGCGCAGAAACGGCCCGGTCCGGAAGTCGTGTACGAGCACCCGCACATCGGCGGCGGTCGGATCCTCCGCGAGCGACTGGGCGAAGTCCCGGCTGACCCGGGCCAGATGCCGCACCACGCCCGCACGGCACACCAGGGCGAGCCGGTCCCGCTCCGCATCCGCCAGCGAAGTACCGTCGCGCAGTTGGAGATTGACCACGGGCCGGCTCTCCAGATCGGCGTACTCGTCGACGGTCAGGCAGAACCCCTCCAGGTGCGCCGCCATCGGGTTGTCCTGGTACAGGCCGTACTCGACGTCCTGCGGATAGATGTTGGCGCCCATGTACGAGATCGTGCTGTCCTTGCGCCCGAACAGCAGAAGCAGCGGCAGGCGCATCCCCTCGACCCGCGCGGCGCGCTGCCAGTCGGCCCACGCCGCCGCGTCCGGCCGGATCAATGCCTCGACTTCGGGGAAGGTCAACAACCGACCCTCGTCGCCGATGTTGTAGCGCACCTTCGGACTCAGCACCGCGGTCGAGTTGATCGTGCAGATCACCTCGTCCTCGGCGTTGGTCTCCAGGTACGTCTCCATCGGGTTGTACTGGAACACCATCGGCACCCGACCCTCGTCCGGCCCGAGCAGCCGGGTGCGCAGCCGTTCGTCGGTCAGCAGCCGCTTGCGCAGCCACACCGTCGCGTCGCTCTCGCCGGCCATCCCGATGGTCAGGTCCGAGGCGCCGTAGCCGGAGCGCACCTTGACGAAGCGCTCCTCGAGGTAGTCGCGCAGCGCCTCGGTCATCCCCTCGCCGCCGACGAACCCGTACATCGCGTGCCGATGCCAGTCGAAGCCCTCGGCGTCGAGCCGATCGCGCAGGTGCTTGAGGAACGGGGGGTACGCGGTGACCAGGTAGGTGAAGCGCGGCCCGAAGTGGCGCAGCGTGTCCACGATCTTGTCGAGGTCGGGGCCGGTGTTCTTGACCATCGCCACCCGGGCCATCGCGATCCCGGTGTTGGTGCCGGTGGCCCACGCGCCCATCGAGTAGGCGTTGATCACGAACAGCCTGCGCCGGGGGAAGACCAGTGACGTGTAGCCGGCCAGGTTGCGGTGCACCGACTTGAGTTCGCGCCGCGAGCGCAGCCAGTTGTGCGGGGTCCCGGAGGAGCCGGACGACTCGTCCACGACCGTCCCGGCCACCGCCAACTCGCCCAGCCAACACCGGGTTTCCTCGGGGTAGGCCTTGACGTAGTTCTCCTTGGACGTCTCCGGGTACGAGGTGAGGTCGAACCAGCGAAAGCGCCACCGGTGCCGGCGCAGGAAGTCCCGGTAGGCGGGCACGTCCAGGGCGGCGAACTGGCAGGTCAGCCAGGCGTGTCGGCGGGCGAACCGCTGCATCCACGGCCGATAGTGCGTCGCGGTCCAGCGCCAGACCACGGGATGGACCCGGTAGAGCTGATACAGAGCGGTCAGCGCGAAGCCGACCGCGCGCAGCAACCACTGTCGGATGAATCTGGCCATGACCGTCCGCCCCTTTGCCCCGCCGGCCCGCCCGGCGTGTTCCTCCAGACTGGGCCGCGGCGGGTGGGTGGGGCATGAGTACCGCTACTCATTCGGTACTCGAAAAACGCCGAACGGCCCGACCCCGCAAGGGGGTCGGGCCGTTCGGATGCGTCCGGTCAGGCAGGCACGACGTCGAGGTCGAGCGCGGCCGAGACCTCCTGGTGGAGGCGAACCGTGATGCGGTGCGAGCCGACGGTCTTGATCGGCGTACCGATCTCGACGCGACGCTTGTCGATGTCCGGACCGCCGGCGGCCTTGATGGCCGAGACGACGTCCGCGACGGTGACCGAGCCGAACAGGCGACCCGTCTCACCGGCACGCGTCCGGAGCGTCACCTTGAGACCCGAGAGCTGACCCTTGACCTCGGCGGCCTGGTCGAGCGTGCGGATCTCGCGGACCTTGCGGGCGCGACGGATGGCCGCCACGTCCTTCTCGCCGCCGCGGCTCCAGCGGATCGCGTAGCCGCGCGGGACGAGGTAGTTGCGGCCGTAGCCGTCCTTGACCTCGATGATGTCGCCGGGCTCACCGAGACCGGTCACCTCGTGGGTGAGGATGAGCTTCATTACAAGATCACCCTTTCTCAGCGAGCAGTGCTGGTGTACGGCAGCAGCGCCATCTCGCGGCTGTTCTTGACGGCCACGGCGACGTCACGCTGGTGCTGCGTGCAGTTACCGGTCACGCGACGAGCGCGGATCTTCCCGCGGTCGGAAATGAACTTCCGCAGCAGGTTGGTGTCCTTGTAGTCCACATAGGAGATCTTCTCCTTGCAGAACACGCAGACCTTCTTCTTAGGCTTGCGCGCAGGCGCCTTCGCCATTGTGCTCTCCAGATCGTTTCAGAAGTCTTCAGCTCGGGATGCGAACCGTTCCCTCGGCCGTGCGGCCTAGAAGGGGGGTTCGTCCGAGTAGCCGCCCGGCGGGGGACCCCAGCCCCCCGCGCCGCCGCCGCCCTGCTGCTGGCCGCCCCCTGCGGGAGTGGCCCACGGGTCGCCGGCGGGTGCGCCACCGCCCTGCTGGGGACGGCCGCCATAGCCACCGCCACCCTGCTGTCCGCCGCCTTGCTGGCCGCCGCCGAACCCACCCTGACCGCCGCCACTGCGGCTGCTCTTGGTGATCTTCGCGGTGGCCCACTTCAGGCTCGGGCCGATCTCGTCGACCTCGAGCTCCACGACGGTGCGCTTCTCGCCCTCTTTGGTCTCGTAGGACCGCTGCTTCAGCCGGCCCTGGACGATGACGCCCGTGCCGCGCTGGAGGGATTCCGCCACGTTCTCGCCCAGCTGCTTCCAGGCCGAACAACGAAGGAACAGCGCTTCGCCGTCCTTCCACTCGTTCGTCTGCCGGTCGAACGTGCGCGGCGTGGACGCCACGGTGAAGCTCGCGACTGCGGCACCGCTTTGCGTCCAGCGCAGTTCCGGGTCGGCAGTCAGGTTTCCGACAACAGTGATGATGGTCTCGCCTGCCATGCTGACCCCTTCGCTGATTTCAGCGCAGTGCTGCGTTTCGACGTGCGGTGCGGTTGGTGGTGCGCGCGAGCTCGGACTAGCGCTGGTCGGGGCGCAGGACCTTGGTCCGCAGGACCGACTCGTTGAGGTTCATCTGCCGGTCGAGTTCCTTGACGGTCGCGGGCTCCGCGGCCAGGTCCACGACGGCGTAGATGCCCTCGGACTTCTTCTTGATCTCGTACGAGAGCCGGCGACGGCCCCACGTGTCGATCTTCTCGACCTTGCCACCGTCGTTGCGGATGACATTGAGGAACTGCTCGAGCAGCGGCGTGACCGCGCGCTCTTCGAGGTCCGCGTCGAGGATGACCATGAGTTCGTAGCTACGCATGTGAACACCCACCTCCTGTGGACTGATCGGCCACGGAATCTCCGTGGCAGGAGGGCTTGCGTAATGCCGCCACACCCGGGCGGCCCCCGATACGCGAACGCGCGGGGGTGCCGAAAGGGCAGCGGACGGTACAGCGTACCCGGACCGGGAGACAGTCTCGAAATCCGAGCATGCCGCCGGTCA
Organism: Embleya sp. AB8; assembly: GCF_049739465.1. Lineage (NCBI taxonomy): Bacteria > Bacillati > Actinomycetota > Actinomycetes > Kitasatosporales > Streptomycetaceae > Embleya > Embleya sp. AB8. The sequence goes on from NZ_JBMHHY010000002.1 coordinate 258,561, forward strand.
CCCCGGGGGATGGATATATGGACAAATTGGTCCGTCCCGCAGTCACTCACCGGAGGTGTGTGATGGCACATCCGACCCGCCACACGGCAACGGCGGCCCCCGCCGGAGCACACCGGCCCCGACTGACCCTCAACTCCGACGGCCGGGCCCATCCGCGCGAGAACGCGCTGGTGGCCGCGGTGGTGCTGTTCGCCCTGGTGGCGGGCGTCAGTGCGTTCTTCAAGGGGACCCACGTGCTGGGCGCGTGGACGGCCCTCGCGGGGGTGCTGACCGGTCTGATCAGCCAGATGTTCTCGGCGACCACGGAGGAGCGGGTGGTCACGGTGCTCGCACTGGGTGTGTCCGCCGTCGCCCTGTTCATGAACATGTTCCACGGCGGCCTGTACTGACCGGCCCGCATCCGCGTACCCGCCCCGACCGACTCGGCCCGCCGGATCCGGACCCGGCGGGCCGAGTCGGTCCGTTTCGACGGAAAAGGTCCGCCTCGTCCTCGTACGCTCCCCCTCGGGTCGCCCGGCCCGATCCATAGCGCCCAAAGGCGCAGTAACCTCTGTCACGGCCGCACCGAACCCGAGGAGCCCTTACATGTCTTTGCGCCTGAGGACGCTCACCGCCGAGGAGCATCTCGCCTTCATCAAGGGCAGGCCCTCCGTGAGCTTTCTTCAGTGCCCCTCCTGGGGCGCGGTGAAGAGTGAGTGGCGGTCCGAGAGCATCGGTTGGCTCGACGAGACGGGCGAGGTGGTCGGCGCGGCGCTCGTGCTCTATCGGCAACTGCCGAAGATCAAGCGTTATTTGGCGTACATGCCCGAGGGCCCGGTGATCGACTGGTTCGACGGCGATCTGCGCAAGTGGCTCGACCCGATGCTGGCGCACCTCAAGAGCCGCGGTTCGTTCTCGGTCAAGATGGGCCCGCCGGTGGTGATCGCCCGCTGGGAGGCGGAGACGATCAAGAAGGCGATCGCGGCCAAGTCGGCGAACCGGCTGCGCGATCTGACCCCGGACTGGACCGACGAGCGCGGCGCCGAGTTGGAGCGGCAACTGCGCGGCCTGGGCTGGCAGCAGGACGCCTCGGGCGGGGCCGGCTTCGGCGACGTGCAGCCGCGCTACGTCTTCCAGGTGCCGCTGGTCCGGCGCAGTCTCGACGACGTGCACGCGGGCTTCAATCAGCTGTGGCGACGCAACATCAAGAAGGCCGGCAAGGCCGGCGTCGACGTGGTCCAGGGCGGCTACGACGACCTGCCGATCTTCCACGAGGTCTACAAGGTCACCGCGGTGCGCGACCACTTCACCCCGCGGCCGCTGGCCTATTTCCAGGGCATGTGGAAGGCGCTCAACGCCGAGGACCCCGAGCGCATGCGGCTCTACCTGGCCAAGCACGAGGGCGAGGTGCTCGCGTCCACCACGATGGTCACCGTCGGCGACCACGTCTGGTACTCGTACGGCGCCTCCGCCAACCACAAGCGCGAGGTGCGGCCCTCGAACGCGATCCAGTGGCGGATGTTGCGCGACGCCTACGCGCTCGGCGCCTCGGCCTACGACCTGCGCGGCATCAGTGACACCCTGGACGAGAACGACCACCTGTTCGGCCTGATCCAGTTCAAGCTCGGCACCGGCGGCCAGGCCGTCGAATATCTCGGCGAGTGGGACTTCCCGCTCAACAAGATGCTGCACAAGGCGCTCGACATGTACATGTCCCGCCGCTGACGCAACGTCGGCGGCACCTGTGTCGTTGGCCTGTCACGAGACCATCGCGGCGCACCCGGCGTCGCGTGCCCCGCCTCCGCCCTGCGTCCGCCAAGGGCAAGTCCCGCACACGGAAGGCCCCGAAACGCCCATGTCGCTCACGCTCTACGTCGATGCCGCCCGCTGGCGCAAGCACCAGGACGAGGTACGCGACACGTTCCCCGGTCTGGTGCCGGTGATGAAGGGCAACGGGTACGGCTTCACCAATCCCCGGCTGGCCGAGGAGGCCGCCCGGATGTGTGTGGACACCGTGGCCGTGGGGACCACGTACGAGGCCGCGGTGGTCAAGGACCACTTCGACGGCAAGGTCCTGGTGCTCACCCCGTATCTGCGCGGCGAGGAGGCGGTCCCGCTGCCGGACCGCACCATCCGCACCGTCTCCTCGGTGCAGGCGGCCCGGGATCTGGTGGGCTGTCGGATCGTGGTCGCGTGCATGACCACGATGAAGCGCGACGGGGTCACCGAGGAGGAGTTGGTCAAGCTCCGCACCGGGATGGACGACGTGCGCCTGGAGGGCTTCTCGCTGCACCTGCCGCTGGATCACCCGGACGGCTACGACCCGGTCGCCGAGGTGGTGGCCTGGGTCGAGCGGCTGCGCGCGGCGCGGCTGCCGGTGCGCACGATGTACGTCAGCCACCTGACCGCCGGCGAACTGGCGGCACTGCGCGAGCGCTACCCCGACACCGAGTTCCGGCCGCGGATCGGCACCGACCTGTGGCTGGGCGAGCACGACGCGCTGGCCAGCCGAGGCACGGTGCTCGACGTGGTGCGGATCGCGCGCGGCGAGCGGTTCGGTTACCGCCAGCGCAAGGCGCCCAGCGACGGGCACCTGGTCGTGGTCAGCGGCGGCACCGCGCAGGGCGTGGGCCTGGAGGCGCCCAAGACGGTGCGCGGGGTGATGCCGCGTGCCAAGGGCGTCGCCCGCGCGGGCCTGGCCACGGTCAACCGGTCGTTGTCCCCGTTCACCTGGGCGGGCAAGCAGCGCTGGTTCGCCGAGCCCCCGCACATGCAGGTCAGCCTGCTGTTCCTGGCCAACGACGTGGCTCCGCCCAAGCCCGGCGACGAGTTGGAGGCGGCGCTGCGGCACACCACGACGCACTTCGACCGGATCGCCATCCGCTGACCCTCGCGGCGCCCGGAGCCGGGCGGCCCGCGGGCCGCCCGGTATCGCTCAAAGGCCCGCGCGGGCGAGCGGCGGGGTGAGCACGAACACGTCCGGTGCCCGGTCCAGCACCCCGCCCGAGGGATCGTCGCCGCCGTCCGCGCGCACCGGATCCCGCTCCGGACGCAGGATGTCGCGCACCACCACCAGGCAGATGTACGCCGTGCCGAGCAGGTGCAGCAGGATCACCACGTGGTACGCGTTCTGCGACAGGCCCTTGCCGGAGAACGAGGCGATGTACATCCACACGCCGAGGAAGTAGGTCACCTCGCACGCCTGCCAGATCAGGAAGTCCCGCCAGCGCGGCCGGGCCAGCACCACCAGCGGGATCAGCCACAACACGTACTGCGGCGAGTAGACCTTGTTGGTCAGGATGAAGACGGCCACGATCAGGAACGCGACCTGGGCGAACCGCGGCCGCCGTGGCGCGAACATCACCAGCGCGGCGATCGCGAGGCCGCACAACACCAGGCTCAGCGTGACGTAGGTGTTCAGATGCTCCAGCGTGCGCCCGTTGCGCTGCTGGATGATCAGCCACAACGACCCGTAGTCGGCGGGGCGGTCCTGACTGAACGTGTAGAACAACTTCCAGCCCTCGCGGATGTGCAGCCCGCCGTCGAAGTCCAGCATCACCGGCAGGTTCACCACCAGCCACGAGGCGGTCGCCGCGGCGGCCGTCTTGGCGAACGCGACCAGCTTCCCCGAGCGCAGACACAGCAGGAACAGCGGCGCCAGCAACAACACCGGATACAACTTCGCCGCGGTCGCCAACCCGATCAGCACCCCGGCCACCACCACGTTGCGCCGGGCCCAGGACCACATGCCCACCGCGGTCAACGCGACCGCGACCAGGTCCCAGTTGATCAACCCGTTGAGCGCGAGCGCCGGCGCGCAGGCCACCATCGCCGCGTCCCAGGGCCGGCGTCCGGAGGTGCCCTTGACCGCGATCACCGTGACCACGGCGCAGGCCATCATGATCAACGCGTTGATCATCACGAACCACAACTGCTCGTCCTGGATGTCACCGCCGGTGATGTCCCCGGCGGCGCGCGCCAGGGTCCCGGCGAAGGCCATCACCCCGCCGGTGATCACCGGATACTCCAGGAACTTCATGTCCTTGTCGCCGGTCTCCTGGAAGTACGGGATCTTCCCGTCCGCGAGACCACGATTGACGTACAGATGCGGCATGTCGCTGTAGCACGCGTGCGAGTACTGCGTGCTCCCGGAGAACCAACCGCCGTCGTAGCAGGGCTTCTTCTGCACGATGCCCAGCGCGAAGCAGACCACCGCGAGCAGCACCAGCACCCGGACGGGGGTCCACCACCGGTTCGGCACGAAGCGGATCCGGCGCCCGGCCGGCCCACCGACGAGTTCGCTGCCCGCCCGGACCACCGGATCGTCCCGAGTGGGCAGGACGGGTTCGGTCGATGTCGGCGTCATGGCGCCCATCCTCTCGTGCTCCACGAGGAGGTCGCCCTCGCCGGCCGGATACGACAACGCGTGCCCCACCGCCGAGGCGATGGGGCACGCGTAAGGCTAGTGCCGGTCAACCCCCGCCCCGGCCGCCGCCGATGATGAATCCGTTCGCGCCACCGCCGCGGGTCCCGCCCTGCGGTCCACCGCCCGGTCCGCCCGTCGTTTCGGTGGGCGGCGGCGTACTCTTCGGCGGCTTGGGGGTCTGGCTGCCTCCGGGATCGCCGGTGCTGCCCTGCGGACCGTTACCGGGCGGGGGCGTGTTCGACGGCGGCGGCGGCGTGCTCTGCGCCGGGCTCGACGGCGGCGGACTGGACGGCGCGCGCGCGCTCGACGGCGGGGCCGACGTCGACGGCGCGACCTTGTTCTTCTCGTCGTACTTCTCGCCCGGCTGGGCGAAGTCCTGGCTCGGCATGTTCTGCATGGCGGCCTTCATGTACGCGGTCCACACCAGCGTCGGAACATCACCGCCGTGCACCGCGTCGCGATTGCCCAGACCCTTGAGCGACAGGCGGGCGTGGGTGTTCGGGTCCTCCCGGAACAGCGCCACCGAGGTGGCCAGGTTGGGCGTGTAGCCCACGAACCACGCGGAGTTGTTGCCGTCGGTGGTACCGGTCTTGCCGGCCACCGGGCGACCCAGCTTCTTCGCCTCCCGGCCGGTGCCGTCGCCGAGCGGCGGGTTGTCCACGACCCGCATCATGACCTGGTTGACGGTGTCCGCGACGTTCTTGTCGAACACCTGCTTGGGCTCGTGCCTGGGCACGTCCTTCTTCGACCCGTTGGCGGTGATCTCCTTGATGAAGTACGGATCCGCGTGCAGGCCGCGAGCCGCGAAGGTGGCGTAGGCGTCGGCCATGTCCAGCGCGCTCGGCGGCGCGACCCCGAGGGCCATCGTCGGGGTCGCCTGGAACGAGGACAGGTCCGGCGGCAGACCGGCGTCGATCGCCGCCTGCTTGACCTTCTCCGGGCCGACGTCGGCGGCCAGTTGCAGGAAGACGGTGTTGACCGATTTCTCCATGGCTCTGGTGATGGGGATCGGCCCGTAGCTGGTATCCCCCTCGTTCGGCGCCAGGTAGGGCTGATTGGTCTTGTCGTCCTTGAAGATCTGCCCGTTCTGCAGCTTGATCGGGATCTTGCTGTTGCCGTCGTACATGCTGTCCGGCCCGATCGGTTTCCCGTCCGCGCCGCCGTTGCGCAACGCCGCCGCGAGCACGAACAACTTGAACGTCGAACCGGCCTGGATGTCGCGTCGGACCGCGTCGTTGTACTCCTGCTGGATGAAGTCCGGCCCGCCGTACAACGCGACCACCGCCCCGTCGCCGGGGACCACCGAGGCCAGACCGGTACGAACGTACTTGTCCGCCTCGTACTTCTCCGGCTTGAGCTCGGAGGTCAGCTGGTCATGGACCGCCGCGACCGCCGCGTCCTGCTTGTCCTTCTCGAACGTGGTGACGATCTTGTAGCCGCCCCGGGCCAGGTCCGCCTCGGGGATCAGCTTGTTCGCCTTGATGTACTGGTCGGTCACCTTCATCAGGTAACCCGCCTGACCCGCCTTGTTGGCGGCCGGCTTGGGCTTGATCGGCATCGGGAATTCGAGCTTCTCCCGCTCCGCCTTGTCCAGCCAGCCCTCCTTGACCATGCCGTCGAGCGCGTAGGCCCAGCGCCCCTTGACCTTGTCGATCTGGCCGGGGAACTCGATCACGTCGTAGATGCCCGGCGCGTTCAGCAGCGTCGCCAGATAGGCGCCCTCGGCCACGTTCAGGTCGCCGACGTTCTTGCCGTAGTAGGCCTGCGAAGCGGCCTGGATCCCGTACGCGTTGCGGCCGTAGAAGGCGGTGTTGAGGTAGCCGACCAGGATGTCGTCCTTGCGCATCTGCCGGTCGACCTTCAGCGCGATGAAGATCTCGCTGAACTTGCGCTTGAAGGTGCGTTCCTGGCTCAGATAGGTGTTCTTGACGTACTGCTGGGTGATCGTCGAGCCACCCTGCGTGTCGCCACCCTTGACCATGGTGACCCCGGCGCGCAGCAGACCCTTGGGCGAGACGCCGGAGTCGCTGTAGAACGACCGGTTCTCGGCCGCGATCACGGCCTTCTGCACGTGCTTGGGGATCTGGTCCACCGTCACGTTCTGCCGGTTGACCTGCCCGGTACGACCTATCTCGGTCTTGCCGTCGGCGTAGTAGTAGATGTTCGACTGGTAGGTCGTGTTCGCGTTCGGGTCCGGCACCTTGACCATCGCGTAGGCCAGGGCGGCCAGGCCCATGATCGACGCGAGGAAGAACAGGATCATCGCCAGGATCTGCTTGATGGACGGCAACCAGCGACGCACGCCGGTCTTGCCGTACCTGGGGTAGTCGATGAACCGCTTCTTCTTGGCCGGCCCTGCCTCGGCTCGGGATCGGCCGCCGGCCGTACTGCCGTTGGCGGCCCGCCGGCCACCCGAGCGGGCGGCCTTTCGGGCCTCCACGCGCGAGAGCGGGCGCTCCTCGTCGCCCCCTCCGGGCCCGTCGGGCAGCGCCGAGCCACCGGGCGGCGTCCCGCCGCCTCCGGCTCCGCCGGCGCCCCCCGAATACGAGTCACCGCGCCCCTCGGGACGCGGCTCTTGTGATCTACGGCGATGTTCACTCATGCGTTCGCTACTCCTCGGCCGTACGACGCGGAGGTCGGACGCACGGGTCGTGGCTCTCCGCTCCCCAGGACGCACGCGCGGGGGGGGGCGGTTCCGCAGGAAGCGGGGCTTGAGGTACCACACGGCGGAACAGACTACGCGGATCCGCTTTCGCGACCCCACTGTGACCTGTCTGTGACCCGAGTCACCGGCAGCCTCCTTGCCACCACACGGCAAGGAGACCTATCGTCTCGATGTATCGGTTCGATACATCGGGCCGGTACATCGAGCCTGGGGCACGGCAGCCCCGGCCGGACGAAGGTCGGTTGCGACCGTATCCCACGATCGCGGCAACACCCGGGTCCGGCCCGGCGCGCAGCGGATGGAGGAAGGCGATGAGCAGGCGCGGTGGCGTCCTCGAATTCGCGATCCTCGGCCTGCTGCACGACTCCCCCATGCACGGCTACGAACTGCGCAAGCGGCTCAACACCGTGCTCGGCTCGTTCCGTGCCATCGCCTACGGCACCCTCTATCCGTGCCTGAAGTCCCTGCTGGAACGGGGTCTGCTCGCGGAGGAGGTGCCCGAGGTGACGGCACTCGCCGGCAGCAAACGATCCCGGATCGTCTACCAGCTGACGGCACAGGGCAAGGAGCACTTCCAAGAACTGCTGTCCGAGTCCGGGCCCTCGGCCTGGGAGGACGAGAACTTCGGCGTGCACTTCGCCTTCTTCGGTCGAACCGACCACGAGGTGCGCATGCGTATCCTCGAGGGTCGGCGCAGCCGGCTCGAGGAACGCCTCGACCGGGTGCGCGGGTCGCTGACCCGGACGCGGGAGAAGCTCGACGGTTACACCCTCGAGTTGCAGCGACACGGCTTGGAGTCGGTCGAGCGCGAAGTGCGCTGGCTGAACGAGCTCATCACCGCCGAGCGGCATGCCGGAGCCACTCCGGACGCCACCGGCCCCGAACGCCCGGTCGACGCGTCGAAGGACGCCGACGACCGGCTTCGGACCCCCACCCAGGACGTGGCCTCGGACCCGTCCGCATCCAACAACTGAGGTCGCCGGTTCATGGCGACTTCGTCGAGATCACAGGGAGCAACCGGAATGGGTTCGGTTCGCGTAGCCATCGTCGGCGTGGGCAACTGCGCCGCTTCGCTGGTGCAGGGCGTCGAGTACTACAAGGACGCCGACCCGAACAGCCGCGTCCCCGGCCTGATGCACGTGCAGTTCGGCGAGTATCACGTGCGTGACGTCGAGTTCGTGGCCGCTTTCGATGTGGACGCCAAGAAGGTCGGCTTCGACCTGACGGACGCCATCGGTGCCAGTGAGAACAACACGATCAAGATCTGCGATGTGCCGCTGTCGGGCGTCACCGTGCAGCGTGGGCACACCCTGGACGGTCTCGGCAAGTACTACCGCGAGACCATCGAGGAGTCGACCGAGGCCCCCGTCGACGTGGTCAAGGTCCTCAAGGACCAGGCCGTCGACGTCCTCGTCTGCTACCTCCCGGTGGGCTCCGAGGACGCGGCGAAGTTCTACGCCCAGTGCGCCATCGACGCCAAGGTCGCGTTCGTCAACGCTCTTCCGGTCTTCATCGCCGGTACCAAGGAGTGGGCGGACAAGTTCACCGAGGCAGGCGTGCCGATCGTCGGCGACGACATCAAGTCGCAGGTGGGCGCCACGATCACGCACCGCGTGATGGCGAAGCTCTTCGAGGACCGCGGCGTCCTGCTCGAGCGCACCATGCAGCTGAACGTCGGCGGCAACATGGACTTCAAGAACATGTTGGAGCGCGAGCGCCTGGAGTCGAAGAAGATCTCCAAGACGCAGTCCGTCACGTCGCAGGTCGACCGCGACCTCGGCGCGGACAACGTGCACATCGGCCCGTCGGACTACGTGGCCTGGCTCGACGACCGCAAGTGGGCGTACGTGCGCCTCGAGGGTCGCGCCTTCGGCGACGTCCCGCTGAACCTGGAGTACAAGCTCGAGGTCTGGGACTCGCCGAACTCGGCCGGTGTCATCATCGACGCCGTGCGCGCCGCGAAGATCGCCAAGGACCGCGGCATCGGTGGCCCGATCCTGTCGGCGTCCTCCTACTTCATGAAGTCGCCGCCGGTGCAGTACTTCGACGACGAGGCCCGCAACGCGGTCGAGTCGTTCATCAAGGGTGACATCGAGCGCTGACCCGCTCCGCCCGACCGGCGCCCTCGCGGTGTCGTCGGGTGATCGAAGGCCCGGCTCCGCTCCAGGAGCCGGGCCTTCGGCGTGCCCGGCCGGATCGGTGCCGGTTTGGGGAGGGCCGACGCCGGCCGGCTACGGTGGGCGCCGTGCCCCTCATCCGTGATCTGCGCTCGTTGCTGAAGCTGCGCGACTTCCGTCGGCTCTTCGCCACCCGGTTGACCTCGCAGCTGTCCGACGGGGCCTTCCAGGTCGCCATCGCGGGACAGGCGTTCTTCGCGCCGGAGAAGCAGACCTCGGCCGGCGCGATCGCGACCGCGTTCGCCGTACTGCTGCTGCCGTATTCGCTGGTCGGGCCGTTCACCGGGGTGCTGCTCGACCGGTGGCGGCGGCGTCAGGTGCTGGTCCTGTGCAATGTGCTGCGCGCCGTCCTGGTCTCCGTGACCGCGGGTCTCGTGCTGCTCGGGGTGCCCGATCCGGTCTTCTACGCCGCCGCGCTCGTGGTGCTCTCGGTGAACCGATTCGTCCTGGCCGGGTTGTCCGCGTCGCTGCCGCGCGTGGTGCCGGCCGGGCAACTGGTGACGGCGAACTCGGTGTCGCCGACGGCGGGCACGGTCGCGGCGGCGCTCGGCGGCGGGGCCGCGGTGCTCGTGCACGCCTTCCTGGCCGCGGGATCCGGCGCCACCGCGCTGGTGATCGTGGTGTCCGGGCTGCTCTACCTGAGTTCGGCGGCGGTCGCCGCGACGATGCCGGCGGATCTGCTCGGGCCCGATCCGGATCGGGTGTTGCCCGGGCTGCGGGAGGCGCTGGGGTCGGTGGCGCGCGGGCTGCGCGAGGGGGCGGTGCACGTGTGGCAACGGCGGGCGCCCGCGCACGCGTTGGCCGCGATCACCGCGATGCGGTTCTGCTACGGCGTGCTGACGGTGATGACGGTGTTGTTGTGTCGCAACACCTTCAACGAGCCGAGCGATCCGGACGGGGGACTGGCCACCTTCGGGATCACCGTGAGTGTGTCCGCGCTCGGCTTCTTCGTCGCGGCCGTGGCAACACCCGCGATCACCACCCGGATCGGCGTGCCGGCCTGGATCGGCACCTGCGCGCTGGCCGCGGCGGTCCTTCAGGCGGCGCTCGGCCTGCCGTTCGCGTTCGCACCGCTCCTGGTCGCCGCGTTCCTGCTCGGGGTGACCTCGCAGGGCGCCAAGATCGGCGTGGACACGATCGTGCAGACCACCGTCGACGACGCGTATCGCGGTCGGGTGTTCTCGGTCTACGACGTGTTGTTCAACGTCGCGTTCGTGGCCGCCGCCGCGGTCGCCGCACTCGGCCTGCCCGACGACGGCCGCTCGCCGGGGGTGCTGCTCGGGGTGGCCGCGGTGTTCGCGCTGACCGGCTCGTTGTACACCCTGGCGTCACGCCGCCACCCTCCGGTGATCGTCGCGGCGTTGCCGACGGACTCCGGCCGGTCCTGATATCCCTTTTGGCAATACCCGGGGCTTTTCGCCGCGCGCTCGTCTCCAGGAAATTACTCGTGGGTAGTGCAATGCCGAGGCCGAGGTTCTAGCCTGCACATCCAGCGAATTTCGGCACCTCTGGAGATACTCCATGTCCAATAACGCCGGTTCAGGGGAAAACAAGCCGTTACCGTACGTACCGGCGTGGACCGAGAACACCACGCCGGACGCCGCACCGCCGACCGGCCGCCGGGCACGGGCCGGCAGTCGCTCGAGCCGGCGGCGCGGGCGGGTGGCGCTGATCACGCTCGCCGCCGCGCTGCTCGTCGGCGCCGGGTCCGCCGGGGGCTGGTGGTACGTGCACAAGGACGACGGCGGGCCGCGCATCCACGAGGGCGATTGTCTGCGCAGCAGGGCGAGCGTCGATCAGGACCCGGTGGACTGCGAGGACCCGGCGGCCCGGTTCGTGGTGGTCGAGCGGATCGAGTGGACGACGTCCGCCGCAGTGTGCGGTTCGGTACCGGGCGAGCCCATCCCACTGGCCTCGAACCCCGCCCCGGACGGCTTCGTCCTGTGTCTCGCCGCACGGAAATAAGCGATCGTGAATGCGAATAGCAGGGATATGCCCGTTATTTCGCTCACATTCCGTCGAGACAAGGGGAATCCCCGCTGCGCGTGTCCGGCCGGACCCCTAGTGTTCCGGACTGTCTCACCAGTCCCGTGCAACGGAGAAGCGTCCCCATGTCCAATCCCTTCCCGCCCGGCCCCGAGGGGCCCCAGCAGCCGAACCAGGGCTGGAACCAGCAGCCGGGCCAGCCCCAGCAGCCCCAGCAGGGTGGTTGGGGTCAGCAGCCGGGTCAGCCCCCGCAGGGTCAGCCGCCACAGGGCCAGCCCCCGCAGACCTGGAACCAGCAGCCCGGCCAGCCGCAGGGCGGTTTCCCGCCGCCCGCCGGCGGCTTCCCGCCCGGTACTCAGCCGGGCTTCTACGGCAGCCCGCCGCCGCCCCCGCCGCGCAAGAGCAAGCTGAAGAAGATCCTGATCGCGGTCGCGGTGCTGATCGTCCTCGCCATCGTGAGTTTCGTCGCCAAGAACGCGCTCAACAAGGACGACGCCACCAGCGCGAAGGCCGGCGACTGCCTCGGCCACATCGAGGGCGGCATCGGCAAGTCCAAGATGCCGAAGATCGCCAAGTGCGACTCGCCGGACGCCAAGTGGAAGATCGTCAAGAAGGTCGACGGCTCCTCGGACACCGGCAAGTGCAAGGACCTCCCGGAGAGCTCGGGCGTCTTCGCGACCTTCTACTGGTCCGGTACCAAGGACGGTGTGGTCTGCCTGGCCTTCACCTCGAAGACCACGCTCGCGGACGTCAAGGCGATGGACCCGATCAGCACGATGGGCGTCACCGAAGAGACGTTCGAGGCCGCCAAGAAGGAACTCGAGAGCAAGGGCGCCAAGTTCGAGTAACCCCGCGCCCCACTCGCACCTCGAAGCCCGCCGGTCGTCCCCACCGGCGGGCTTCGCGCGTACCTACACCCCGGCGTTCGCCGTCCACCACTCGCGCAGCGCGGCGACCGCCGCATCGTGCTCCATCGGGCCGTGCTCCAGGCGCAGTTCGAGCATGTGCCGATACGCCTTGCCGACCAGCGGGCCGGGCGGCACCTCGAGCAGCTTCATGATCTCGTTGCCGTCCAGGTCCGGCCGGATCGAGTCCAGTTCCTCCTGCTCGGCGAGCTGCGCGATCCGCTCCTCCAGCGAGTCGTAGGCACGCGCCAGCGTGGCCGCCTTGCGCTTGTTGCGCGTCGTGCAGTCCGACCGGGTCAGCTTGTGCAGTCGGTCGAGGAGCGGACCCGCGTCGCGCACATATCGGCGCACCGCCGAGTCGGTCCACTCGCCGGTGCCGTAGCCGTGGAAACGCAGGTGCAGCTCGACCAGGCGCGTGATGTCGTCGGTGACGTCCTTCGGATACTTCAGCGCCTTCAGCCGCTTGCGGGTCATGTGCGCGCCGACCATCTCGTGATGGTGGAAGGAGACCCGACCGTCCGGCTCGAAGCGCCGGGTGCGCGGCTTGCCGATGTCGTGCAGCAGCGCGGCCAGGCGCAACACCAGGTCCGGCGCGCCCGGTGCCTCCAGCTCCATCGCCTGTTCGAGCACGATCAGCGTGTGCTCGTAGACGTCCTTGTGCCGGTGGTGCTCGTCCACCTCCAGGCGCAACGTCGGCAGCTCGGGCAACACGTGCGCGGCCAGACCGGTTCCGACCAGCAGTTCCAGGCCCTTGCGCGGGTGGTCGGAGACGATCAGCTTGTTCAGCTCGTCGCGCACCCGCTCGGCGGAGACGATCTCGATCCGCTCGGCCATGTCCGTCATCGCCGCGACCACCTCGGGCGCGACCTCGAAGTCGAGCTGCGCGGCGAATCGCGCGGCGCGCATCATCCGCAGCGGGTCGTCGCTGAAGGACGCCTCGGGGGTGCCCGGCGTGCGCAACACCCGCGCGGCCAGGTCGGCGAGCCCGCCGTGCGGGTCGACGAAGGTGATCCCGGGCAGCGCGACCGCCATCGCGTTGACCGTGAAGTCGCGGCGGACCAGGTCGTCGTCGATGGACTCGCCGTAGGAGACCTCCGGCTTGCGCGAGGTGCGGTCGTAGGCCTCGGAGCGGTAGGTGGTGATCTCGATCTGGTAGTCGGGCGAATCGGCGAGCTTCTTGCGGCAACCCACCGTGCCGAACGCGATCCCCACGTCCCACACCGCGTCCGCCCAGGGCCGGACGATCGCCAGCACCTGTTCGGGGCGCGCGTCGGTGGTGAAGTCGAGGTCGTTGCCGAGCCGACCGAGCAGCGCGTCCCGTACCGAGCCGCCGACCAGCGCGAGCGAGTGCCCGGCCGCCTGGAAGCGGTGGGCGAGGTCGTCGGCGACGGGGGCGACGCGCAACAGTTCGGTGACGGCGCGGCGCTGTACGGCGCTCAGTTCGCCGGTGACCGGCGGGTCGTCCGGATGGGGTGTGTTCTTGGCGTTCGGCACGGGAGACAAGGTTACGGGTCGAGGCCGCGCCGCTCGCGCGCATTACCCCGCGGCCGGTGCCTCGACGGGCCGCATGACGCGGTGATCATGGCGCAATGGCGTGGCGCATGTCGCACTAAGCTTGGCGGATGCCTTCCGAGACCACGCCGCCGCGCCGTCGGTTGCAGGTGGTCGAGGAGATCTCGGCGGGCGGCCTGGTGGTCGATCGGCTCACCCTGCGGGCGGCGTTGATCGCCCGCCGGGATCGGCGCGGCCGACTGTTGTGGTCGCTGCCCAAGGGGCACATCGAGGACGGCGAGAGCGCGGTCGACGCCGCGCTGCGCGAGGTCGAGGAGGAGACCGGCATCGTGGGTCGGGTGTTGGCTCCGCTCGGCGTGATCGACTATTGGTTCACCGCGCCGGACCGGCGGGTGCACAAGACCGTCCACCACTACCTCATGGAGGCGGCGGGCGGGGATCTGTCGGACGACGACATCGAGGTCGAAGCGGTGGCTTGGGTTCCGCTCGGCGCGCTCACGGCGCGTCTCGCATACCCCGACGAGCGGCGGTTGGTCACGCTCGCTCCGGAGCTGTTGGCGGACAGCGCGTGAGCAATCGCCGGTCCCGGCCCGGGACCAGGGTCGGGCCGCCGCCGGGGCGGGTGTTCGGCGTGCTGATCCTGGCCCTGGTGCTCGCCGCCTCGCTGCTCGGCATGCTGCCGCCGACGCTCGCCCGCGCCGCCGACGGCGATCGGGTCCAGGTGCTGATCACCAAGATGACCCCGGTGGCCAGGGCCGGCGGCACGGTGAACATCGAGGGCCAGGTGCTGAACACCGGCTCCAGGGTGCTCGACCAGGTCGAGGTCGCGGTCCGGGTGCGCACCTCCGAGCCGCTCTACCGCGCCGGCATCGCCTCGCCCGAGGAAGCCCAGTCGACCGGCGCCCTGCTGAAGGACAAAACCGTCACGCTGCGCAATCTGGCCGTCGGGCCGGGCGCGGCCCAGCCCTGGGCGATATCTTTCCTGGCCAACTCGCTCGGCCTGGGCGAGACCGGCGCGTACCCGCTCACGGTCGAGGCCAGGGTCGGCGGCAAGCCGATCGGCAGCACGCGCACCTTCCTGCCGTGGATCGCCAAGAACGGCCTCAAGGACGTCACCCCCAACCCCCTGCGGGTGGGCCTGGTCTGGCCGCTGGTCGACCGGCCGCACCGGGACGGCACCACGCTCGGCGACGAGGGCCAGACCCCGGTGTTCCGCGACGACGACCTTGCCGGGCTCTTCGCCCCGGGCGGGCGGCTGTACGACCTGGTCAACATCGGCAACGGGCTCAAGGTGGACTGGGCGATCGATCCCGAGCTGTTGGATTCCGCCGCCGAGATGGCGGGCGGTTATCGGGTCGCGCCGCCCGGCAGCCTGGATCCGGACAAGCCGAAGAAGACCAAGGGCGGCAAGGCGCCGTCCGCCGAGGACACCGCCAAGGCGACGCCGAACCAGGTCGCCGACACGTTGGCCGGCGGCGGCGGTCCGGTCGCCGGTACCTGGCTGGAGCGGCTCAAGGCCGCCATCGGCATGCAGTCCGTACTCGCGTTGCCCTACGCGGACACCGACCTGGCCGCGGTCGCACACGCCCTCGACGCGGGCAAGGCGGACCTGCGCACCCAACTCGGCGAGGCCCAGCTCGAATCGACCGCGGTGATCCAGCGCACGCTGGGCAAGTCGGCGCGCACCGACATCGCCTGGCCGGCCGGCGGCGCGGTGGACGCGGCGGTGATCGATCTCGCCCGCGGCAGCGGCGCGAGCACCGTGCTCGCCTCGGGGGCGAGCCTGGCGCCGAAGGGGGAGTCCAACGTCACCCCACTGGCCACGGCCACCCTGCCGGGCACCGACGGCAAGGGCACCGCGCTGGTCACCGATCCGGACATCGACAAGATCCTGACCGCCGACACCAAGGCGCCGGGCCAGGCGGTGCTGACCACCCAGCAGTTGCTCGCCGAGTTGCTCACCATCGTGCTGCAGGAGCCCAACCTCAAGCCCGCGCGCAGCGTGCTGATCACCCCGCCGCGCACGATGGACGCCTCGCTCGCC
Source organism: Embleya sp. AB8 (assembly GCF_049739465.1). Lineage (NCBI taxonomy): Bacteria > Bacillati > Actinomycetota > Actinomycetes > Kitasatosporales > Streptomycetaceae > Embleya > Embleya sp. AB8. Next base: position 274,255 of record NZ_JBMHHY010000002.1, read on the forward strand.
GGCGTGCTGCGCGACGTGCTCGCCGCCTCGACCGACTGGGCACGCCCCGCGCCGCTGGCCGAGTTGGCCAACGAGCCCGCCCCGCTGCCCGCCCGCCGGCTCGCCGGCTACCCCAAGGACGTCCGCGCCGCCGAGCCGACCACGCAATACCTCACCGAGATCGACAACCTGGCCCGGTCGATGCAGACCTTCGCCTCGATCCTGACCAAGCCCGAGCGGGTGACCGGCCCGTTCAACCCCGCGCTGCTGCGCATGTTGTCCACCGAGTGGCGCGGCGACCCACCGGGGGCGGACCGCTATCGGCTCGGCGTCACCCGAGGGCTGCGCGAGCTGGAGAAACTCGTCTACATCATCCGCAGAACCGGTGTGACGTTGTCCGGCGACCAGGGCAGCATCCCGGTGACCGTGGTGAACAACCTCCAGCAGCCGATCACCGTGAAGATCGCGGCCACCTCGCATCAGCCGAACCGGCTCAAACTAGGCGATCCGGTAACCGTGACCGTGCCCGACGGACGCCGCCGCGAGGTGCCGATCTCGGCCAAGTCGGCGGCGAACGGCAAGGTCATGGTCAACGTCGAGCTGCTCACCCCGGACGGCCGGCAGGTCCGCACGCCCGAGTCGTTCTTCGTGAACACCACCACGATCGACGTGTTGACCCGGTGGATCATCGGCGGCCTGGCCTTCCTGCTCGCGGTCTTCTCGCTGCGCGCCTTCCTGCGCAAGCGGCGCGAGGCGGCCCTTGCCCGGGAGGCGAACGGCGAGGATGGTGAGGACGGCGACGCCGAGCCGGCCGATCCGGGTCCGGCACGGGACCCCGTCCCGGAGCCGAACGGGCCGATATCCGGGTGGCCGCCGGCCCACCCCGCGGCCCCGCACGCCGGCGCGAACGGACCGCCGGATCCGGCCGACCCGCACGGACACACACCGTCGGGATCCACGACCGACCGCCCCGAATGAGAAAGTGGGCACCGGACACTCAACCTGACCGAGAAGACGAGGGCCCGCCCGCATGAGCGACCGGAGCGACGAACGTCAGCCGTACACCGGCGGCTCCGCCGAGCCGGACGGCGGCGCGCACGACGATCCCTACCGGGGTCGGCCGCCCGCCGACCCCTACCTGCAGCAGTACGTCGATCCCTACGGACAGCCGGCCGACCCCTACGCCGCGCAGCCGCCGGATCCGTACGCGCAGCCGGGATACGCCGAGCCCGAGTATCCGCAGCAGGGCTATCCGAGTCAGGGCGGTTACGGCGCCGGTCCGGAGCCGGTCTACGGGGATCCGTACGCCGCGGGCGGCTACGACCCGTACGCCCGACAACAGCAACAGCAACAACAGCCGCCCGCGCAGGACGGCGGCGGCGCGTGGTTCCGGGACGAGCTGAGCGACCCGCCGGCCAACGACCCCTACGTGGGTGTCGAGGAGATCTTCACCCCGGAGCCGGCCCAGCAGCAGTACGACCCGGCCCAGCACTACGACCCGTCCGCCCAGGGGCAGCAGCACTACGGCGGCGGTGGCGGCGGCTACGGCTCGGGCGACCCGTACCAGCAGCAACAACAACAGGTCCCGCAGGCGCAGCACCACCCGCAGCAACAACACCACCCACAGCAACAGCCCCAACAACAGCCCTACCAGCAGCAGGCGTACGTCCCGCAACAACCGATCCCGCAGCAGGGCCAGGGCGGCTGGGGCGACTACGACCGTCCCGGCGGCTGGCTGATGGACCAGACGCTGACCGGGATCAACCTGGGCCTGGCCGGCGACGTCGCGGGCATGCCCTCCTACACCGAGGCCTACCAGCGCTACGAGACCCAGCACCGGGCCGAGGCGGCGGCCGCGTCGGCCTCCGCGAGCGCGGTCCTGGACGCCCCGCCGGTCCCGCTGAACCCGTCCACATCGCCCGTCTACCGGATGCCCGGCTCGGGCGCCGAGGAGCGGATGGCCGGGATCCCGGTCGGCGGGGAGGGCAAGAAGGGCAGCAAGCTCGGCGGCATAATGCGCTCCTCCGCCGTGATGGCGGCGGGCACCATCGTCTCCCGGATCACCGGCTTCGCCCGCAACCTGGTCGCCGCGGCGGCCCTGGGCACCGCGATCCTGGCGAACACGTACAACGTCGCCAACACGATGCCGACGCTGCTCTACATCCTGGTCGGCGGCGGCGCGCTGAACGCGGTCTTCGTTCCGCAGCTGGTGCGCGCGATGCGCCAGGACGACGACGGCGGCGAGGCGTACGCGAACCGGCTGCTCACGCTGGTGATGACGGTGCTCGCGGGCCTGGTGCTGATGGCCTGGCTGGGCGCGCCGCTGCTGATCCGGGCATTCGCCAACTCGCTGGCCAAGCACCATCAGGACTACGAGCTGGCGATCACCTTCGCCCGCTACTGCCTGCCGATCATCTTCTTCATGGGCCTGCACGTGTTGTTCGGGCAGATCCTGAACGCGCGCGAACGCTACGGCCCGATGATGTGGACCCCGGTCCTGAACAACATCGTCATCATCGCGACCTTCGGTCTCTACATCTGGGTGGCCGGCACCGCGAAGAACACCGGGCAGAACTCGGACACCATCACCCCGGACGAGATCCGGTTGCTCGGCCTGGGCACGCTGCTCGGGATGATCGTGCAGTCGATGGCGATGATCCCCTACCTCAAGGCGGCCCGGTTCCGCTTCCGACCGCGCTTCGACTGGCGCGGCTCGGGGATGGGCAAGGCGCTCGGGCTGGCCAAGTGGACGTTCCTGTTCGTGCTGGCGAACCAGGCCGGCTACCTGGTGGTGACCCAGCTCGCCACCGCGATCGACACCAACGCGCGGGACGAGAACATCCAATTCGGCGTCGGCTTCACCGCGTACAGCAGCGCGCTGTTGATCTGGCAGTTGCCACAGGCGGTGATCACCGTGTCGGTGATGACCGCGATGTTGCCTCGGATGAGTCGGGCCGCCGCCGACGGCGACCTGGCCAGTGTGCGTGGCGACATCTCGTCCGGCCTGCGGCTCTCGGCGGTGGCGATGATCCCGTGTGCGGCGATCTTCGTGGCCCTCGGCCGGGACATCGGCGGCTTCATCTTCGCGCCCACCGGCATTCAAAGCGCGCACTGGATCGGCTACATGCTGATGGCGCTGGGCCTGGGGCTGATTCCGTACTCGGCGCAATATGTGCTGCTACGCGGGTTCTACGTCTACGAGGACACCCGAACACCGTTCCTGAACACGGTGTGGATCGCGGGCGCCCAGGCGGCGTTCGCGGGTCTCGCCTACGTCGCGCTGCCCACCAAGTGGGCCGGTGTCGGCATCGCGGGCGGCTACAGCCTGGCCTATCTGGTGGGCGTGCTACTGGCCGCCCAGCGGCTCAAGAAGCGGCTCGGCGACCTGGACGGCCGCCGGGTGACCCGGACCTACACCCGACTGCTGATCGCCGCCGGAATCGGTGGGGCCGCGGCGTTCTTCGTGGCCCGGCTGTGCACCGGCCACTTCGGCTCGGCCATGGGCGGCTCGGCGATAGCGGTGGGCGCCGGGATGGTGACGATGCTCGTGGTCTTCTTCATCGCGGCCAACCGGATGCGGGTCGAGGAGATGACCGCGATGACCGGGATGATCAAGGGCCGACTCGGCCGCTGACCCGTCGGCGCGAGCGCCGGGACGACTGCGCCCGTCGAGTTCCCACCGGGAATTCGGCGGGCGAATCCGTGTGGGATGTACCACCATGGGCCAAGTGAGGGTGTGCGGCGCCGCGAAACCGGGGTAAAGCTCCCGTTACGCCGGTCTCGGTTTCCTTTCGGATCTTGCGACGAGGCAACCCGAGGTGGGGTCCGGGAGTCTCTTGTCGTGTAGAGGTCGTCCCTGACCAACGGCCCGAGATGCCTCACCTCTACCATGAGTATGCCGACGAGGAGGATGAGGCCGAGGTGACGGACCGAACCGCAGGATCCGTCGACCTAGCGACGGGTGAGGCAACCCCCGTACCGGCCAAGACTTCTGACGCACCGTCGGACAATCCGGTCGGTTCGGACGGCAAGGGCTCGGCAAACACCACCACGGTTGTGCCCATCGGTTCCGTACCCGAACCCGCCCTTGACGAAGTGGTCGGATCCGCGCCCGCCGAAGCCGACCCGGCCGCGAACGGGCCAGCCCTGAACGGCGCTTCGGCCCACCCCGGCAAACCCGTGGCCGAAGAAATCCCGTCCCCCCACCCCGAGTCCACCGAGCCCACCGAGTCCGCAGCGGTGAAGGACGAGCCGATCAAGAACGTGACACCCGACGTCGAGGCGACCGAAACCGAGTCGGCGTCCGACAAGTCGGCGCAGAGCAAGGCCGCCCCGGGCAGGCCCGCCGCCGAACCGGCACCGCAGCCGGCCCCGAAACCCGAACCCGAGCCGGACCCCGAGCCCGAACCCGCGCCGCCGCGGGTCAACCGCGGCACCCGGCTCGCCGAGCGCTACCGGCTCGAACACCGCCTGTCGCAAAACGGCCGCAGCGAGACCTGGCGTGCCGTCGACGAGAAGCTCCGCCGCGCGGTCGGCGTGCACATCGTGCCCGCCGGCGGCGAACACGGCCGCGCGGTGATCGCCGCCGCCCGCGCCGCCGCGCTGATGGGCGATCCGCGCTTCGTCCAGGTGCTCGACTGCGCCGAACAGGACGGCCTGATCTACGTGGTGAAGGAGTGGCTGCCCGACGCGGACAACCTCACCAAGGTCTTCGAGAGCGCGCCGCTGCCGCCGCACGAGGTCTACGAACTCGCCCGCGCGGTCGCCCAGGCGATGTCCGTGGCGCACCGGGCCGGCCTGTCGCACCTGCGGCTGACGCCGGAGAACGTGCTGCGCATGCACACCGGCCAGTACAAGATCGTCGGCCTGGCGGTCGAGGCGGCGCTGTACGGGCACGACACCACCGACGCGGCGCGCGACGACACCCACGCGGTCGGCAGGCTGATGTACGCGGCGCTCACCCGGCGCTGGGTCGACGGCGCCGAATACGGGCTCCAGGCCGCGCCGTTCACCGGCGGCAGGCTGTGCGCGCCGGGTCAGATCCGGGCCGGCGTGGACGGCACGCTGGCCGCGCTGACGATGCGCGCGCTCGGCCACGAGGTCAAGCACGAACCGGCGTTCGAGACGCCGGGCGAATTGTCCGCGGCGATCGCCTCGATCCCGGAGATCCATCCGCCGGAGCAGGGCGAGATCGTCGGCGGACCGGAGGCGGACGAGTACCCCGTCTACACGCCCACGCCGACCCGCACGGTCTACACGTCGACCGGCTACCCGGGCGGCGGCAACGGCCCGGCCCGCCCCCCGGTGGCCCCACCGCCACCGCTGGGCGGCCGATTCGGCGCGTCGGTCAAGGGCGTGGTCGCGGTGCTCGTGGTGCTGGCGATCGTGCTGGTGACGTGGCAGGTGGCGAGCCACGTGGGGGACGGGGAGAAGAAGCAGGACCCGCTGAAGCCGGGGGCTCAGACACCGACCTCGCTGCCGACGAGCACGGCCCCGCCGACCCCGGTCGTCAAGAGGCCGGTGGCCGGCAAGGAGATCTCCATCGGTGGTGGTACGCCGATCCAACCGGACGCCGTGAAGCTGACCTACGACGGCAAGGACTCGACCTACTGGCGCACGAACTACATGGTCGACGGCCCGGAGATCACCTTCAACCGCAAGGGCTACGGGATCGTCTACGACCTCGGCGAGGTGCGCGAGGTGCGCGGGGCCGAGATCAAGCTCGGCGCCGGCGGGTCGCACACCGACATCAAACTGCTCGCGGCGGCGCCCAACGCGAAGTCGATGCCAACCTCCGAGGACGCGTTCGTCGACGTCGGCAAGAACACCACGAACGACGACGACCTGAAGATCGAGGTCGACAAGCCGGTTCGGGCGCGGTACGTGCTCCTGGTGATGACCGCGATGCCCAGGGTCGACTCGAGCATCGGCGATTACCAGATCTACAACCCCGGCTACCAGAACGCGTGGCGCGAGGTCACCTTCACCACCGTGCCCTGACTCCTCCCGGCGATCGAGGCGAACCCCTCCCCATCCCGCGTGTCCTCCATGCCAGGATGATCCCGGGCCCAGGGGGAGGTAGGCGGTGAGCACCGAGCGCGGCGGATCGGCGTACGCGGACGTCACCGACGCCGAGTTGCTCTCCCGGCACACCGGCGGCGACCCCGACGCGTTCGGCGAACTGGTGCGCCGGCACCGCGATCGGCTGTGGGCGGTGGCCCTGCGCACCCTGGGGGACCGCGAGGAGGCCGCTGACGCCCTCCAGGACGCGCTGGTATCCGCCTACCGTGCGGCGGGACGGTTCGAGGGCCGTTCGGCCGTCACGACGTGGCTGCACCGGATCGTGGTCAACGCGTGCCTGGACCGGGCCCGGCGCCGGGCCGCGCGGCCGGCCGTACCACTGCCCGAGGACCTCGACCAGCGCCTGCCCGCGCCGCTCCAGGAGGACCCGGCGATCCGCGGCGAGACCCGGCAGGCGGTGTTCGCCGCGCTGGCCACGCTGCCTGCCGAACAACGCGCCGCACTCGTCCTGGTGGACATGGAGGGCTACCCCGTCGAGGAGGCGGCCCGGATCCTGCAGGTCGCGTCGGGCACGATCAAGAGTCGCTGCGCGCGCGGTCGGGCCCGGCTGTTGCCGCTGGTGCGACACCTGCGCGAGGCGGGGCCACCGGGACCGGACGGCGCGCGGGGGAACCCCGGAGCCGGACGATCCGTCCCATCGACGGACGACCACCCGCACGCCGACGGGCCGACCCCGAACCCGGGCGGCACGAGCATCGAGGGAGGTGGCACACGATGAGCGAGCACATCGACGTCGAGGTGCTGTCCGACCTCGTCGAGGGGCTGCTCACGGCCGAGGAAGCGGCGGCGCTCGACGCGCATCTCGCCGAGTGCGCCGAGTGCCGCGACACTCGGGATGCGCTCGCGGAGGTCCGCGAGTTGCTCGGCGGACAACCCGCCGAGCCGATGCCGGCCGACGTGATCGCCCGGATCGACGACGCGCTCGCGCCGGCCGCGCTGCCGCCGCCGCGTCCGGCCGAGCCGCCGGTATGGCTGCCGGCCGCACCGATCCCGGCCGGCCCGACCGCACCGGCACCGGTACCCGCCGCCAGGCCCGCGCCCGCCACCGAGCACCTCGTCGTCCCGCTGGACCGGGAACGCCGCCGACTGCGCCGCGGCCCGCTGCTGCTCGCGGCGGCCGCGGTCGCCGCGGTGGCGCTCGGCGTCACCGTCCTGGTCGGCACCGGCGACGACGAGAAGTCCGGCGGCAAGTCCGTCGCCGGCGCCGACCGCAAGTCCGACGCGTCCGCGCCACAGGCCGCCGCACCCACCGGTCAGGTGGGCGAACGACCGGGACAGAACGCGGAGGAGCAGACGCCGTCGACCCCCGCGAAGCCGTCCGGTGTGGCGCCGAAGATCTATACCCGGGACGGACTCACCGAGCAGATCGACCGGTTGCTCCGCTCCGGCCGAGCCCCCGCCGCATTGCCCGGATGCGTCGCCGGCGCGGTGGGACCGGACGCCGTCCACGCGCTGGCCACCGACACCGGCAGCTACGCCGGCGCGCCGGCGTGGGTGGTGGTCCTGCCCGGGCCGAACGCCGGCCGGGTCCGGGTGGACATCGTCGACGCGTCCTGCGTGCAGCGGTCCGCGGCGGACACCTCGGGCGGCTCCACCGGTACGTCGAGCGTTCCGCCGGCCGGCCCGTCGACCCTTCCCGCGACGCCGCTCGCGGGGTCCGTACTGCTGCGCACCGAGGTCCCCCGGAGGTGATCCCCGGCACGCCGCGCTCGTGCCGTTGGGAGCGGGGAATGGTGCGCACCTAGGATCCGTTGTCGAACGAGACACCGCATCTCATCGGGGCGCGGGACTCGCAGGCCCGCACAGCCGACGCCGGCCACCGGCACGAGGCTCGACAAGGAACCAGGAAAGGCTCAGCGTGAGCGACGTCCGCAACGTGATCATCATCGGATCCGGTCCGACCGGGTACACGGCAGCCGTCTACGCAGCGCGCGCGGACCTGAAGCCGCTGGTCTTCGAAGGCGCCGTCACTGCGGGCGGCGCGCTGATGAACACCACCGAGGTCGAGAACTTCCCCGGCTGGCCGGACGGCATCATGGGTCCGGACCTGATGGACAACATGCGCAAGCAGGCCGAGCGCTTCGGCGCCGAGCTGATCCCGGACGACGTGGTGGCGGTCGACCTCGCGGGCGACGTCAAGACCGTCACCGACAGCGCCGGCACCGTGCACAAGGCGCGCGCGGTGATCCTGGCCACCGGGTCGGCGTACCGCAAGCTCGGTCTGCCCAACGAGGACGCGTTGTCCGGGCGGGGCGTCTCCTGGTGTGCCACGTGCGACGGCTTCTTCTTCCGCGACCAGGACATCGCGGTGGTCGGCGGCGGCGACTCGGCGATCGAGGAGGCCACCTTCCTGTCCCGGTTCGCCCGCTCGGTGACCGTCATCCACCGCCGGGACGAGCTGCGCGCGAGCAAGGCCATGCAACATCGGGCGTTCGCGGACGAGAAGATCTCGTTCGCCTGGAACAGCGAGGTCGCCGAGATCCAGGGCGACGGCAAGCTCAGCGGGGTCAAGCTGCGCGACACGGTCACCGGCGAACTGCGCGACCTCGCGGTCACCGGCCTGTTCATCGCGGTCGGCCACGACCCGCGCACCGAGCTGCTGACCGACCAGATCGAGCTGGACGCCGAGGGCTACGTCAAGGTCGACGCACCGACCACGCACACCAACCTCACCGGGGTCTTCGCGGCGGGCGATGTCGTGGACCACACCTACCGCCAGGCGATCACCGCGGCCGGCACCGGCTGCGCCGCCGCGCTCGACGCGGAGCGCTACCTCGCCTCGCTCGCCGACGGCACGAGCGCCTGACCCACCACCTTCGTCCCACCCTCCTGCACCCGAGCAGACCGACCCGAGCACACCGAGGAGAAACCATGGCCGGGGCCACCACCACCGTCACCGACAAGACCTTCGACACCGACGTCCTGATGAGCGACAAGGCCGTCCTCGTCGACTTCTGGGCCGAGTGGTGCGGCCCGTGCCGCCAGATCGCCCCGGCGCTTGAGCAGATCGCGGCGGAGAACAGCGACAAGCTCACCGTCGCGAAGTTGAACATCGACCAGAACCCGGAGATCACCACGCGCTACGGCGTGCTGTCGATCCCGACCCTGCACGTGTTCAAGGGCGGCCAGATCGTCAAGACGATCGTCGGTGCCAAGCCGAAGGCGCTGCTCCTCAAGGAGCTCGAAGAGTACGTCTGAGTCGACCCGTTCGACCCGGCGGCCGATCCACGCGGAGGGCGCTTCCCGGAACCGGGGAGCGCCCTCCGCGCGTGTCCGGACGTATGCCCGGTCCGGCCCGCAATCCAGGCGCCGAGACCCCGCTCCGGTACGGGAACGGCCGGCCGCGCGCGTACGATCGAGTGTTGCGTCAAAACTCGGGAGGACTCCTTTCCATGACCATGCAGCGGCGGTACCGACGCGGTGACACCGGCCCCGCAGTGGCCGAGATCAGGTCCAAACTGGTGCTGCTCGGCCTCCTGCCCGCCGGTGCCGCCACGATCGCCGGCACCGGCGACGCGGCCGGCCACGACGGCTCCCCGGACGCGGTGTTCGACCACTCCGTCGACCTCGCCGTCCGGCACTTCCAGCAGCAGCGCGCGATGACCGTGGACGGCGTCGTCGGCCCGGAGACCTACCGCCACCTCGACGAGGCCCGCTGGCGGCTCGGCGACCGCATGTTGTCCTACTCGATCGGTCACCCGACGGTCGGGGACGACGTGGCCACCCTGCAGCAGCGGCTGCTCGACATGGGCTTCGACTGCGGCCGGGTGGACGGCATCCTGGGCCCGGCCACCGAGCGCGCGCTGCGCGAATTCCAGCGCAACTACGGACTCGGCGCGGATGGCACGTGCGGACCGGCCACGTTCCGAGCCCTCGACCGGCTCGCGCGCACGGTCGTCGGCGGCCAACCGCATGCGATGCGCGAGTCCGAACTGCTGCACCGCTCCGGCCCGTCGCTGGCCGGCAAGACCGTGGTGCTCGACCCGGGCCACGGCGGCACGGACCGGGGCGTGGTGGCACACGGTCTGGCCGAGTCCGAGGTGGTGTGGGACCTCGCCCGGCGTCTGGAGGGCCGGCTGTCCGCGCTCGGGGTGCAGGCGTACCTGACCCGGGGCCTGGACGTGGACGGCATCGGCGAGGAGGAGCGCGCGGCCTTCGCCAACGCCACCGACGCCGACCTGGTGATATCCCTGCACGCGGACCGCAACGACAGCCCGCGCGCGGCCGGCGTCTCGTCGTACTACTACGGCAGCGGCACCGACCGGTACGGGCGACGCTCGCCGACCGGGGAGCACTTCGCGAGCCTGGTCCAGCGCGAACTGGTGGCGCGTACCGGGATGGTCGACGGCCGCACCCACGGCAAGGCGTGGACACTGCTGCGGCGCACCCGGATGCCCGCGGTGCGGATCGAGTTGGGCTACCTCACCAACGCGGGCGACGCGGCCCGACTGGCCACGTCCGAGTTTCGCGACCACGCCGCCGAATCGATCGTGGTGGCGCTCCAGCGGCTCTATCTGCCGCCGGACGAGGACGTCCCCACCGGCATGTTGCGGCTGCCGGTCTTCACCTGACCGGCCGGCCGGCACCCGACCCGTTTCACGTGAAACACCCCCGCGCACGGCGGCCCGTTTCACGTGAAACATGAGCAGGGACAACGGGGGAAGGGGCCCGCGGTCGTCGACCGCGGGCCCCTTCCCCCGTTGTCCCTCGCACGCCGACTACGGAACCAGCACCGAGGGTTCCTCGTCCTGCGGCTCGGACCGTGCCTGCTCGGGGTGTTCCCGTTCCGGCTCCGCCGCCGAGTGTGGTTCGCTGAGTCGCTTGGCGAAGTGGTCGCCCTCGCCGGGGGCCATCGAGGCGAGGATCCGTTCGAGATCCTCGACCGAGGCGAACTCGACGACGATCTTGCCCTTCTTCGGACCGAGAACCACCTTCACCTCGGTCTCGAACCGATCCTTGAGCCGGTCCGCGAGCTGTTTCAGTGCCGGCGCGACGATCCCCCCGGCGCGCGGCTTCTGCGCCCTGGTCGGTCGCCGATCCTCGCCCTTGATCTGCGAGGCGATCTCCTCGACGGTACGAACCGTCATCCCCTCGCGGATGATCCGCTTGGCCAGCTTGGCCAGTTCGTCGGGATACTCCTCGATCTTGAGCAGCGCGATCGCGTGTCCCGCGAGCAGCGTCCCGGCCGCCAGACTGGTCCGCACCTCCACCGGCAGCTTCAACAGCCGCAGGGTGTTGGACACATACGGCCGCGAGCGCCCGATCCGCTTGGCCAGACTCTCGTGGCTGCACGCGAACTCCTCCAGCAACTGCTCGTAGGCCATGGCCTCTTCGAGCGGGTTGAGTTCGGAGCGGTGCAGGTTCTCCAGGAGCGCGTCGAGCAGCAGCTTGTCGTCGTGGGTGACCCGGACGATCGCCGGGATGTGCGTCAGCCCCGCCTCCCGGGAGGCCCGCCAGCGCCGCTCGCCCATCACCAGTTCGTAGGTGCCGTCGCCGGTCGAGCGGACCACCACCGGCTGGAGAACGCCCACCTCCCGGATCGACTGGACCAGTTCGGCCATCGCGCCCTCTTCGAACACCTCGCGCGGCTGGCGCGGGTTGGGCGTGATCACGTCGAGCAGCAGTTCGGCGTAGAGCGCGGCCGGGGCAGCCGGCGCCGCCCGCCGGGGCGAGTCCTGGACCGGTACCGACGCCGGCGACATGGCCGGCTCGTCGGTCGCTATTTCCGCCATCCTGCGCAGGGTCTCCGCTGCGGAGGAGGACGGCTTCAACGACCGGTTCGGGATGAGCGATTCGAGCCCCTTGCCCAATCCCCTGCGTTGTCCGCTCATACTTCCTCCTTCGCCTTCGCCACGCCGCGCAGCGCCATCTCCCGAGCCGCTTCAAGATACGACAACGCCCCGGTGGAGCCCGGGTCGTAGGTCATCACGGTCTGCCCGTAGCTGGGCGCCTCGGAGATCCGCACCGAACGCGGAATGGCGGTCGGCAGCACCTCGTCCGGGAAGTGGTCACGCACCTCCTGGGCCACCTGGGAGGCCAGCCGGGTCCGGGCGTCGTACATGGTCAGCAGGATCGTGGACACGCCCAGATTCGGATTCAGGTGCGCCCGGACCAGTTCCACGTTGCGCAACAACTGGCCGAGCCCCTCGAGCGCGTAGTACTCGCACTGGATCGGGATGACCACCTCGGCGCCCGCCACGAGTGCATTGACCGTAAGCAGGCCCAGCGACGGGGGGCAGTCGATCAGGATGTAGTCCAACGGCTGTTCGTAGGCCGCGATGGCGCGTTGGAGCCGGCTCTCCCGGGCGACCAGCGAGACGAGTTCGATCTCGGCTCCGGCGAGGTCGATGGTGGCCGGTGCGCAGAACAGGCCCTCGACGTCGCGGACCGGCTGTACGACCTCGGCCAGGTCGCGGCCCTCGACGAGCACCTCGTAGATGGACGGTGTGCCGGCGTGGTGGTCGACCCCGAGCGCGGTGGAGGCGTTGCCCTGCGGGTCGAGGTCTATCACCAGCACGCGGGCGCCGTGCATGGCCAGCGCCGCCGCGAGGTTCACGGTCGACGTGGTCTTGCCGACGCCGCCCTTCTGGTTCGCGACCACCATGACGCGGGTGCGCTCCGGTCGGGGCAGCCCCTCCGAGGCTCGCCCCATCGTCTCGACGGCCTGTCTGGCCGCTCGGGCGATCGGCGTGTCTTCGATACCGGGCGCCTCTGTTTCACGTGAAACGTCGACAGCGGCGCCCACTCGGGGCGCCGGCATCGAGGCTGTCGGATACTCGGACGGCAACGGTCCACTCTCCTCTCCTGCCGCGGCGACATGGGAACTCGGGCCGACGGAATGACCACGCACTGCGGCGGCACCCTCAGAGGGTGTCACGTTCCGGCGCGCCTCAGGCGAGTAGAAGCGTTTCCACGGAAGACGTTTCACGTGAAACACGATCGCGGGTACGGCGATCGCACAGCGTTCACGACACACCCCGAGCGGGCGGGAACGGCGTTTCAGCCGTCCGGCCCAACTCCGCCGGCCGGGCTACTTCGCGGGACGTCGCCGGGCCGTCTTGGCGGTTCGGCGCGCCTTCGCCGCCCTGGACTCCCGCGACTCCCTGGCCACCACCGTGCCGATCCGGACCCGGACCACCGTGGTCAGCGGATCCACGATGCCCGCCCCGGCGTGGGCGACGGTCCACGACACCGCGCCGAGCTTGCGCAAATCGGCCTCGGACTCCAGGAGTTCCTCGGCGGCCGAGTCGCCCTTGAGCGCGAGCATCTCGCCACCCGAGCCGAGCAGCGGCAGCCCCCATCCGGCCAACTTGGCCAACGGCGCGACCGCGCGCGCGGTGACCACGTCGGCGGAGGTACGCCCACGCAGCTCCTCGGCGCGACCGCGCAGCACCTCGACGTTGTCCAGGCCGAGTTCCTCGACCACCTCGTCCAGGAACGTGGTGCGCCGCAGCAGCGGCTCGACGAGGGTGATCCGCAGGTCCGGTCGGACCAGGGCGAGCGGGATGCCCGGCAGCCCACCGCCCGAGCCGACGTCGTGCACGATCGCGTTCTCCGCGATCAATTCGGCGACCACCCCGCAGTTGAGCAGGTGCCGCTCCCAGAGCCGGCCGACCTCACGCGGGCCGACCATGCCGCGGCGTACGCCGGGGCCGGCCAGCAGATCGGCGTAACGGATCGCCCGGTCCAGGTTGGCACCGAAGAGGCGGCCCGCCGCTTCCGGCGCCGCTGGCGCGCGCTCGTCCACCGGCGGGTCGGGGGTCGTGTCGTCCTGACGTTTCACGTGGAACATCATCCCAGGAACGGCGCCGGCCCCACCTGTGGTGCAGGTGGGGCCGGCGCGACGGTTTGCGGAAACGGATCCGTGGACCCGATCAGGCGGGCAGGACGACGACGCAGCGATTGGGCTCCTCGCCCTCCGACTCGCTGCGCAGTCCGGCCTCCGCGACGGTGTCGTGCACGACCTTACGTTCGAACGGGGTCATCGGCGCCAGCTTGAGCGAGGTACCCCCGGCCTTGACCTGTTCCACCGCCTCGGTGGCGATCTCCGCCAGGTTCGCCCGCTTGGCGGCACGGAACCCGTCCACGTCGAGCATCAGCCGGCTGCGCTCGCCGGTCTCCCGGTGCACGGCCAGCCGGGTCAGCTCCTGGAGGGCTTCCAGGACCTCGCCGTCGCGGCCGACGAGGCGCTTGAGATCGGCGCTCGAGGATTCGCTCTCCTCGCTTGCGATCACCGAGACCGACGCCCGGCCACCCTCGACGTCCATGTCGATATCGCCGTCGAGATCGGCGATGTCGAGCAGGGCCTCCAGGTAGTCCGCGGCGATCTCGCCCTCCTGCTCCAGCCGGCTGATCTCCTCCGCGGTGAGCGTGATCCGACGCGACGCGGCGGGTGAGTCGACGGCGGGGGTCGTGCCTTCCGTCACAGGGGAACTCCTTTGTGGGCGAGTGAGCGAGTCGTTGGCGTGGGCGGCGGCCGGCCCGTCGAGGGCGGTCACTTCTTCCTCGGGTGCTTCCGGCTCTGGGTCTGCTTGCGCGGCCCTGCGTTACGCGCGCCGGAGTGCGGCGTGCGCGCGGTCGAGCCCTTGACCGAGCCGTTCGATCGCGCGGTGCCGGTGGTGCCGTTGCTCGCCGCGGTGCCCGCCTCGGAGGTCTCCTCGGCATCCCGACCGGCGGCGGCGTCCGCGTCGTCTCGGGCGCGGGCCTTGCGCTGCGACTTGGTCAGCCTGGTGGGCTGCTGGCGGCGGGCGGCCTGGGCCTTCAGCTCGGCCTGCTGCGCGTCGTACTCGGCCTGGTCCATCAGCTTGCCGTCGGGGAGCAGCACCTTGCCCTGCTTGCGCGCCTTCTCCGCGAGCTTGTCCTGCCGCACCTTGAACGCCGGGCTGCCGGGGGTGGGGTTGCGGTTGATCACGAACAGCTGCTGGCCCATCGTCCACACGTTGGTGGTGAGCCAGTAGATCAGCACGCCGACCGGGAAGTTGATGCCGAAGACCGCGAACATGATCGGGAACGCGTACATCATCAGCTTCTGCTGCTTCGCGAACGGGTTGCCCACGAGCGAAGCAGGGTCGGTGTTCTTCGTCATCAGCTGGCGCTGGGTGAAGAACTGCGACCCGGACATCAGCACGATCATCACGATGGTGACGATCCGCACGGTGGTCAGATCGGCCCCGAGGCTCGCGATCTTGTCCGCCGAGTCGGTGAACTTCGCGGCGATCGGCGCGCCGAAGATGTGCGCCTGCTGGGCGCTGTTCACCAGGTCGCGGTCGATCACGCCGACCGTCTTGTTCTGCGAGACCCGCTGCAGCACGTGGAAGAGCGCGAAGAAGAACGGCGACTGGACCAGGATCGGAAGGCAGCTCGAGAGCGGGTTGGTACCCGTCTCCTTGTAGAGCTTCATCATTTCCTGGGACTGCCGCTCGCGGTCGTCCTTGTACCGCTTCTGGACCTCCTTGATCCGCGGCTGCAGGGCCTGGAGTCCGCGGGTCGCCTTGATCTGCTTCACGAAGAGCGGGATCAGGCAGATCCGGATGACGACCACGAGGCAGACGATGGACAGCCCCCACGACCAACCGCTGTTCTTGCCGAAGATCGGGCTGAACAACGAGTGGAATTGGACGATGATCCACGAGACGGCGGTATATAGGGGGTTAAGAATCCCCACGGTCAAGCTCCTCGGGCGGTGGTGTTCGCACCGGGCGCGGGCTCGGTACGGCCGGTGCTGGACGTCTGCTGCCGCTCGTGCGGCTCCGACTCCGAGCGCGACTTCCGCTCCGGAAGTCGCCACGGTCGGCGTGTGCGCGGCGGCACAGGATCGACACCGCCAGAGTTCCAGGGGTTGCAGCGCAGGATGCGCCACACGGTGAGGTAGGTGCCTTTGAACGCACCGTGCACGGACATCGCCTCATACCCATAATGCGAGCACGACGGGTAGAAGCGACACACCGGCCCCAGCATCGGGCTGATCGTCCACTGATAGACCCGGATGATCCCCATGAACAGGTACTTCACGCCGTCGCTCCCGGCTTGGCCGCGGGCCCATCCGCTCGAACCGCGACAGGGCGTCCGGTCCGGCCCAGGAGCCGGTCGAACGCTGCGTCCAGATCCCGTGCCAGAGCGGAATGGTCCGCCCGGGCCGCGGGTGGCAATGCCCGTACCACGACCAGGCTACCTGCCGGAAGCAGGGCCATCCGATCGCGTATCAGGTGGCGTAGTCGACGCTTGACGACGTTACGGACAACCGCGGGGCCGACGGCCTTGCTCACGACGAAACCCGCACGCGGTGGTGGAGCCAGCTCCACATCCGCGTGCGGGTCCTCTGCCACACATTGGCGCAGGGTGTCCGGCTCGGACGGCCGTGCGGTCGCCGGGGTGCGGGCGGACGTGTCGATCCCGCTCGTCTCCTGGCGATGCAGGTGGACGACCAGGTTCGGACGGCTGGCTCGACGCCCGCGGCGAACCGCGATCGCGAAGTCCTCGCGCCGCCTCAGCCGATTGTCGGCAGGCAGCACGGAGAGATCCGCGAACTCAGGCGGAAAGCTCCGCGCGGCCCTTGCGGCGACGGGCAGCAAGGATGGCGCGACCGGCACGGGTGCGCATGCGCAGCCGGAACCCGTGGGTCTTCGCCCGGCGACGGTTGTTCGGCTGGAAGGTGCGCTTGCTCACTCGGGGGCTCCAGGATTTGAATCGTGGGCCGGCAGAAAAGACCGCCGGCCACCACCGTACGTCCGCATCGACATGATCTCGGACATGCGGCAGCGGTCGTCAGACAACTAGACCGGCCCACGGTACGTACCAACAGGCGACGGGGTCAAATGGGGGATCCGGGGCACGTCGCCCACCTGCGAAAACGTCCTGCCGAGCGGTCTGTACACAGGCTGTGGACAACGGCTTGAGCGGGCTTCCGGGCGCCACTACCGTGAACAGGTGGAGTCGGACCGCAGCGCTCGCTCGCGGGGTCCGGGACACTGGGAGCCCTCCCGAGACCCGCGTCGATGCAATGAAAGAGCGTGCACTGTGGCTGACATCACCAGCGACCTCGCCGCGGTCTGGGCACGGTTCCTGGAACGACTGGCCACCGACGACTCGGTCACGGCCAAGGACAAAGGATGGCTCCAGCGCACGCAGCCACTGACCCTGTTCTCCGACACCGCGCTGCTCGCGGTGCCGAACGAGTTCGCCAAGGAAGTCCTGGAGACCCGGCTGCGCCAGGTGGTGACCGACGCGCTCAGCCACGGCTTCGGCCGGCCGATCCGCTTCGCGGTCAGCGTCGAGCCGGGCGCGGGCGAGCCGGAGCAGGTCCCCGAGCGGCACGATCGTTCGCCGCGGCACGACGACTACAACCCCGGCCCGTACGGGCGCCCGTCCTACGGCGGCGACCGCTACGGCCGCGACGGCTACCCGCAGGAGCCGTACGGCCAGCAGCCCTACCGCCAGGACCGCGATCCCTACGCCGAGCCGCAGTACCAGCAGGACTATCCGCACGACCGCTATGCGCCGGGACCGTATCGGGACCAGCGCGACCCGCGCGACTCCCGGGAGGCGCGTGAGCAGCGCGAGCTGCGGGATCCCCGGGAGGCACGCGAGCCCCGGGACGGTCGGGATCCGCGAGACCCTCGGGACCCGCGTGATTCGCGGGAGCAACGCGACCAACGCGAGCAATACGGATATGGCGGCAATCCGAATGGTTCATCGGATCATCCGGGAATTCCGACGTCCGATGGCACCCTCTTCGCCGATCGTGAAGACCTGTTCGGGCCGCCCGGCTTTTCCACACCTTCCGTCCACAGCTTTGTGGATAATTCGACACATCAATCCGGCGACAGAGAACCGTCGCCGGGTGCCGCGCAGCCGCCCCAGCAGCCCTCGCCGACCCACCAGCCGCCGCCCGCACCGCCGGCCGACGTGCCCGGCAATCGGCCGCTGCGGCTCGCCCGACCGGGCACCGGGCGCGAGCACGGGGTGGTCGAACACGAGCCGGCCGCCCGGCTGAACCCCAAATACCTGTTCGAGACCTTCGTCATCGGCTCCAGCAACCGCTTCGCGCACGCCGCCGCGGTGGCGGTCGCCGAGGCACCGGCGAAGGCGTACAACCCGCTGTTCATCTACGGCGAGTCGGGTCTGGGCAAGACCCACCTGCTGCACGCGATCGGGCACTACGCGAAGAGCCTGTATCCGGGCACCCGGGTGCGCTACGTGAGTTCGGAGGAGTTCACCAACGAATTCATCAACTCGATCCGCGACGGCAAGGCCGACGGCTTTCGCCGACGTTATCGAGATGTCGATGTTCTGCTGGTGGACGACATCCAGTTCCTGGAGACCAAGGAGCAGACGCAGGAGGAGTTCTTCCACACCTTCAATACGCTGCACAACGCGAACAAGCAGATCGTCATCTCCTCCGACCGGCCGCCCAAGCAGCTGGTCACGCTGGAGGACCGGCTGCGCAACCGGTTCGAGTGGGGGCTGCTCACCGACGTCCAGCCGCCCGAGTTGGAGACCCGGATCGCGATCCTGCGCAAGAAGGCGATCCAGGAGGGGCTCAACGCGCCGCCGGACGTGCTGGAGTACATCGCCAGCAAGATCTCCCGCAACATCCGCGAACTGGAGGGCGCGCTGATCCGGGTGACCGCGTTCGCGAGCCTGAACCGGCAGCCGGTGGACCTCCAGCTGACCGAGATCGTGCTGAAGGACCTGATCCCGGACAGCGCGGGACCGGAGATCACCGCGACCACGATCATGGCGCACACCGCCGCCTACTTCGGGCTGTCCGTCGAGGACCTGTGCGGTACCTCGCGCAGCCGGGTGCTGGTCACCGCGCGCCAGATCGCGATGTATCTGTGCCGCGAGCTGACCGACCTGTCGCTGCCCAAGATCGGCGCCCAGTTCGGCGGGCGCGACCACACCACGGTGATGCACGCGGACCGCAAGATCCGCTCGCTGATGGCCGAGCGGCGGTCGATCTACAACCAGGTGACCGAGTTGACGAACCGGATCAAGAGCTGATTCGGCGCTCTCGAGCCCGCTCGACGCGGCCGGCGTTCCCATTCGGGGGCGCCGGCCTTCCCATGTGTCGTGTGAGCTTCGTCACATCGGCTCCATTTGCGCCGAGTTATCCACCGATCGGCGCCGAGTCGGCCGTCCACACCGTGGGGATGACGCGTTTACCGCCGAGTTCCCCACAATGACTGCGGGAACCTGGGGAAAAAGCCGGCGAGCCGGCAGGTCAGGTTCCTGTGGTGATGTGGATCGGATTCCTCCACAGACTGTGGATAACTTTTCCGCAGCGAGCCGTCCGCCATCGTGTTGTCCGGTTGTCCACGTCCCGTCCACCGAAATTCCGACCTTGTCCCCAGGTTGTCCACGGATCTGTCCACAGTCGGGCCGGTTTCACCCCTTACGGTGAATCCGGAGCCGAGCGGCGTCCGCAGAGGGTGGGGACAAGTGGGCCTCAACCTGGGGATTGTTTGGGGACAAGTACGGGTACGGCTGGGGACGGCCTGTGGACCCAATTCGGGCATCCACAGACACAGGGGGTTTATCCACGGGTTCACCCACAGCTCGCAGTGGACAAAAAACCGGCCCTGACCTGCGCATATACCGGTTATCCACGGTATCCACACCCCCTACTACTACGACCACGCGTAGTTCAAGAGAGATCCCCGGAAAACGGTCGGGTCGGCCCGAATCTGTGGACTGCGGGTTTGCCGGGGGCTGCGCGGGCTGTCGGCGCGGTGCGTCAGACTGTGTCCCGGTGGTAGGCCCCGACGGCCCGACACCGATGCCGGACAACCGAACGGCAGACACACCACAGACAGACGGCCGGCAACGGCAGGAGGCGGTGAACCGGTGAAGTTCCGGGTCGAGCGTGACGTTCTCGCTGATGCGGTGGCGTGGACCGCGCGGAGTCTCCCGGCGCGGCCGGCGGTTCCCGTCCTCGCCGGATTGCTCCTGGAGGCCGCGGACCAGCGGCTGACGCTGTCCAGCTTCGACTACGAGGTCTCCGCCCGCGGCGGCGTCGAGGCCGAGATCGACGAGCCGGGCCGGGTGCTGGTGTCCGGGCGACTGCTCGCCGACATCTCCAAGAGCCTGCCCAACCGCCCGGTGGAGGTGTCCACCGACGGCGCCAAGGTGACCGTGGTGTGCGGCAGCGCCCGCTTCACCCTGCCCACGCTGCCCGTGGAGGACTACCCGGCGCTGCCGGAGATGCCCACCGCCGCCGGCGTGGTCGAGGGCGACGTGTTCGCCGCCGCGGTGGCCCAGGTGGCCATCGCCGCGGGCCGTGACGACACGCTGCCGATGCTGACCGGTGTCCGGGTCGAGATCGAGGGCGACCTGGTGACCCTGGCCGCGACCGACCGATACCGGCTCGCGGTCCGCCAGTTCCACTGGAAGCCCGAGGCCGACGGCCTGTCCTCGGCGGTGGCCCTGGTGCCCGCCAAGACGCTCAACGACACCGCCAAGTCGCTGACCCAGGGCGACAGCGTGCAGATCGCACTGTCCGGGGACAAGATCGGCGAGGGCATGATCGGCTTCGAGGGCTCGGGTCGGCGCACCACCACCCGCCTGCTCGAAGGCGAATTCCCCAAGTACCGGGCGCTGTTCCCGGAGCAGTCGGAAACCGTCGCGACGGTGGAGACCGCGCCGTTCGTGGACGCGGTCAAGCGCGTGTCGCTGGTCGCCGAGCGCAACACCCCGGTGCGGCTGTCCTTCTCCGACGGCCGGCTCGTGCTCGAAGCCGGTTCCGGCGACGAGGCGCAGGCCTCCGAGGCGATCGACGCGACCCTGGAGGGCGAGGAGATCTCGATCGCCTTCAACCCGACCTTCCTGCTCGAAGGGCTCAGCGCGATCGGTTCCCCGGTCGCCCAGATCTCCTTCACCACGTCCACGAAGCCCGCCGTGATGACCGGCAAGCCGGACGTGGAGGCCGAGGCCACCGACGAGTACCGCTACCTGATCATGCCGGTGCGCTTGTCCGGCTGAAAACCAGGCTGCGGCTGAAAACCGAGCTGCGGCTGAAACCGGTCCGATGTCGAGTCGACCGCGGCCGAACCGGGCCGATGCCGCGCCCGGGTTCGGGCGCGGCCGGCGTGCATGACCCCGCAGCGGCACGGGCAACCGCTACCCGCGTACCGTCGACGCGGTGAAAAGCCCCCGCCCCTACAAGGGCAGCGGGGGTGGAGAAGCGGCCTCGGTGGTGCCCCACCCGGCATCGCAGCAGCGAACGAAGGATTTCAGGATGCAGCTCGGACTCGTCGGCCTCGGCAAGATGGGTGGCAACATGCGCGAGCGTCTGCGGCGCGCGGGCCACACGGTGGTGGGCTACGACCGCAACCCCGACGTCGCGGATGTACACAGCCTCAAGGAACTCGTGGACACGCTCGCCGCGCCGCGCGTGGTGTGGGTGATGGTGCCGGCGGGCGCCCCGACCCAGGCCACCGTCGACGAGCTGGCCGAACTGCTGTCCCCCGGTGACGTGGTCGTCGACGGCGGCAACTCGCGCTGGACGGACGACATCAAGCACGCCGAGGCGCTCGCCGACAAGGGCATCGGCTTCGTCGACTGCGGCGTCTCCGGCGGCGTCTGGGGCCGGGACAACGGCTACGCGCTGATGTGCGGCGGCGACGCGAAGAACATCGCCACGGTCCAGCCGATCTTCGACGCGCTCAAGCCCGAGGGCCCGGCCGGCTTCGTGCACGCGGGCAAGGTCGGCGCCGGGCACTTCGCGAAGATGGTGCACAACGGCATCGAATACGCGTTGATGCAGGCCTATGCCGAGGGCTGGGAACTGCTCGAGGCGGCCGACGTGGTCACCGACGTGCGCGAGGTCTTCCGTAGCTGGCAGGAGGGCACCGTCATCCGCTCCTGGCTGCTCGACCTGGCCGTGCGCGCGATGGACGACGACGAGCACCTGGACGGCCTGCGCGGCTACGCGGACGACTCGGGCGAGGGTCGCTGGACCGTCGAGGCGGCCATCGACCACGCCGTCCCGCTGCCCGCGATCACCGCGTCGCTGTTCGCCCGGTTCGCGTCCCGCCAGGACGACTCCCCGCAGATGAAGATGATCGCCGCGCTGCGCAACCAGTTCGGCGGACACGCGGTCACCACCGCGGCGCCGCACGCCGACGCCGCCACGCCGTCGAAGGAGGCCGACGCGGGCTGACCGGCAGCCTGCTCGCCCATGCATGTAGCGCACCTGTCACTCGTCGACTACCGGTCGTACGCCCGGGTCGAGGTTCCCCTCGAACCGGGCGTGACCGCGTTCGTGGGTCCCAACGGCCAGGGCAAGACCAACCTGGTCGAGGCGATCGGCTACCTGGCCACGCTCGGGAGTCACCGGGTCGCCTCCGATGCGCCGCTGGTCCGGCTCGGCGCGGAGCGCGCGTACGTCCGGGCGAGCATCGTCCGCGAGGACGGGCGCAGCGCGCTGGCCGAGTTGGAGATCAATCCGGGCAAGGCCAATCGGGCCCGGATCAACCGCTCGGCCGCGACCCGGCCGCGCGATCTGCTCGGGCTGCTGCGCACCGTGCTGTTCGCCCCGGAGGACCTGGCCCTGGTCAAGGGTGATCCGGGCGAACGGCGCAGGTTCCTCGACGAGTTGCTGACCGCGCGTACGCCGCGCCTGCTCGGTGTGCGGCAGGACTACGACCGGGTGCTCAAGCAGCGCAATTCGCTGCTGCGCACCGCGGCGCTGGCCCGGCGGGCGGGTGGCGGGCGCGCTGGCGCGCTGAGCACGCTGGACGTGTGGGACCAGCATCTGGCCGCGACCGGCGCCGAGTTGACCGCGGCCCGGCTCGACCTGGTCGCCGCGCTGCAGCCGTTGGTGGACAAGGCCTACGACGCGTTGTCCACAGGCGGTGGACCGATCCTGCTCGACTACCGCAGTTCGATGTCGGAGGATCCGCTGCCCACCGATCGGGCCGGCATCCACGCCGTGCTGACCGCGGCGATCGCGGCGGGGCGGGCGGCCGAGGTCGAGCGTGGGCAGACGCTGATCGGCCCGCACCGCGACGATCTGGTGTTGCGGCTCGGTCCGCTGCCCGCGAAGGGCTACGCCAGCCACGGCGAGTCCTGGTCGTACGCGCTGGCCCTGCGGCTGGGCTCCTACGACCTGCTGCGCGCGGACGGCGGCGAGCCGGTCCTGGTGCTCGACGACGTGTTCGCCGAGTTGGACGTCACCCGCCGCGAGCGGCTCGCCGAGCTGGTTGCGCACGGCGAGCAGGTACTGGTCACGGCCGCGGTGGCCGAGGACGTGCCGGCCGCGTTGGCGGGCGCGCGCTTCGACGTGGCCGCGGGAGAGGTGCGGAGGGTGGTCGGGAGTGAGTGACGAGGGGCACACCGCGCCGAGCGGGCCGGGCGCACCGGCCGAGCCGCCGCGCGGGATCGATCTGGCCCGCGCCGCGCTGACCCAGGCCCGGGCCCAGGCACGCACCCGGCACGACCATCGCCAGGACCAGGCCCAGGCCCGACGTGGCTTGAAACGCAGCGGTTCGGGGCCCGACGACCGCGACCCGCAACCACTGCGCCAGATCATCGGACGCCTGGTCACCGAGCGCGGCTGGCAGACCCCGGCGGCGGTGCACGGTGTGCTGCAGCGCTGGCCGGAAATCGTCGGCCCGGCGATGGCGGCCAACTGTCGTCCGGAGCGCTTCGAGGACGGCGAACTGGTGGTACGGGCCGAATCCGACAACTACGCCACCCACGTGCGCTGGCTCGCGCCGAAACTGCTCGCCCGACTCAACCAGGAGCTGGGCGACGGCACCGTCACCTTCATTCGGGTCCTCGGGCCGGCGCAGGAGCGCCGCCGGGGACAGTGGCGCGCGCAGCCGTAGGCGGTTTCCGGCCATGGGCGCGCGCACCCGGGGTCGGCGCGGGCCCGCCGGCCCGCGCCGATTCCGGGCCACGTCCGGGGTCGATGTGTCCGGTGTCATACCGGTCTGACACGCTGTCACCACCCGAGTCGGCCGCACCGCGTGGACAGGCATGAGAGCGATTCGGGACCCCGGGGCAAGTGGGGGGACATGCGACAGGGCACATCAGGGCGCCACACGCGGACACAGGCCCCTTGGGAACCCATCTTTGTGTCGCCCCGACCGGTAGACTGAACCAGCAATACCGCTCATGCGGATCCTGTTTCGACTTCCGCGGCTCCGTGCCCGGGGGCGTGTCGGGTCCGGCTTGCCGCCGACCGACGCTCCCTGCCGATCCTGCTCCCGGGCAGGGAGCCGTGCTGTGCCAGAAAGGGCGCTTCGTGGCCGATTCCGGCAACCCCAAGGAGAATGACGTGGCCGGCTCGCCGGAAACCTCTGCCGCGACCAACGCGCAGTCCTACGGCGCGAGCGACATCCAGGTCCTGGAGGGCCTCGACGCGGTCCGGAAGCGCCCGGGCATGTACATCGGGTCCACCGGTGAGCGCGGCCTGCACCACCTGGTCTACGAGGTGGTGGACAACTCGGTCGACGAGGCGCTCGCGGGGCACGCGACGCACATCGAGGCGACCATCCTCGCCGACGGCGGGGTGCGCGTGGTCGACAACGGGCGAGGCATCCCGGTCGACATGCACCCGGTGGAGAAGAAGCCCGCGGTCGAGGTCGTGCTGACCATCCTGCACGCGGGCGGCAAGTTCGGCGGCGGCGGCTACTCGGTCTCCGGCGGCCTGCACGGCGTCGGCGTCTCCGTGGTCAACGCGCTGTCCTCGCGCCTGGCGGTGGACATCCGCCGGGACGGCTACCGCTGGACACAGGACTACAAGCTGGGCACCCCCACCGCGCCGCTGGAGCGGCACGAGGCGACCACCGAGACGGGCACCCAGGTCACCTTCTGGGCCGACCCGGACATCTTCGAGACCACGGTCTACTCGTTCGAGACGTTGTCCCGCCGGTTCCAGGAGATGGCCTTCCTGAACAAGGGCCTGACCATCTCGCTCACCGACGAGCGCCCGGACCACGTGAACGAGAAGGGCGAGCAGCTCTCCGTCACGTACCACTACGAGGGCGGCATCGCCGACTTCGTGCGCTACCTCAACTCGCGCAAGGGCGAGCTGGTGCACCCGTCGGTGATCGACATCGAGGCCGAGGACAAGGCGCGGACCATCTCGGTGGAAGTCGCGATGCAGTGGAACTCGCAGTACACCGAGGGTGTGCACAGCTTCGCCAACACGATCCACACGCACGGCGGCGGCACCCACGAGGAGGGCTTCCGGTCCGCGCTGACCGCGTTGATCAACCGCTACGCGCGCGAGAAGAAGCTGCTCAAGGAGAAGGACGAGAACCTCGCCGGCGAGGACATCCGCGAGGGGCTGACCGCGATCATCTCGGTCAAGCTCGGCGACCCCCAGTTCGAGGGCCAGACCAAGGACAAACTGGGCAACACCGAGGCCAAGACGTTCGTCCAGCGGGTCGTGCACGAGCACCTCACCGACTGGCTGGACCGCAACCCCAGCGAGGCCGCGGACATCATCCGCAAGTCGATCCAGGCGGCCACCGCGCGGATGGCGGCCCGCAAGGCGCGCGACCTGACCCGGCGCAAGGGCCTGCTCGAGACCGCGTCGCTGCCGGGCAAGCTCAGCGACTGCCAGAGCAACGACCCGTCCAAGTGCGAGATCTTCATCGTCGAGGGCGACTCGGCCGGCGGCTCGGCCAAGTCCGGCCGGGATCCGATGTACCAGGCGATCCTGCCCATTCGCGGCAAGATCCTCAACGTCGAGAAGGCCAGGATCGACAAGATCCTGCAGAACACCGAGGTCCAGGCGCTGATCTCGGCCTTCGGCACCGGTGTGCACGAGGACTTCGACATCGAGAAGTTGCGCTATCACAAGATCATCCTGATGGCGGACGCCGACGTCGACGGCCAGCACATCAACACCCTGCTGCTGACCTTCCTGTTCCGCTTCATGCGGCCCCTGGTCGAGGCCGGACACGTCTACCTGTCCCGGCCGCCGCTGTACAAGATCAAGTGGAGTCGGGACGACTTCGAGTACGCGTACTCGGACCGCGAGCGCGACGCGCTGCTCGAACTCGGCCGGCAGGCGGGCAAGCGGGCCAAGGACGACTCGATCCAGCGCTTCAAGGGCCTCGGCGAGATGAACGCCGAGGAGCTTCGGGTGACCACGATGGACATCGACCACCGGGTCCTGGGCCAGGTCACCCTCGACGACGCGGCCCAGGCCGACGAACTGTTCTCGGTGCTCATGGGTGAGGACGTCGAGGCCCGCCGCTCCTTCATCCAGCGCAACGCCAAGGACGTCCGGTTCCTGGACATCTGACCGGCCGGGGCATCCGCAACACGCGGATATCCACATCCGAGTCGGCCCCACGCCACAGCTCGAAAGGACTTTGACCAGCGATGGCCGAAGAGAACACCCCGGCGCCCGAAGGCGACCAGGCGGACGCGGTGAACAGCACCGGCGGTCTGCGGATCGAGCCCGTCGGGCTCGAGACCGAGATGCAGCGCAGCTACCTCGACTACGCGATGAGCGTGATCGTCTCGCGCGCGCTGCCCGACGTGCGCGACGGCCTCAAGCCGGTGCACCGACGTGTGCTCTACGCGATGTACGACGGCGGCTACCGGCCCGAGAAGGGCTTCTACAAGTGCGCCCGCGTGGTCGGTGACGTGATGGGCACCTACCACCCGCACGGCGACACCTCCATCTACGACGCGCTGGTGCGACTGGCCCAGCCGTGGTCGATGCGGATGCCGCTGGTGGACAGCAACGGCAACTTCGGCTCGCCGGGCAACGACCCGGCCGCGGCCATGCGGTACACCGAGTGCAAGCTCAAGTGGCTGTCCATGGAGATGCTCCGGGACATCGACGAGGACACCGTCGATCTCCAGGACAACTACGACGGCCGCAACCAGGAGCCGACGGTCCTGCCGGCGCGCTTCCCGAACCTGCTGGTCAACGGCTCCGCCGGGATCGCGGTCGGCATGGCGACCAACATCCCGCCGCACAACCTGCGCGAGGTCGCCTCCGGCGCGCAGTGGTTCCTGCAGAACCCGGACGTCTCCGCCGAGGAGCTCCAGGACGCGCTGATCGAGCGGATCAAGGGCCCGGACTTCCCCAGCGGCGCCCTTGTGGTCGGCCGGCGCGGCATCGAGGACGCCTACCGCACCGGGCGCGGTTCGATCACGATGCGCGCGGTGGTCGAGGTCGAGGAGATCCAGAACCGGCAGTGCCTGGTGGTCACCGAACTGCCCTACCAGGTCAACCCGGACAACCTCGCGCAGAAGATCGCCGACCTGGTCAAGGACGGCAAGATCGGCGGCATCGCCGACGTGCGCGACGAGACCTCCTCGCGCACCGGGCAGCGCCTGGTGATCGTGCTCAAGCGCGACGCGGTGGCCAAGGTCGTACTGAACAACCTCTACAAGCACACCCAGCTGCAGGACACCTTCGGCGCGAACATGCTCGCCCTGGTGGACGGTGTGCCGCGCACGCTCTCGATCGACCTGTTCATCCGCAACTGGGTCGAGCACCAGATCGAGGTGATCGTCCGGCGGACCCGATTCCGACTGCGCAAGGCCGAGGAACGGGCGCACATCCTGCGCGGTCTGCTCAAGGCCCTGGACGCGATCGAGGAGGTCATCGCGCTGATCCGGGCCTCGAACACGGTCGACGAGGCGCGCACGGGCCTGATCGGGCTCCTGGAGATCGACGAGATCCAGGCCAACGCGATCCTGGAGATGCAGCTGCGCCGGCTGGCCGCCCTGGAGCACCGGAAGATCACCGCCGAGCACGACGAGCTGATGGCGAAGATCACCGACTACCAGGCGATCCTGGCCTCGCCGGACCGGCAGCGGCAGATCATCAGCGAGGAACTGGCCGCGATCGTCGACAAGTTCGGCGACGATCGGCGCAGCGCGCTGGTGCCCTTCGACGGCGACATGTCCATCGAGGACCTGATCGCCGAAGAGGACATCGTCATCACCATCACCCGGGGCGGCTACGTCAAGCGCACCCGGACCGACCTCTACCGTTCGCAAAAGCGCGGCGGCAAGGGGGTGCGCGGCGCACATCTGAAGCAGGACGACATCGTCGACCACTTCTTCGTGACCACCACACACCACTGGATCCTGTTCTTCACGAACAAGGGCCGGGTGTATCGGGCCAAGGCCTACGAGCTGCCGGACACCGGTCGTGACGCGCGTGGACAACACGTGGCCAACCTGCTCGCGTTCCAGCCGGACGAGAAGATCGCCCAGGTGCTGGACCTGCGCGACTACGAGGTGGCGCCCTACCTGGTGCTCGCCACCAAGGCCGGGCTGGTGAAGAAGACCGCGCTCAAGGAATACGACACCAACCGCGCGGCCGGCGTGATCGCGATCAACCTGCGTTCGGACGAGGCCGGTGACGACGACGAGGTGATCGGCGCCGAACTGGTCTCCGCCGCCGACGATCTGCTCCTGGTCAGCAAGAAGGCGCAGTCGATCCGGTTCACCGCCACGGACGAGACGTTGCGGCCGATGGGTCGGGCGACATCCGGGGTGAAGGGGATGAGCTTCCGCGAAGGCGACGAACTGTTGTCGATGAACGTGGTGCGCGAGGGCACGTTCGTGTTCACCGCCACCGATGGGGGCTTCGCGAAGCGAACCAGTGTGGACGAGTATCGCGTCCAGGGACGTGGGGGCCTCGGTATCAAGGCCGCCAAGATCGTCGAGGACCGGGGTTCGCTCGTCGGTGCGCTCGTCGTGGACGACACGGATGAAATCCTCGCCATCACCCTCGGCGGCGGAGTGATCCGTACCCGCGCCGCGGGTGTCCGGCACACCGGACGTGACACGATGGGCGTGCAGCTGATCAACCTGGGTAAGGGCGACGCCGTTGTCGGCATCGCACGTAACGCCGAACCTGAGCCCGAGGCCGAGATCGACCCTGAGGTCGACGGGGCCGAAGCCGGTGCGGCCGATGGCACGCACGAGCCGACCTCCACCGTCGAAGGGGAGGTCGCGCCCGGCGGGCAGGAAGGGTGACGCGTGAGCACAGACCGGAAGTCGGCCGGCGGGAGAGGCGAGCGCGCCGACCGGGGTCGGGCCGCCGGCGGGCGCGCTGACAACACGGGCCGCGGCGAAGCGGCACCGCCCCCCACCGGGCCGGTGCCGCCGAGGCCGGTCGCCCCACCCCCCGCGAACGTGTCCGCTCCCGCCCGGGACGCGGCGGCCCAGCCGTCGCGTCCCGCGGGGCCCACCCCGTTCGCGTCCCCTTTCGCTCCGGCGGGCGAGGGCTCGGAGCGGCCGCCGGCCCCGGTCAACGGCAGGCAGGCCGCCCGGCCACCGGGCGGCGGCACGATCACCACGCCACGTCCGAGCCGGGGCACCCCGGCCGGCGGGGTCCCGTCGAGCGCTCACCAGGTGGGGCAGCCCATGGCGCAGCAGGGGCGGACCGGGCCGGAGGGGCCGATCCGGAGCGCGCGCACCCGACGGGCGCGGTTGCGCGCGGCGCGGGTGGACCCGTGGTCGGTGATGAAGGTCGGTTTCCTGCTGTCCCTGGCACTGGGTGTGGTGCTGATGGTCGCGGTGACCGTGTTGTGGCTGGTGCTCGACGGACTGGGCGTGTTCGCCTCGGTCGGCAAGACGGTCAAGGAGGCGACCCAGTCGGAGACCAACTCCGGCTTCGACCTCCAGCACTTCCTGTCGCTGAAGAACACGATGTTCTTCAGCGGCATCGTGGCCATCGTCGACGTCATCCTGGTCACCGCGCTGGCCACCCTCGGCGCGTTCCTCTACAACCTCACCGCCTCGTTCACCGGCGGCATCGAGGTCACCCTGGCCGAGGAGGACTGACCGCGTTCCGGGGCAGGTCATGGGGCAGGCCATAAGGATTTTGGTGGCGGGCAAGCGGTGCGGTACGCTCTTCGAGCACGCACGCGGGCCTATAGCTCAGACGGTTAGAGCGCTTCCCTGATAAGGAAGAGGCCACAGGTTCAAGTCCTGTTAGGCCCACTCTCGCAAGTGCAGATCAAGGGCACCTTCCCGGCTTCCGGAAAGGTGCCCTTGAGCGTTTTGCGGCGTCTTCGGGGGTGCTTCAGGAGCGATTCAGGGCCGCCGGCTTGCTTTTGTTGCCCTGCTTTTGGTCCGTGACGGTGAGTTCGCCCCAGTAGATCATTCGGTTCTTGGACGTGAACTCCGGGTCGCAGGTGGTCAGGGTGATCAGCCGGCGGCCGGACGGGCCGCCCAGGTCCGGGGGTTGGGCGGTCAGTACCGAGCCGTTGGAGGGCTTGGTGATGAACGGGCCCTTGACGATCGTGTAGGTGAACCACTGGGTCCTGGTCTCGACGACCACCTTGTCGCCCGCCTTGAGTTGGTTCAGGTGGCGGAACGGCTCGCCGTGGCCGTTGCGATGGCCCGCGAGGCCGAAGTTGCCCGGGCCACCGGGGCCGATGTAGGGCGGGTACGTGTAGTGGCCGACGCCCTTGGACAGCGAGTCCAGGCTCGAGCCCTCGATGATCGGCTGGGCCCAGTCCGAGCCGAACCGGGGGATCCACAGGATCGCGATCGTCTCGCCGCGGATGCTGCCGGGCGAACCGGGCACCTTCTGGCCGTCCTTGCCGCCGTCGACGCTGACATCGGTGGGGCCGTCCAGGACCTCGGTCGGTGCCGCCGCCGCGGGCGGTTCGGTGTCCGCGCGGGCCCAGTCCCGGTGCAGCTGTTCGACTTCGCTGCGGGCCTCGGCCCGGGCCTCGAAGTTGGTCCAGTAAAGCTGGTGTACACACAGCAGCAGACCGATCAGGCCGAGCGTCAGCAGGAGTTCCGCCCCGACCCGGATCGTCTTGCGCACGACAACGCCCATGAGCCGACAGCTTGGCACAGACAAGCAGTTTGGTCAGGACCCGGAGACCGGAATGTGATGCACCGTCACTTGGCCGCGGCCAGCAGCGCGTCCGGTTTGCCCTGGGCGCGCGGTCGTTCCTCCTCCAGATGGCCCCAGACGATCAGCCGATACGTCGAGGTCCCCTGGGGGGTGCACGTGGTCAGCGTGAGGTAGCGGCCGGGCTGCTTGTACGGGCCCTTGTCGGGGATCGGATCGATCACCTCGATGTGCTTCGGCGAGGTCTGCGGCAGGTCCGCGTCGATCGTGTAGGTGAAGTACGTGGTCGCGGTCTCCACGACCACCTTGTCGCCGGGCTTGAGCTTGTTGATGTCGTGGAACGGCTGGCCGTGCCCGTCGCGGTGCGCGGCCACCGCGAAGTTGCCCTGGGCGTCCCACGGCATCGCGGTCTTCGGGTCGCTGTAGTGGCCCACCAGGCCGTTGTTGAGCACCTTCTCCCGATCCGTGCCCTCGGCTATCGCCTGCTTCTCCATCCCGATCCGGGGGATGTACATCAGCGCGAAGCCCTTGTTCGGCGCGACGTATTGGCCCGGGTTGCGCGGATCGACCTGCCCCGGCGCGGTGTTCCAGCTCTGCTGTATGTCGTGCGCCTCGCTCTTGGCGTGCTGCTCCGCCACGATGTTGGTCCACCAGGTCAGGTAGACCACGTACAGCACCAGCAATACGCCCACGGTCATCGCGAGTTCGCCGACCAGCCGGGCACCGATGGTGAGCACCCGCGAGGCCGGCGACGGCTTGGCCGCCCGCCGCCGCGCGGCCCGACCGGCGCCCTCGGCGACCGCGGCACCGGTCGGGCCCGCCGGCGGCCGGGACGGGGCCGCCCGGCCGGGCTTTCGCCGCTGCTGTGCCCTGCGCCGAGCCGCCCGCCCACCGGGAACCGCCGCGCCCTCGACCGCCGGACCCGCCACCGAGGCCGTGGCCGTGGCCGACAAGGACGCCGCGGCGCCGATCGGCTCGGTTGTCGAACCGGCGGGCCCCACACCCGCGTCGGCCCGAAACCACGCGTCCAAGTCGGCCGCGGGCTCGACCGGCGAGGGCTCCGCGAGCCTGGGGTCCGGCACGATCCGGGACGGCGCCAACGGTGGCGCGGCCGGCATGTGTACCGTCGATTCCGACCGCGTTTCGGCCAACCGGGCCTGCGCGGCCCGCCGCCGGGCCGCCCGACCACCGGGATTCGGTTCCGAAACGGCGGGAAGGGCCGCTGTGGGCGGCGCCGCGAAGCCGGGCTCGACCAGGTCGCCCGTGTACTCCCCGGGCGCGTACGGCGCGATCTCGCCCGATCCGTACCCGCTGTCGGGTATCGGCGCGTCGGTCAGGCCGGGAGCGGCGTGCGCCCGACGACGGGAGCCAGTCCCGCCGAGCGGGCCGGCGCCGTCGGGTCCCCGCAGGCCACCAGCCAGTTCGCCAGCATCCGGTGGCCGTACTCCGTCAGCACCGACTCCGGGTGGAACTGCACGCCTTCGACCGGTCGGTCGCGGTGCCGCAGGCCCATGATCACGCCGGTCCCGGTCCATGCGGTCACCTCCAGTTCGGCCGGAATCGTGTCCGGATCCACCGCGAGCGAGTGATAGCGCGTCGCGGTGAAGGGCGACGGCAGGCCGGCGAAGACGCCCGCCCCCTCATGCACCACCGGGCTGGTCTTGCCGTGCAAGAGCTCGGGTGCCCGGCCAACGGTAGCGCCGTGCGCCGCCGCGATGGCCTGCATCCCCAGGCAGACGCCGAAGACCGGCACCCGGCCGCCCTCGCGGCGGACCATCTCCATGCAGATCCCGGCGCCCTCGGGTGTGCCGGGACCGGGCGAGAGCAGGACGCCGTCGAACTCCTCGGCCTCCTCGACGGTCACCGCGTCGTTGCGCCGGACCTCGCAGGTCGCGCCGAGTTGGTACAGGTATTGCACGAGGTTGAAAACGAAGCTGTCGTAGTTGTCCACGACGAGAATGCGCGCGCTCATCCGGGCAGTCCTCCTGCGGGCAGCGATGCCGGGGACGTCGCACCGGCCGGGCGCGGGGTGCCGCCGGGCCCGGTGGTGTTCGTCCCGTTCTGCTGCTGATCGACCGTCACATCGCTGAACGGCAGCAGCGGTTCCGCCCACGGGAAGATCCACGTGAACAGCGAGTACACGATCGCCAACACCAGGACCAGGGAAAGCACCAGCTTCACCCACACGTTGCCCGGCAGAGTGCGCCAGATCCAGCCGTACATCAGGCCCAGGCCCTCTCTCGCTCGCCGCCAGCGCGGCTCGACTCGCTCATCCCCGCACCTCGTTCATCCCTGCAACGCCGCCGGCTTGCCGGCCGCCAGTGGCGTGCGCGACTCGAGATGGCCCCAGACGATCAATCGGTGCGTGCTGCCGAACTCAGGTTCGCAGGTGGTCAGGGTGATGTATTTCCCGGGCGTCGTATAGGCCTTCTCCGGCACCGGGTCGAGCACGTGCACGTCCTCGGGGACGGTTTTCAGCACCGCCTTGTCACCGCTGAGGCTGACCGGCTTGTCGATCGAGTAGACGAACCACTCGGTGATCCCCTCGATCACGATCTTGTCGCCCACCTGGAGCTTGGGCACGTTCAGGAACGGGTCGCCGTAGGTCTTGCGGTGCCCCGCGATCGCGAAGTTGCCGTCCTCGCCCGCCTGCGCGCTGCCCTTGTACCAGCCCAGGCCCTTCTGCAGCTCGTGCGGCGAGACCCCGGGGCGGATCGTCTTGTACCAGTCGGAGCCGAACCTCGGCACGTACATCGTGCCGAACGGTTCGCCGTCCTCGTAGGGCGCCTGCTTGGGGGTCTGCGCGATCGGGATGTCCTTGGGCACGGTCGCCACGATCCGCTTGCGGGCCGCCTCCAGCTTGCGCATCTCGTCCGCCCGGGCCCGATCGGCCAGCACCCCGGTCCAGTAGAGCTGGTAGACGACGAACAACAGGATGACGACGCCCAGCGTGATGAAGACCTCGCCGAGGCCACGCATCGTGGTCCGCAACACTGCCGTCAGACTCCCCTCGGTGCATTGCCGGCGATCACGTCCCGGAGACTTTCGCATACTCCAGACCCAGGGGGCCGGTGTACCCCGGCGCATCGAGGCGCTTCTTTTCCTCGACCTTCCAGCCGAGCCCGAACGCCTGCACGTAGTCCGTGTAGTTGGACACGCTCTTGCTCTGTTCCAACGCGTGACGCAGCACATTGGTGTCGCCCACGGCCGAAATCACGTACGGCGGCGAGTAGACCCGGCCGTGCAGGATCAGCGTGTTGCCGACGCAGCGCACCGCGGAGGTGGCCACCACCCGCTGGTCCATGATCTGGATCGCCCGCGCGCCGCCGCTCCACAGCGCGTTGACCACACCCTGGATGTCCTGCTGGTGCACGACCAGGTCGTCCGCGGTGGGCTCGCGCACGCCGGGCACCCGCGACTTCGCGTCCGGCGGGGCGTCGGTCAAGGTCACCGTCAGCCCCTCGCCGGACACCGGGGTCACCCCGGCCGGATCCGCGACCGCGTCGATCCGGCCGCGCGCCTGGGGGTCGTTGGCCTGCTCCTGGACGAGCGAGTCCACGTCCTTCTGCAGCTTGGACAGATCCTGTTGGGCGCCCTCGTTGCGCCGGCCCTGGTCGCGGATCACGTCGGAGAGCCGGAGCATCTGCGCGTCGCTGCGCAGATTGGTGCCGTGCGAGGTGTCGGCGCTGATCCAGAACAGCAGCCCGGCCAGGGCGAAAACCACAAGAGCGGACAACC
This sequence comes from Embleya sp. AB8, assembly GCF_049739465.1. Classification (NCBI taxonomy): domain Bacteria; kingdom Bacillati; phylum Actinomycetota; class Actinomycetes; order Kitasatosporales; family Streptomycetaceae; genus Embleya; species Embleya sp. AB8. The sequence goes on from NZ_JBMHHY010000002.1 coordinate 308,852, forward strand.
GGGGTACGATCGCTCGCCAGGACATCCCGGATGGCCGCATGGCGGAGATACGCACGTCGCCGTACCCTCCTTCCGGACCTGACAGCGACTACGCTAACCGACACATCACCGGATCGTGTCGCGTGTGCTGCGCACCCACTCGTCCGGCTACATCGACAGGAGAGACTCTCGTGCCGAAGTCCCGGATCCGTAAGAAGGACGACTTCACCCCGCCGCCGCCCAAGAAGACGACCATAAAGCTGGACTCGCGCCGCTGGGTGGCGCCGTTCATGCTGGCTCTCTTCGCGATCGGCCTGCTGTGGATCGTGGTCTTCTACGTGACCGACATGCGCTTCCCGATCGAGTCCCTGAAGAACTGGAACATCGTCGTCGGCTTCGGCTTCATCGCCGCCGGCTTCGGTGTGTCCACGCAGTGGAAGTAGCGCGTTCGCGCAGCTCAGCGAGTTTTCCACGGAAGACTCCACAGAGTTATCCACAGTGGGGATAACTCGGCAGATCCTGTGGATAACCCTTTACGGTCCAACGAGCGACCGGGATGCGGGTCACGGCTCGCATCCCGGATTCATCACTCTGGGTCATTAGCATGATTCACCGCGCCATCGTTCGGAGCAGCGGCCCGGTCAGCCGAGCTGCGCGGTCCGGATCAGCACGACGGCCACGATGACCGCCGACACCGCGAGCAGACTGCCGACCTGGATCGGCGTGCGATTGCGCTGCGGCGCGTAGACCAGCCCGATCGCGGCGAGGGTGCCGGTGATCAGCCCGCCGATGTGCGCGCGCCAGTCGATCGTGCCCATGTTGAGAAACGTGATCATCAGGTTGAGCACGAGCAGAATGACCAGCGGGCGCAGGTCGTGGTTCAACCGGCGGCCGAGCACGATCATCGCGCCGAACAAGCCGAACAGCGCCCCCGAGGCGCCGAGCGAGCCCTGGTGCGGATCGGCGATCAGATACGACGTCGCGCTGCCGCCGAGCCCGGAGACCAGGTAGAGGGCGATGAACCGGGTCCGCCCGAGCGCGGCCTCGAGGGGTGGCCCGAGCATCCACAGGCCGACCATGTTCAGCGCGATGTGCCAGAACTGCTGATGCAGGAACGTCGCGGTGAGCAGGCGATACCACTGGCCCTCGGCGACCCCCTGCCACCGGCCGCCCATGAAGAAGCGGCCGAACAGGAGCATCCGGTCGACGAAGTTGTTGCCGATCACCAGGACCAGTACGAAGACCGCGAGGTTGAGCCCGATCAGCGTCTTGGTCACGATCGCGCTCGCGGATGTGGGCACGACCCGACCACCGGCCACGGTGCGGGCCTCGCGCACCCGGCGGCCGCCCTGGCGTACGCAGTCCGGGCATTGGAAGCCGACGGACGCGCTCACCATGCAATCGCCGCAGACCGGCCGCTCGCAGCGGGTACAGCGGATGTTCGACTCCCGGTCGGGATGCCTGTAACACACGGGCGGCCCGGTCGGCCCGGTCGCGCCCGGCTGCTGCTCGTCGGGACTCATGCTCACCTTCGACAACGCGACGCGGACCGGGACCCGAAGGCGCCGGCCCGCGTCGGGGTTCAGGACTTGACGGTCTCGACCTCGACCGAGTTGATCACGACCTCGGCGGTGGGTCGCTCGCGCAGGTCGGTCGGGGTGCCGGCGATCGCGTCGACGACCTTGCGGCCCTCCGCGTCGGCGACCTCGCCGAAGATGGTGTGCTTGCGGTTGAGGTGCGTGGTGGCGTCCACGGTGATGAAGAACTGCGACCCGTTGGTGCCCGGTCCCGCGTTGGCCATCGCCAGCAGGTAGGGCTTGGCGAAGTGCAGGTCCGGGTGGAACTCGTCGGCGAAGCGGTAGCCCGGGCCGCCCGTGCCGGTGCCCAGCGGGTCACCGCCCTGGATCATGAATCCCGCGATCACCCGGTGGAACACCGTGCCGTCGTACAGGCGAGCGGTGGTCTTCTCGCCATTGCCGGGGTGGACCCACTCGCGCTGCCCCTGGGCGAGTTCCACGAAGTTGGCGACCGTCTTCGGTGCGTGGTTCGGGAACAACCGGATGCGGATGTCCCCGTGGTTGGTCTTGATGGTGGCGAAAAGTTCCTCGGCCACTGCTGCGCCTTCCCTACGGTTACCCAAACGGTTACACGGACGGTCTGCTCGATCCTCGAAATCCTCGCATGCCGCGACCGACCCCGACCACGAGACCGCCGTCGGCACCACTCCACCGTACGGACCTGCGGGCGACGAGTGGCGCATGATCCCCGGATCGTCGGGAAGAGGTAGCGGATGACCCCGGCGAGTAGGAGGATGTCGTGACCCGCATGGATCCGGTCCGCGAGGCGACCGGCAAGACCAGGGAGCGGCTCGCCCCGCACGCCGCGCACGCCAGGGACGCGGCGGCCCACTACGCGGGAACGGCCCGAGAGCGCGCGGTCGAGGCCACCCGGGAGCGGGTGGTCCCCGCCCTGGCGCACGCGAGGGAGACGGCCGGGCCGCGCGTCGAGCACGCCGTCGAGGTGGCGCGGCATCGGGTCCGGCACGAGGTGGCGCCGCGGGTGTATCTGGCGGTCGACCAGGCCCGGATCGCGGCCGAACCGGTGCGCGACGAGGCCCGGTTGCGGGCCGGCGCGGCACTGTCGGCGATCAAGGGCGAGGTGACGGCGGCGGACCTGGCCGAGATCGATCGGCGGAAGCAGTGCCGGGGGCGGCGACGAGGCCGGCGCCTGCTGCTGCTCGCGGTCGTCGCCGGTGGCGGTTTCGCGGCCCTGAACTGGTGGCGCCGACGCAACGCCCGGCCGCAGTGGCTGACCGACGAGCCGGACGGGGCGTACCAGGGTTCCGCGACCACACCGCAGCCCGCCGAGTCGCGCGACAACGAGGCCAAGCCGGCGGACGAGTTCCGCTCCGAGCGGCCGGACCCGGACACCGACTGAGCCATCGACCGTCGAGCGGGCGCACATCGTGCAATCCGCCACGCGGGCCGGTCTGTTCTCGTTGGAAGCCGTCTGATTCGGGCAGCAAAAAGGATCCCGCCGACTGTGTCGTCACAGTCGGCGGGATCCGATCATGTGGAGCCTAGGGGAGTCGAACCCCTGACATCTGCCTTGCAAAGGCAGCGCTCTACCAGCTGAGCTAAGGCCCCTCGATGCCGTACCAGATTAGCGGAGATCGGGTTCGGCGGTCACGAATAACGCACCTGGGGAATGGGGCGTTTCACGTGAAACATCCCATTCCCCGGGTGGGTTCAAGCCTCTGCGGGGTCGGCCCACAGGATCTGTTCAGCGGGTGGGAGCGCCCGCCGGAACCGCGTCCGTCGCCTCGGTCCACAGATCCTGCTCGGCGCGATCCGCCTGGATCTGCCGGTAGACCAACAGGCCGCCTACAGCAGCCAAAGCCACCAGGATCAGCTTCTTCATCAGCGTGGCCTCTCCGTCCTGCGAGTGACGTTCGTGCACCTGTCCGCACGTCCGGGACGCCGCGGTCGGGTTGGGCTCGACAATAACAGGTGGGCCGAGGGCCCGACCAATACCGAAAGCCCCGGTCCGAAAGCCGATCGCGGTCCCCCGGGAGAGTCGATCGAGCTCGGTCGGAGAACGACGTCTCGCGGGCCCCGACGGTGACCGACACCAGCGCCCGCCGACCGCCCAGTGGGCCCTCGGTGTACGGCGGGGCAACCTTCGGGCCGTAGGCGAACCCGGCGGTGAACACCCGGTCGAACCAGCCCTTGAGGATCGCCGGCGCGCCGAACCACCACATCGGGAACTGCAGGATCACCGCGTCCGCCCAGCGCAGCTTCTCCTGCTCGGCGGCGATCTCCGGCGCCAATCGCCCGGCCGGCGTGGCCCGTTGCGAGGTGCCCAGCACGTCCGGGCGGCCGGCCGCGACGTGCTCGGGGAAGTCGTCGGCGTCCACCACCGCCTTCCACTTCATCGCGTAGAGGTCGGACACCCGCACCTCGTGCCCGGCCGTGCGCAGTTCCTCGACCGCGAAGCGGGCCAACGCGGCGTTGAGCGAAAGGGGATCGGGGTGGGCGGTGACGACGAGGACCTTTTTCGGCTTCGGCCGCGGCGGCGTGGATTCGCTCATGTCCCCACGTTCTCCCGGCCGCGACCGGGTAGCCAGGACCCGGCGCAACCGGTGGAACGGCATTCCTGGTACTCCCAGGACCACTCGGCCGCCGCAGTGGGGCCGCGCATACTTGAACCCATGAACGGGGTCGAGCGCATCGAGCGCGCACAGGCCGTCGACGAGGGCACCGAGGAGCCCGCCGGGGTGGACGGAATCGGCGACACCGGGCGGGCCCTGGGTGCCTTCCTGCGCGCCCGCCGCGGGCGCGTCGCACCGGAGCAGGTCGGCCTCGTCGCCGGCGGCCGGCGCCGGGTCCGGGGGCTGCGCCGCGAGGAGTTGGCCCAGCTCGCCGGGATCAGCGTGGACTACTACGTACGCCTGGAACAGGGCCGGGCCACCCAACCCTCCCCCGAGGTGCTCGACGCGCTCGCCCGGGCCCTCGGCCTGGACGTGGCGGAGCACCGGCACCTGATCACCCTGGCCGTCGCCCGCCGCGGCCCCGCGCCGGCGTTCCCGGTCAGCCTGCTGCTTCGGCAGGTGCTGGACTCGATGACCCGGCTGCCGGCCTTCGCCACCAACCACCGCCTCGACGTGGTGGCCTGGAACGCACTGGGCGCCGAACTGGTCGGCGGCCCGGCCGACCCGGACCGGCGCGACCGGAACAACGCCAGGTTCCTCTTCTCGACCCCGGCGCCCGGGTCCTGTTCCCGGAGTGGGAGGAGCGCGCGGAGGACGCGGTGGGCCGGCTGCGGGTCGCCGCGGGACGCTACCCCGACGACGCGGACCTGGCCGCGCTGATCACCGAGCTGTCCACGCGCAGTCCCGACTTCCGCCGGATCTGGGCCACCGGCAAGGTACTCGTCTGCGGAGCGGGTCGGAAGCAGATCCGGCATCCGGTGGTCGGCCTGCTGCACCTGGACTACGAAACGTTGCAGGTGCCCGCTCCCACCGGCGAGACCGCCTTCGAGGTGCACGTCTTCTGCGCCCCCGAGCACTCCCCGGCCGCCGCCGCGCCGGCCCGACTGGCCGCGATCGTGTCGCCGGCGGGCTGAGCCCGAGCGGGTCGGAAACGGGCCGAGGCCCCGGGAACGATCAGCTCCCGGGGCCTCGGCCCGTGATGTGTCCGACGCGTTCGGCCGGGCCTAGTTGGTCCAGCCGCCGTGGCCGCCACGCAGGTCGGCGCCCGCGATCGGGTTGCCGTTGGCACCGCCGCGGTTGTCGCCCGAGGGGGGCGGGCTCGAGTTGCCGGTGTTGCCGCCGGGGGTGCCCGCCGGCTGCGTCGGCGGCGGCGAGCTGGCCGGCGGCGGGCCCTTGGAGACGGTGAGGTTGACGGTCTGACCTTCGGCGAGCTTCGTGTTCTTGCCGGTCTGGTTGGTCACCTGGCCTGCCGGCTTGTCGTTGTACACCTCGCTCTTGGTGACATTGAAGCCCAGGTTCTTCAGCACGGTTTGCGCGTCGTCGAACGTCTGGCCGATCACGTTCGGCACGTCGTGCTGTGGCTTGCCGGTGAAGATGGTCAGGGTGACCTTTTCGCCCTCGCTGATGTCGGCACCGGAATCGGGACTGACCGAACACACCCGATCGCGCACACAGTCGGTCTGCGATTGGGTGCTCTGCACCTCCGCCACCAGGTTGGCGTCCTTGAGCTTCTTGGTGGCCTCGTCCGCGGTGGCGCCCTTGAGGCCGGGCGGGACCTTGGTCTTCTTCGGCCCGCCGAAGAACCAGACCTGGATGGTGTCGCCCTTCTTGGCGCTCGTCGCGGCTTCGGGGGTCTGCTTGCAGATGTTCCCCTTCACCCCGGTGGCGCCGTCCGGGCACTTCGCCGGGTCGTCGTTCGGATTGAGCTTGAAGCCCGCGTTGTCCACCGCCTTGGTGGCCTGCTCCTGGTTCATCCCGATCAGCGACGGGGTCGCCGCCGACTTGTCCTCGCCGCCGCCCATCAGGGTCTTGCCGATGAAGAACGCGGCGACCAGGACCGCGACGCAGGCCAGCGCGAGCAGTATCCAGGCGCCGCCCCTGGACTTCTTCGGCTCGTTGCGGCGCCGATCGTTGTCGTCGAGTTGGTACTGCCCGGTGGCCGGCCCCTGTCCGTGTGCCGGGATGACCTGGGTCGCCCCACCCGCGGTCGGCGGGAGGTATTGCGTCGCCGGGTCGGCCCCCATCGGCGCGGCCATCACGCTCGGCGCGCCCACCGGGAGCCCGTGCAGGGCCCGCTCGATGTCGGCGCGCATCTCGTCGGCGCTCTGGTAGCGGTTGTCCGGGTTCTTGGCCAACGACTTGAGCACGATCGAGTCGATCGTCGGCGAGACCTCCGGGTCGAAGGTGCTCGGCGGCAGCGGGTCCTCGCGGACGTGCTGATAGGCCACCGCCACCGGCGAGTCGCCGATGAACGGCGGACGCTCGGTGAGCAGCTCGTAGAGCAGGCAGCCGGTGGAGTAGAGGTCGGTACGCGCGTCCACCGTCTCGCCGCGGGCCTGCTCCGGGGAGAGGTATTGGGCGGTGCCGATCACGGCCGCGGTCTGCGTCATGGTCATGCCGTTGTCGGCCATGGAGCGCGCGATGCCGAAGTCCATCACCTTGACCGTGCCCTGCCGCGTCAGCATGACGTTGGCGGGCTTGATGTCGCGGTGGATGATGCCGTTGCGGTGGCTGTACTCCAGCGCCTGGAGCACCCCGGCGGTCATCTCCAGGGCACGCTCGGGCAACAGCCGACGGCCGGAGTGCAGCAGCTCGCGCAGTGTCGAGCCGTCCACGTACTCCATCACGATGTACGGGATCGAGATCCCGTCGATGTAGTCCTCGCCGGTGTCGTAGACCGCGACGATCGCCGGGTGGTTCAGCGAGGCCGCGGACTGCGCCTCGCGTCGGAACCGGGCCTGGAACGTAGGGTCACGGGCGAGATCGGCGCGCAGTGTCTTGACCGCCACACTGCGTCCCAGACGAATGTCACGGCCCATGTACACCTCGGCCATGCCACCACGGCCGAGGACCGCGCCGATCTCGTACCGGTCGCCGAGGCGACGCGGCTCTTCCATAACTTCCAGCCCTTCCCTTACCGGTCCACGGCCTTCGGTCTTCGGCCGGCCGGGACCGGGGCGGTTGCCCGAGCGGTCCGGCGCGTTCTCCGACACGGTACCGGTGTGTCGGCCCGGCGGGCCGTCACACCCGAGTCACGAGGGCACGTCGATATCTGATTGCAGTAGTGGTCGCAGTGACGATTGGTGGGGTCGTGTGCCATGGCTCACTTCTTGACCACGGCTTCCATGATGGCCTTGGCGATGGGACCGGCGAGCACGCCGCCGGCGATGTCGTCGCGCTGGATGTTGTCGTCGGGCTCGACCACGACCGCGACGGCGACCTTCTTGCCGTCGGCGCCCTTGGCGTAGGAGACGAACCACGCGTAGGGCTTCTTGCCGTTGTTGAAGCCCTGTTGCGCGGTACCGGTCTTGCCACCGACCTCGAGGCCCTGGATCGCGGCCGGCTTGCCGGTGCCGTTGTTGACCACGCCCTGCATCATGTCCCGCAGCTGGGCGGAGACCTCGGGGGTGACCGCCTGGCTGAGCATCTCGGGCTGGGTCTTCTCCAGGACCGAGAGGTTCTGCGCGCGCAGCTCGTCCACCAGATACGGCTTCATGACCTTGCCGTTGTTGGCGATCGCGGCGGCGACCATGGCCATCTGCATCGGCGACGCGGCCACGCTTTCCTGGCCGATCGACGAACGCATCAGCTGGGCCTGGTCCAGTCCCGGGGGGAACACACTGGGCGTGACCCGGCTCGGGATGTCGAGCGGGTTCTGGTTGATGCCCTTGCCGAAGTTGTTGAAGCCGAACGCGTCGGCCTGCGCCTTGACCTTCTCCTCGGTGAGTTGCTGGCCGACGCTGGCGTACACGGTGTTGCAGGACAGCTCCAGGGCCCTCTGCAACGACGCGCCGGCGCAGTCCGCGGGGTGCGAGTCCGGGAGGGCCATGTTCGAGTTCGGGTAGAACAGCTTGCCGTCCTTGAGCGGGACGTTCGGCACCGTGTCCGGCTTGAACTGACCCGAGGACAGCGCCGCCGCGGCGGTGACCAGCTTGAAGGTCGAGCCGGGTGCGTAGGTGTACCGGATCGCCCGGTTGTCCATCGGCATCTTCGGGTCGAAGTTGGTGTCCGGCGTCTTGCGCTTGGGGTCCTTGTCCAGGGTGAGCGCGTCGTACGCCTTCGCCGCCGCGTTGCGGTCGTTGGTGGCGAGCACGTTCGGGTCGTAGGACGGCGTGCTGACCATCGCGAGCACCTTGCCGGTGTCCGGATCGAGCGCCACCGCGGCGCCGGTCTTGTCCCCGAGGCCGTTGAACGCGGCCTCCTGCGCCTTGGCGTTGATCGTCAGCGCGACGTTGCCGCCGCGGGTGCCCTTGTTGGTCACCGTGTCCAAGACCTTGCGGACGAACAGCCGACTGTCCTTGCCGCTGAGGATGTCGTCGTCGAGCTTCTCCAGGAAGTTGCTGTCGACGTACGGCGAGATGTAGCCGGTGACCGGCGCGTACATCTTTCCGTAGAGGTACTTGCGGACGTATTCGTACTGTTTGTTGTCGGTCTTCTCCGACGCGGTGATCGGCTTGCCCTCGACCAGGAAGTCGCCGCGCGGGTGCGAGTACTTCTCGTAGGTCGCCCGCTTGTTGTGGCTGTTGGTCGCGTAGTCGTCGGCCTTGACGACCTGGACCCAGTTGGCCCGCAGCATCAGTGCCGCGACCAGGATCAGGCAGAAGACGGAGACCCGCCTCAAAGGCTTGTTCACGGTATGTCCCTCCCCTGGGCGTGCGTTGCGGCGGCCGTCACGACTGCGGCCCGCCGGATCCGCTCTGGCCCGGTGGGCCGTACGGTGTTCCGCCGCCGGAGTTCGGCGGGGGAACGAATGGTCTCGCCGGTGTGCCGGAGCCGGCCGCGGGCGCCGGTCCGCCGGGCACCCCGCCCGCCACGGTCAGCGCCTCGGGATCGGGCGCGCTCGAGCCGTCGGCCGGCGTCGAGCTCGGCGGCGGCGTGTTGCCGCTGGCGGGGGTGCCGTCCCGGCCCGACGCGCGCGAGCCGCGTCGGGGGGCCACGCCCGCGCCCGGGTCGAACACCCCGGCCGCCGGCGCGGGTCGGCGGGCGGTGTCGCTGATCCGGATCAGGATCGCCACCAGCGCCCAGTTGGTGATCACCGACGAGCCGCCCTGGGCCAGGAACGGCATCGTCATGCCGGTGAGCGGGATCAGGCCGGTCACCCCGCCCGCGACCACGAACACCTGGAGCGCGATGGTGACCGACAGACCGGCCGCGAGTAGCTTGCCGAACGGATCGCGCGCGGCCAGCGAGGTGCGCAGGCCACGTTCGATCAGCAGCGCGTAGACCATGAACAGGCCCATCATCCCGGCCAGGCCCAGTTCCTCGCCGACCGTGGTGAGGATGAAGTCGCTGCGCGCCGCGAAGCCGATCTCGGTCGGGTGGCCCTGGTTGAGGCCGGTGCCGAGCAGACCGCCGGTGCCGTAGCCGAACAGCGCCTGGGCCACCTGATCGGACTGCACCGAGCCGGAACCGTCGTAGACCGCCAGCGGATCCAGCCAGGCCGCCACCCGGTCGTGCACGTGCGGCTCCAGGGTGCCCACCACGACCGCCCCGCCGACCGCCATGATCAGGCCGAACAGCAGCCAGCTGGTGCGTTCGGTGGCCACGTAGAGCATCACCACGAACAGGCCGAAGAACAGCAGCGAGGTGCCCAGGTCACGCTCGAACACCAGGATCAGGATGCTCAGCAGCCAGACCACCACGATCGGGCCCATGTCCCGACCACGCGGGAAGTAGAGCCCCATCACCTTGCGGCTGGCCAGCGCGAGGGCGTCGCGCTTGGCCATCAGGTAGCCGGCGAAGAAGATCGTCAGCACGATCTTGGTGAACTCGCCGGGCTGGAAGTTGAACGGGCCGAGCCGGATCCAGATCTTCGCGCCGTACATGTCGCCGGGGAACGGGATCGGCGACACGAGCAGGACCAGCGAGAGGGCCATGAACGTGTACGTGTAGCGCTGGAGCAGGCGATGGTCCTTCAGCAGCATCACCACGCCGGCGAACAGCGCGATGCCGATCGCCGAGTACATCAGCTGCGAACCGGCCGCCGCGGTGCCGTGCTTGCCGGCCGGCAGGCCGACCCCCTTGACGATGTCCAGGTCGAGCCGATTGATGAACATCAGGCCCATGCCGTTGAGGAACGTGGCCAACGGCAACAACAACGGGTCGGCGTAGGGGGCGAACCTGCGCACCAGCAGGTGCGCGCCGAACGCGAAGACGCCGAGGCCGAATCCGTACTTGAGCACACTGACCAGCGGCAGTGACCCGTCCCCCGCCAGTCCCACGTTGGCATAGGCCAGCATCGGCACCAGGACCGCGAAGCCGAGCATCATCAGCTCGGTGTTGCGCCGGTTCGGTGCGGCTTGGGGGGTGATCGTCGTGTTGCTCACGGCGCTCCCCTCAGTTCGTTCCGGTGGTTCCGGCCGGTCGCGGATAACACTGTTTGGCCAGGTCGGCGTCCTCCGGGGAGAGCCCGGATCCGGGGGTCTCGGACGCCGCCGCCGCCGGTGGCGGCGAACTCGGTGGTGGCGTGGAGTTGGTCGAGCCGGTCGGCGACGTGGTCGAGGTGCCCTTGTTCTTGCCGCTCGGGTCGGTGGCGGGCGGCGCGGTCGAGTTCCGGCCGCTGCGCGAGGCGGTGGTCGGGGTGTGCTTGCCGATCGTGTTCGGGCTCTGCAGCGTGGCCGGCAGGCCCTGGTTCTGCTGCGGGAACAGGTCCGGGCTGCCTGCGGGCTGGGCGCCGGGAACGGCGCCGCCCTCGATCTTCTTCGCGTCGTCCGCCGCGTACGACCTGCGGCACACGTCGGCCTGCCGCTTGAGCCGGTCGATGGTGTGTCGCGCCTCGGTCAGACCGGCCACGTCCAGCGTGCTGTTGACCGCGTCCCGGTTGGTCTGGCCGATCATCGTGAGCTTGAGGTCGTCGTAACTCTGGTAGGTGCTCGCCAGGTTCACGCCCAGGACCTTCGCGTCGATCCCCCGGTAGATCGCGACGTGATCTCCTTTGTCGGCCACGAAGTATTGCGTCTGGGTCCAGTAGTACGCGCCGCCGAGCGCGGCCACCAGGACCGCGACACCGCCCCAGATGGGCAGCGTCTTGCGCAGCGTGGACCGGGGCTTGGGCTTGCGCCGGCTGCCCGGCTCGGCGACCAGGGCCTCGGTCTCGTACTCGCCGGCGGTCAACTCCCGGGCCCGGGACGCGGGCGTGGTCGGCAGTGTCGAGGTCTCGTCCACCACGGTGGCGACCGCGCCGACCACGATCGGGCTGTCCGAGGGCTGATCGGCCGGGTCCACCACGTCGGCGACGATGCAGGTGATGTTGTCCGGGCCGCCGCCGCGCAGCGCGAGCTGGATCAACTCCTGCACCGCGTCGCCGGGGTTGCCGTAGGTCAGGAGGGTGGCCTCCATCGTCTCCCGGCTGACCACCCCCGACAGGCCGTCGCTGCAGATCAGGTAACGATCCCCGGGCCGGGCCTCGCGTACCGACAGGTCCGGCTCGACGCTTCCGCGCCCGTCCAGGGCGCGCATCAGCAGCGAGCGCTGCGGATGGTGGTCGGCCTCCTCCTCGGTGATCCGACCCTCGTCGACCAGGCGTTGCACCCACGTGTGGTCCTGGGTGATCTGCTCCAGGGCGCCGTCACGCAGGAGGTAGGCACGGGAGTCGCCGATGTGCGCGAGGCCGAGTCGGCTCCCCGTCCACAACAGCGCGGTCAGCGTGGTCCCCATGCCCTCGAGCTGGGGATCGTCGTCGACCATCACACGCAGTCGGTCGTTGGCGCGATCGACCGCCGAACGCAGCGCGTCCAGCAGATCGGCTCCGGGCACGTCCTCGTCGAGTTCGACGATCGTGGACAGGACTTCGGAGCTGGCGACTTCGCCCGCTGCCTGCCCGCCCATGCCGTCGGCGACCGCGAGCAGGCGAGGGCCGGCATAGCCGGAGTCCTCGTTGCCTTCTCGGATCATGCCCTTGTGGGATCCGGCGGCGAAGCGGAGAGAGAGGCTCATTCAGGCTACCTGCGCAGCTCGATAACGGTCTTGCCGATACGGATCGGCGCACCGAGCGGCACGGGGGTCGGACCGGTCAGGCGCGTACGGTCCAAGTAGGTACCGTTCGTCGACCCGAGGTCTTCGACCACCCAGCTGCCGTCGGGCGCAGGGTAGATGCGGGCATGCCGACTGGACGCGTAGTCGTCGTCGAGCACGATGGTCGAGTCGTGCGCCCGGCCGATGGTGATCTGCTGATCCGTCAGATTTATCGTCGTGCCGGTCAGCGAGCCCTCGGTGATCACCAACTTGCTGGGAGTGTTGCGCTGGCCGCGGCGCGGCCTGGTCTGTTGCCGCTGCGGGGGCGGGGCCGGCTGCGCCTGCTGAGGCGCAGCGGCACCTCCCGCGCCGGCGGCGGGCGCGGCGGTTCTGCGCCGCGCGGGTCGTTGGGTCACGCGTGTGCCGAAGAGGTCGCTACGGATCACCTGTACGGCGACGATCACGAACAACCACAGCACAGCGAGGAAACCCAACCGCATAACGGTGAGGGTCAGCTCAGACATGCGCCCGTTGTCACCCCTCGGCTTGGCGGAACACGACAGTGGTGCTGCCGAGCACGATGCGTGATCCGTCACGGAGGCCGGCACGTTGGCAGTGCTGGCCGTCGACGACGATCCCATTGGTCGAACCGAGGTCCGTGATCGACGCCGGAGCGCCGATGCGGATCTCGGCGTGGTGCCGCGAGACGCTCGGATCGTCCACGCGAACTTCCACATCGGTGCTGCGGCCCAACTTCACGACCGGGGCAGTGAGCTCGTGACGCACCCCGTTGACCTCCAGCCAGGTACGCAGCCGTGGTGCCGGCGGCGGATTCTGGCCGTAGGCCGCCTGCTCGCCCGGCTGCGGCCGGGGCGGAGTCGGCGTTCCCGGGGTTCCCGGCGGGCCGAAGGGCGGTGGTGCGGGCACCCCGGGCGGGGGTGGCCCGCCGGGTCGACCGTATCCATAACCCTGTGGTGGCTGCTCGGGTTGCGGCCCCCCGCCCGGGAAGGGCGCTGGTGGTGGGGGCTGCTGCTGTTCGAGGTGCGACTGACTGCCCGCGAGTGCCTGACTGCGCACACGGTACAGACCCGTGTCCAGATCGTCGGCATGCTCGAAGTGGACCTCGACCGGACCGATGAAGGAATAGCGCTGTTGTTGCGCGTAGTCCCGCACCACGGTGGCCAGCTCGCCGCCCAGTTGCTGCACGTACGGGCTCAGGCGCTCATAGTCGTGTTGGCCGAGCTCGACGACGAAGTCGTTCGGGACCATGGTTCGGTCACGATTCCAGATCGTCGCGTTGTTGTCGCACTCGCGCTTGAGCGCACTGGCGATCTCGACGGGCTGGACATCCGACTTGAACGCCTTCGCGAAGGCGCCGTTGACCAGGCCCTCGAGCCGTTGCTCGAACTTCTTCAGGGGACCCACGGGCACCTCCTTCCGTACGCGATCGGCCGGTCCGGTCCTACAGTCTGCTCACTGATCGTATCCACGCGTGGGAAACGGGCGCGGTTCCCTACCGTGGCCACTGTAAGGAGTGTTGGCTTTCACAGGGATTCCTACACCCTGTCGACCCCTCGGTGGCTCGCTTGCAGTAGTTGTGCCGCGACCGTGTGCGTGGCCCGGGTCGAAGCCCGTTCACCGTACGGTGCAGGGCAAGCATGCCGGAGAGGCGGGGGTCGTGGGGATCCCGGTACACAAAGATGAACCGTTGGTTGCGCTGAGTGTCCGTACGGGTGCTCATGGTGTGAGCGATGGGGCCTGCGGGTATGGATTCGTAATGGGTCTCGGGCCCGTGCTAATCTTTGATTGCTCGCGCGGGTGGCGGAATAGGCAGACGCGCTGGATTCAGGTTCCAGTGCCCGAAAGGGCGTGGGGGTTCAACTCCCCCCTCGCGCACCGAGCAAAGGCCCCAGGTCATCGACCTGGGGCCTTTCTTTATGTCTGTTTTGGGATGTCCGTTTTTGCCGGCTCGGCTGTGTTCGTGGGCCGGCTCCGGGGAGGATCGGTACATGTCGGGGGCTTCGATGGGGCGGGAATTCGTCGTTCCGGGTTTTCGGGACAGGTCGGACGTGGCGTCCAGGGCGCTGGGCAAGGGTCTGCGGGAGCGGGTGTCCCGGGCCGCGCACGCGGTGTTCGAGCCCGCGGTGGATCGGCCCGACGTGGTGGAGAGCGTGGAGCGGTCCAACGCCGGGCGGCTCGAGCACCTGGTGCCGTTGCGGATCGGGCGGATGGTGGCCTCGCCGTTCGCGTTTTTGCGCGGCTCGGCGGGGTTGATGGCGGCGGACCTGGCGGCGGCGCCGGCGACCGGGCTGACCGCACAGATATGCGGTGACGCGCACGCGGCCAACTTCGGGGTCTTCGGCACCGCCGAGGGTCGGTTGGTGATGGACCTCAACGACTTCGACGAGACCGTGCAGGGCCCGTGGGAGTGGGACCTCAAGCGCTTGGTCGCCTCCCTTGTGGTGGCCGGGCGGGTCGGCGGGCTGGCCGCGGACGCGTGCCGCACGGCCGCGTACGACGCCGCCGCCTCGTATCGCCGGACGATGGCGCTGCTGGCCCGGATGCCGGTGCTCCAGGCCTGGGACACGATCGCCGACGATTCGCTGGTGACACACGCGCAGGCGAGCGAGTTGTCCGGCCTGCTGGCGCAGGTCACCGCGAAGGCCCGGCGCAACACCAGCGCGCGGTTCGCGGCCAAGGCGACCCGGCGCCGATCCGACGGCACCTGGCACTTCGTCCCCGAACCGCCGGTGCTCACCGCGGTGGACGACGAGGTCGCCCGCGCCGTGGCCGGCGGCCTGGAGAGCTATGTGGACACCCTCTCCACCGAACGCCGCCCGCTGCTGGCCCGGTTCGCGGTCGAGGACGTGGCGTTTCGGGTGGTGGGCACGGGCAGCGTGGGCACCCGGGCGTATGTGGTGTTGTTGCTGGGCAACGGCGACGAGCCGCTGGTGCTCCAGGTCAAGGAGGCGCGGCCGTCGGCGCTGGCGCCCCACCTGCCGGCCACCCGGGTCGAGCACGAGGGGCGGCGGGTGGTGGTCGGGCAGAAGTGGATGCAGGCGGGCACCGATTCGCTGCTCGGCTGGACCTCGATCGAGGGGCGCGCGTTCATGGTGCGCCGGTTCCGCAATATGAAGGGCAGCATCGACGCGAGTGTGCTGGCCGCGCACGAAATGGACGACTACGCGCGGATGACCGGCGCGCTGTTGGCCCGGGCGCACAGCCACTCGGTGGACCCGAAGGTGCTCGCCGGCTACTGCGGGAAGAACGATCGGCTCGAGGACGCGTTCGCCCGGTTCGCGGTGCGCTACGCGGATCGCACCGAGGCGGACCACGAACAACTGCTCGCCGCGGTCCGGTCGGGCCGGCTGCCCGCCGAGACCGGGGTCTGAGCGAGGCGGCACCGCCCTCGTGCGCGTTGCCGCGCACGAGGGCGTCGTGCTCCGCACGCGCGACCGGGGTCACCGGTGCGGCCTCCGCTTCGGGGGGGATGAGGCGGCGGCGGGTGCGGCGGGGGTTCTGGGTCGAGCGGAACCTCTGGTGTGTCCTCTTCCCCCGGGGGGAGCGGATCGGGAAGGCGGACACGTCGTTGCTGCGTGCGGTGTTTCGTTCGCTGCTTCGCTCGCTTGCCGGATGAAGGGTGGACCCTTCATCCGGCCGTGCGCACTATGACTGCTTCATCGACGCGATGGACGCTCGCGTGAACTCGATGAGGTGCTTGCGCCGGTTCGCCCGGGCCTCCTCGGATTCCGAGTCGGCCCCGATCAGTACCCGCGACATCTGCGGCATCGTCTGTTGCCAGGCGGCGACGCCGATGAGCGAGAAGAGCAGTTGGGCGACGTCGGGCGAGGGCTTCACGCCGAGGTGATCGGCGAATTCCTGAAGTTTCGCGGCGTAGCTCGTGACTCGCCGCTCCTCGTCCGGAACCGGGTCGTGGCCGTAGTACAACGCCTCCCACACCAGCAACCGGAGCAGCTCCGGGCGGGCGCAGTAGAAGTCGTAGACCTGGGCGATGTATTCGGCCGGGTCGTCGTTGGGCATGGTGACGACCGTGTTGAGCTCCTGGAGCGACTCCGTCAGCACGTGCTGGAAGAGCTGCTCCTTGTTGCCGAAGTACGCGTAGATGCGCTCCTTGTTCACCCCGGCGCGCAGGGCGATGCGGTCGACGCGGGCGCCGGCGATGCCGTGCTCGGCGAACTCCGCGCGGGCGGCGTCGAGAAGTTTGGCTCGGGTGCGTGCGGTGTCGGGCGGCATGGCTGGATCTTATCCCCTCTAGCCAACTGCTTTGTTGGATCGACTGGCCAGGGACGGCCTGACCATGCTGCCCTACCACATAGGCTGCTGGGGGGTGTTGCGAGTGATTTGATCTTCAAAGTCCGGCAGACGCGCCCGCCGGCCGGTGTCGCGCGGGAACAGAACAGCACACAAGGGACGTGATGGACGAGGTCAGCGCGCCGACCCCCTGGTCGGACCCCGAAATCGCCGAGTTGGAACGACAGGTCGCCGCCGCGGAGACCGCGTTGCTCGACGACGAAGTGGATGTGACGACCCTTCAGGTCGAGCTGGACAACCTGGCGATCGTGCACCACCGCCGACTCGGCCCGCTCTACGAGCGGCTCGACGAGCTGGACGCGTTGATCGCGGAGGCGATCGCGGCGCACACCGGTGATCCCGCGGACATCCGGCGTGCGGTCGAATTGCGTGGTGTGGTCACGGACATGCCGGACTTGGACTCGCTTTTGGGCGCCCTGGACGGGGCGACCGGCGCCGCCGGGGCCGAGGACGGCACGGCGGCCGAGGAGCCGATGCCGGTGCCGGAGGTGCACCGGGTCAGTCCGGGCGCCGAGGCGCGCAAGCTGTTTCGCGAGTTGGCCCGCCGGGCGCACCCGGACCTGGTCCAGGATCCGCAGGAAAAGCAGCGGCGCGGCGCGTTCATCGCCCGGGTCAACGCGGCCTACGCGCGCGGCGACGTGACCGAGCTGCTTTCGTTGGGTACGGAATGGGCCACCTCCCCGGAGGGGGCGATCGGTCACGACGCGGAGAGCCGGGGGCAGTGGCTGCGCAGCCGGCTGGCCTGGCTCACCCACCGGCGCACCGAGCTGGCCACGCAGCGCGAGCAGCTGATGGAGGGCGCGATGGGGCAACTGCTCCAGCTCGCCCCCCAGGACCCGGACGGGCTCCTGGAACACCTGGCCGATCAGCTGCTGCACGACATCGCGGAGAAGGAGAAGGTGCTCGGGACGCTGGTCGAGTCCTGAGCGGGCGGATGCCGGGCGCTGCGCTTCGGGCCGGTGCGGTTTTGGGCCCGGCCGGGCCCGTCGGCCCGGGCGGGGTGCCGTTCACGACGCCGGCGCGCGTCGTACCGGGCGGCGCTTCGCGCCCGGGTCGGGGGTGACGAGTGGCCGGTTCGTGCTTTCGCGGTGCCCGCGCGCGGCGCCGATGACCGACAATGTGCGATGAGCGCGGCCGGACGGGTTCCGGGCGCCCGACCACCCGGAGATCCGATGCACCAGTCGCCCCCGCCGGCCGTGCCTGCCGCCGCGGTCCCTGACGACGCCTTCGTCCTGGACGTACGGGAGGTGCACGAATGGGACGCCGGTCATGTGGCCGGCGCCCGGCACATCCCGATGAGCACGCTCCTGGAGCGGATCGACGAGGTGCCGCACGACACCCGGGTCCATGTGATGTGCCGGGTCGGCGGCCGGTCCGCGCAGGTCACCCACTACCTGGGCGAGCGGGGCTGGGACGCGATCAACGTGGACGGCGGGATGCTGGCGTGGGAGGCCGCCGGGCGCCCCATGGTCAGCGAGACCCAGGCCCCGCCCGCGGTGGTGTGATCCCGGACCGGCTGCCGGGCCCGATCAGCGGCGGCGTTCGGCGATGAAGACCGCGGTCGCCTCGGCGGTGACCACCCCGGCGGCGCGGATCTCGCCGGTCGCGAAGCTCTTGCGGCCGTCGCGGCCGGTCCAGCGGCCGGTCAGCTCCAGCGGCGCGTCGTAGGGCGTGGCCCGGCGGTAGCGCACGTCCAGGCCCGCGGTCAGCCCGGGCGCCCCCGCCGCGGCCGCGGCCACGCCGAGCAGCTGGTCAAGGAGCACCGCCACGATGCCGCCGTGCGCGCGCTCGGGCGGGCCGCCGTGCGCCGCGGTCAGCGTGCAACGGGCGTGGATCTCCACCGATTCCGGCTCGGCGCCCGGCTCGGGCCCGGCCGCGACGTCGGCGAAGACCAGCCGGGGCGCCTGCGGGTTGAGCCGGCCCGAGCCCATCTGGGTCAGGTGCTCCAGCCGGCCGTCCGGATGCCGGATCAGTGAGACCGCGCGGTCGCGGCGGGCGGCGCCGAGTTCCGCGGTCAGTTCGGCGATCCGCCGGGCCGCGTCCGCGCGTACCGCCGCGTCGACGTCCGTCCACACCACCGCCTCGACCAGATCGCGGACCCGATCCGCGAGGTCGAGCGCCGAGGCCGACACGCTCGACGGATCGGGCAGCGTGCCGGCCATCAGCTCGGCGAGCGCGGTGGCCGAGGCCGGCGGCAGCGGCCTGGTGTTCGAGTTCATACCCGTACCTCCGTGACAGTTTTCTTGATCTTGCCAAGAATGCGGGCAAAGAATGTGACGGTGCATCAGATCCAACGGTCTATCAGATCCGGCCGGACCGGATCGTGGTGAGGGAGTGCGGCATGGTGACGATCGCGGAGCTCGTGCATCGCCAGTGGAACGACGAACGGATCGGCCTGTACTTCGAGGACCGGACCTGGACGCACCACGAACTCGCCCGCGGCGCCGCCGCGCGGGCCGCGCTGCTCGCCGAACTGCTGCCGCGCGGGGTGGAGCCGCACGTGGGCGTCCTGCTCGACAACGTCCCCGAGTTCCCGCTGTGGTTGTCCGCCGCGGCCGTCGCCGGCGCCACCGTGGTGGGGGTGAACTCCACCCGGCGCGGCGCCGAGTTGGCGCGCGACATCACCCACGCGCAGTGCGCGGTCCTGGTCACCGAACGCGCCCACCTGCCGCTGCTTGCCGGGCTCGACCTGGGCATCGCGGCGGAGCGGATCCTGGTGGTCGACGACCCGGCCCACGCCGAACTGCTGCGGCCCTACGCCGATGCCGCGCTGCCCGCGCCGGTCGCGGATCCGGCGGATCGGCTGCTGATCGTGTTCACCTCGGGATCCACCGGCGCGCCCAAGGGGGTGATCTGCTCGCAGGGCCGGCTGGCCGCCGCCGGTAGCGCGCTGACCAGGCAGTTCGGCTTCGGTCCGGACGACGTCAACTACATCTGCATGCCGATGTTCCACGGCAACGCGCTGATGGCGAACTGGGCGCCGGCGCTGCGCGCGGGCGGCGCGGTGGCGTTGCGCCGGCGGTTCTCCGCGTCCGGGTTCCTGCCCGACGTACGACGCTATGGCGCGTCGTACTTCACCTATGTGGGACGGGCCGTCTCCTACCTGCTGGCCACCCCCGAGCGGGCCGACGACCGGGACAATCCGCTGCGCGCCGGGTTCGGCACCGAGGCGGGGGCGGTGGACATGGCCCGGTTCCGGGCGCGGTTCGGCTGCGCGTTGACCGAGGGGTACGGCTCGTCGGAGGGCGGGATGAGCGTCAACTGGCGGCCCGGGACCCCGGCCGGCGCGGTCGGGCCGTGTCCCGAACAGGCCGCGGTGCTCGATCCGGCGACCGGCGCGGAGTGCGCCCGGGCCGAGTTCGACGCGGCCGGGCGGCTGGTCAACGGGGACGCGGCGATCGGCGAGTTGGTCAACACCGGGCGCAGCGGCTTCGAGGGGTACTGGCGCGACGCGGCCGCGTCGGCGGCCCGGGGGCGGGACGGGCGGTACTGGACGGGGGACCACTTCTACCGGGACGCGGCGGGTTATCTGTACTTCGCCGCGCGTGCCGCCGACAAGTTGCGGGTGGACGGGGAGAACCTCGCGGTGGCCACGATCGAGGGGATCCTCGCCCGGTTCGCGCCGTTCGAGGTGGTCGTGGTCTACGGGGTGGCGGACCCGGTGACCGGGGATCAGGTGATGGCGGCGGTGCAACTGCGCGAGGGAACTTCGTTCGATCCGGTCGGCTTCGCCGCGTTCCTGGCCGAACAGGCGGACCTGGGCACCAAGATGGCGCCGACGTTCGTCCGGGTCGTGGCCGAGGTGCCGACCACGGCGACCAACAAGGTGCACAAGGTGGGCCTGCGTCGCGCGGGCTTTCGGGCGGCGGGAGAGGTGTGGTGGCGGCCCGAGCGGGGCGCGACGTATCGAGCGCTCGACGACGCGGGTCGAGGCGATCTGCTGGCCCGCTACCGCGCGCACGGCCGCGAGGGCGCGCTCGACCTGTGACCGGTCGGCCGGGCGCCCGAGGTGGAACACGTTCCAGGGTCACGGAACTCGCCACTACCGAGCGGTTGGCAGCGGTTTCGGTACGTCCGGCGGACCGGACCCGGTAGCGTGCCGGCAGCACGGGTCCGGACCGGCGGACCCATCGACCACGGGAGAGGCATGCAGTCGCCTGACGACACGGTGCCCGAGGAACCGGCGGATCGGTCGCGGCCCGACCCCGAGCCGGGCACGGCGGTGGGCACCGCGACCGACGGGCCGCCCGCGGCGCAGGTCCCGGCCCGGGTCGCGGACCCGCCCGCCGCCGTCCGGATCCCGGAACAGCCGGGCGAACGTGCCCCGGTCGACGTGCCCACGGAGCCGGCGGTGCCCGCCGACGAACGGCGCTCGACCGCGGTGCGCTCGGTCACGGCGGTGTTCGCGGTGCTCGCGATCCTGGTCACCCTGGTCCACGTCTTCTTCGTGTTCCTGCACGTCGCGCCCAGCAACACGCTGACGAAGGAGTACCAGAAGGAGACCGGCACCTGGGTCTATCCGTACTTCGAGCAGAACTGGGCGCTGTTCGCGCCCAATCCGATGTCGGAGAACTTCCGCGTGCAGGCGCAGTCGCGGGTACGCAACCCGGACGGCACGCTCACCGAGTCCGGCTGGTCCGATCTGACCGGGGACGACCTCGACCACATCCGGCACAACCCGTATCCGAGCAAGGCCGACCAGAACATGATCCGGCGCGCGTGGTCGAGCTACACCGACAGCCACGACCCCAAGGACGAGACGGCCATCGGCGGCCGGGGCAGCCTCATGGAGCGTTATCTGCGCCGGATCGTGGTGCACCGGTTCCAGGACGCGGGGCGGAACCGCTCGATGGAGTCCATCCGGATCCGGGTCGCGACCACGGTGATCGCCAAGCCGGACGCGAAGACCAAGCCGGAAACCCAATACCGCACGCTCGGCTGGTGGGAGACGAAGCCCGATGACTTCCGCTGAGGCCGGGACGCGTCCCGCGCCGACCGTCTTCCGCCGCGTGGAGGACGCCGTCGGCCACTGGCTGGTCCAGGCGCTGGACGCGGTCGGCACCCGCACCTTCGCGGTGCACCAGGCGGCGCTGTTGCGGATCGGCTACGGCCTGGTCTTCCTGGCCAGTCTGCTGCGCGAGTACCTCAACCGCCGGGAGATCTGGGGCGATCAGTCGGCCTGGTCGCCGGACATGGCCAAGGAGTTGCTGCACGGGATCGGCGGGGTCAGCCTGCTCCTGGCAAGCGACTCGCGGTGGTGGTTCGAGGGTGTCTACCTCGCGGCGATCGTGGTCAGCGCGCTGTTCGTGCTCGGGTGGCACACCCGGGCGACGAGCATACTGTTCGCGATCATGGTCGTGTCGTTCAACAGCCGGTCCATCCTGATGACCGACGGCGGCGACACGGTCCTGCTGCTGATGTCGATCTACCTCGCCTTCACCGCGTGCGGCCGGGTCTGGTCGCTGGACGCCCGGCGGGCCAGGCGTACCGGGATCCGGCCCGGCACCGGTCCGGGCCACGAGGTCGGCGTGCTGGTCGGGCTGATCGCGATGGTCGCGCTGGGCACCACCCGCCCCGGCGACTCGTGGGCGTTCCACCCGCAGCTCTCCTTCGCGTTCGTGTGCCGGTGGATCTGGATCCCGGGCATCGTGCTGGTGTTCGCCGCGCTGTGGCGGCTGCCGCGCGCGCTCGAACAGGTACGGGCCGGCCTGGTGACCGCGGTGCACAACTGCGCGCTGTTCGTGATCGCCGCCGAGGTGTGCTTCATCTACGGCGCGGCCGGGCTGTACAAGGTGCAGGGCTCGTACTGGCAGGACGGCACGGCGATGCACTACGTGCTCAACCTGGAGTACTTCGCGCCGTGGCCCGGGCTCGCCCACGCGCTCGGCTCGAATGCCGAACTGGGTGTCCTGATGGGCTACCTCACGGTGTTCGTCCAGGTCGGCTTCGTCTTCATGTTGTTCGCCAAGCGGGTCAAGTACGTCGCGATCGTGCTCCTGCTCGGGATGCACTTCGGCATCGCGGTCCTGCTCGGGCTGCCCGCGTTCTCCGCGTCGATGTCGATCGGCGACGCGTTGTTCCTGCCCACCGCGTTCCTGATTTGGACCCGATCGCGGGTGGTCGGGCGACTGGTGGACCGACTGCGCCGGCGACCCGCCGCGCGGGCCGAGACGCCGACGAGCGCAGCTCGGCCCGTCGGCGCCGACGGCGGACTGGAAGGGGTGTCCTCGACCGCGGGTCGGGTCTGATCGGTGCGGCCGGCCCGGTGCCCCGGCCCGGCCGGGGCACCGCGCGCCACGTCCTACCCTGCTGTCATGAACCCCCACGAGGTCGAGACCCTGGCGCTGTGGCGGGCCGCGGCGCCCGGGGCGGTCCTGCTGGACGGCTTCCACGCGGTCAAGCACGCGCTGCGGTTCGGCGCCGAGATCCGCCTGGTGCTGACCACCGACCGGGCGGCGGCGCGCGCCCTCGCCGACGAGCTCGCGGCCGACGTGGGCGGCTATATAGAGGAGACGGCGCGCGAGGTGTCCGCCGAACTGCTGCGCGAGCTGGCCCCGCGCGCCGGTCCGACCGGGGTGCTCGCGCTCGCCGGTCGGCCCGACCCCACGCTCCCCGCCGAGCGCGACGCGCCGGTCGTACTCCTGGAGAATCCGCGCAACCTGGGCAACGTCGGGGCGGTGGTCCGGCTGGCCGCCGGGTTCGGGGTGGCCGCCGTGCTGACCACCGGCGAGCTGGACCCGTGGCATCCGCACGTGGTCCGCGGCAGCGCCGGACTGCACTTCGCCACCTCGGTGGCCCGGGTGCGCCCGGACGAACTCCCCGCCGGACCGCTCTTCGTGCTCGACCCCGAGGGCGCCGACCTGCGCACGATCGAGATCCCGGACGACGCGGTCCTGGCCTTCGGCACCGAGCGGCACGGCGTCTCCGCGGCGCTGCGCGAGCGGGCCGATCGACTCGTGGCCATCCCGATGCGGCCGAAGGTGTCCAGTTACAACCTGGCGACCAGCGTCGGGATGACGCTTTTCCGCTGGTCCACCACCTCCGCCAACGCCCCCACGTGAGCGGCTGGGCGGCGGTGGATTCGGCCGGCGGGGTGGGCGAGCCGGGGTTGTCGGTGGGTGCGGGTGCGGGTCGGGGTGGTGGGGGCGGGTGGGTTGTGTGGTGCGCGGTTTTCGGGGGTGGTCCGACGTGAGCGGCTTCGACGTGGTGGTTCTGGCCGGTGGCGCGGCTCGGCGGCTGGCCGGTGCGGACAAGCCGGGCCTGCTCGTGGCCGGGGTGTCGCTGCTCGACCGGGTGCTCGCCGCGGCGGCCGGGGCCGAGCGGATCGTGGTCGTCGGGCCGCGCCGACCCACCGCCCGCGAGGTGGTGTGGGTGCGCGAGGACCCGCCCGGCGGTGGACCGGTGGCCGCGCTGGCCGCCGCGCTGCCCTCGGTCCGGGCCGCGAACGTCGTCCTGCTCGCGGCCGATCTGCCGTTCGTGCCCGCCGCGTTGATCGATCGGCTGGTGGCCGCCCTGGAGCCCGGCGCGGCCGGCGCGGTCGCGGTGGACGCCGACGGGCGTGATCAGTTCCTGCTCGCCGCGTACCGTACCGCCGCGTTGCGGGCCGAGGTCGCGGCCCTGGCGCGGCCGGCCGGCGTCGCGCTGCGCCGGGTGGTCGCACCGCTCGCCCCGCGCCGGATCCCGGCCGGGCCGGACGCCGGGTTCGACTGCGACACCTGGGCGGATGTCCGCGAGGCGCGAGCGCGGTCGGGGAGGATGGGCACAGCCCCGAAGAGGAGAGACATGACTGGCTTGGCAGAGTGGACCGAAGCGGTCAAGCGGGAACTGGGCATCGAACTGGACGTGGACATCCCGGCGTTGCTCGACATGACCCGGGTGGCCGCGCACCACGTGCAGCGCCCGGCTGCGCCGCTCACCGCCTTCCTGGTCGGCTACGCGGCGGCCAGTCGCGGCGGCGGGGAGACCGAGGTCGCCGAGGCGTTGCGCCAAGCGCAGGAGCTCGCCGAGCGGCACGGCCCCGACGCCGAGCCGGACACCCGATGATCTCTCGGGAGAGCCGGGCCGTGCCCCGACCCGAGCCGCGGCCTCGGCAGGTCCTGGGCTGGCCCGAGGCCCGGGCCACCGCCCGCGCCGCCGGTCGCCCGCTGCCCGCGGTCTCCCGCACCCTGCACCACGCGCGCGATCACGTGTTGGCCCGGCCCATCGTCGCGCTCACCGACCTGCCCTCGTTCGACACCTCGGCGATGGACGGTTGGGCGGTGGCCGGACCCGGACCGTGGCGGGTGCACGGCCGGCTGCTCGCGGGCGAGTCGGGCGCCGAACTCGCGGTGCTGCGCGACGGGGACGCGGTGGAGATCGCCACCGGCGCGCGGGTGCCGCACGGGGCCACCGCCGTGCTGCGCAGCGAACAGAGCCGGGTCGAGGGCCGCACGTTGTTCGGCGACGTGCACATCCAGCAGGGCACCGACATCCGCGCGTGCGGCCAGGAGTGCCGGCAGGGCGACGAGTTGTTGCCGGCGGGCAGCACCGTCACCCCCGGGGTCACCGGCCTGGCCGCCGCCGCCGGCTACGACGAACTGGTCGTGGTGGACCGCCCGCGAGTGGAACTGCTGGTCCTGGGCGACGAGTTGGTCGACTCCGGGCTGCCCAGGGACGGGCGGATCCGGGACGCGCTCGGCCCGCTGCTTACGCCGTGGTTGCGGACGCTGGGCGCCGACCTGCTGCGGGTGCGCCGGGTGCCGGACCGCCTGGACACCCTGCGCGGCCACGTCACCGCCTCGCGCGCCGACGTGGTGATCACCACCGGCGGCACCGCCGACGGCCCGCGCGACCACGTGCATCCGCTGCTCGTCGATCTGGCGGCGGACATCCTGGTGGATGGCGTCGCGGTGCGCCCGGGGCATCCGATGTTGCTCGCCCACCTGCCCGGCGAACGGCCGGGCGCCGGGCGTTATCTGGTCGGCCTCCCGGGCAACCCGCTGGCCGCGGTGGCCGGGATGCTTACCCTCGCGGTGCCGCTGCTGCGCCGGCTCTCCGGTCGGCCGGAGCCGCGTCCGCGCCGGATCCGGGTCGGCGCCGACCTGGCCGGCCACCCGCGCGACACCCACCTGGTGCCGATGCGCGGGGATCGGCCGCTGGCCTTCGCCGGCCCCGCGATGTTGCGCGGACTCGCGGTCGCGGACGCCATCGCGGTGGTGCCGCCGGGCGGGGTACGGGCCGGCGATCGGGTCGAGGTCCTCGGGGCGCCCCGATGAGGACCGTGCGCTTCCCCGACGACCGGCCGGCCGATCGGCGCGGGCCGCGTGGCGCGTTGGCCCGGCCGTTGCCGGCGCTGAAGCGGCGCTCGGCCGAACCGGCGGGCCTGGCCGGGCAGGCGGGTGC
The DNA here is from genome assembly GCF_049739465.1 of Embleya sp. AB8. Lineage (NCBI taxonomy): Bacteria > Bacillati > Actinomycetota > Actinomycetes > Kitasatosporales > Streptomycetaceae > Embleya > Embleya sp. AB8. Next base: position 334,707 of record NZ_JBMHHY010000002.1, read on the forward strand.
GACCGTACACATCCCCAAGGACCGTCCCGGGCCGCTCGCGCAGGTGTTGCGCCGGTTCGGGATGGCGCTGCTCGTGCTCGCGGCGACCATCCTGGTGGTCTACCTCGACCGCGACGGCTACCGCGACACGGTGGACGAGCATGTCTCGTTCCTGGACGCGGTCTACTACGCGACGGTCACCCTGTCCACGACCGGCTACGGCGACATCACCCCCGCGAGCGACGGCGCGCGTTTCGTGAACGTCGTGGTGATCACCCCGTTGCGGGTGGTCTTCCTGATCATCCTGGTCGGCACCACGCTCGAGGTGCTCACCGAGCGCACGCGCGAGCAACTGCGGCTCAACCGTTGGAGGTCCACGTTGCGCGACCACACGATCCTGGTCGGCTACGGCACGACCGGCTACAGCGCGGTACACACGCTGATGGCGCAGGGGGTCCCGCGCGAGCACATCGTGGTCGTCGACGCCGACCCGGAGGCGGTCGCCGAGGCGAGCGAGGACGACAAGCTGGTGGTGGTCTCGGGCGACGCGACCCGGGCCGAGGTGCTGCGCCGGGCCGAGGTCGAGCGGGCGCGGAACATCATCGTCGCGGTCAACCGGGACGACACCGCCGCGCTGGTCACGCTGACCGCGCGGCAACTCAACCGGCGCGCCTGGATCGTGGCCGCGGTCCGCGAGGACGAGAACGCGCCGCTGATCCGGCAGAGCGGGGCCGACTCGGTGGTCACCACCGCCAGTGCGGCGGGCCGGCTGCTCGGGGTCTCCATGCTCAGCCCCAACGTGGGCGAGGTGATGGAGGACCTGATGCACTACGGCGCGGGCATGGACCTGGTCGAGCGGCCGATCGACAAGCGCGAGACGGGCCGTTCGCCGGGCGAGTGCGGCGATCTGGTGGTGGCCGTGGTGCGCGGACACCGCACACTGCGCTACGACGATCCGGAGGCAGCGGTGCTCGGCGCGGGCGACCGACTCGTGGTGATCAAGACGCATAAGCCCCGCGCGACACCGGCCGACTCATAGGCTGAGGGCATGTACGCCATCACGATTGCCGAGCCGGGCGGACCCGAGGTATTGACCTGGGCCGAGGTCCCGGACGAGAAACCCGAACCGGGCGAGGTTCTGGTGGAGGTGACCGCGTCCGCGGTCAATCGGGCCGATCTGTTGCAGCGGCAGGGCTTTTATCGGCCGCCGGCGGGCGCGTCGGCGTATCCGGGTCTGGAGGCCTCGGGCACGATCGTCGAGGTCGGCGCCGGGGTGTCCGGCTGGGCCGTCGGGGACCGGGTGTGCGCGCTGCTCGCCGGCGGCGGGTACGCCGAGCGGGTCCGGGTGCCCACCGGCCAACTCCTCCCGGTGCCCGAGGAGATGGACCTGGTCTCGGCCGCCGCGCTGCCCGAGGTGGTCTGTACGGTCTGGTCGAACGTGTTCATGGTCGCCCACCTGCGCAAGGGCGAGACGCTCCTGGTGCACGGCGGCTCCAGCGGCATCGGCACGATGGCGATCCAACTGGCCGCGGCCGCCGGTGCCCGGATCCTGACCACCGCGGGCTCCGCGGCCAAGCTGGCGCGCTGTCGCGAACTGGGCGCCGAGGTCACGATCAACTACCGGGACGAGGACTTCGTCGCCCGGGTGCACGAGGCCACCGACGGCGTCGGGGTCGACGTGATCCTGGACAACATGGGCGCGAAGTATCTCGATCGCAACGTGGACGCGCTCGCGGTCAACGGGCGGCTCGTGGTGATCGGCCTCCAGGGCGGCGCCCGGGGCGAGTTGGACCTGAGCAAGCTGCTCGCCAAGCGGGCCGCGGTGGCCGCGACCACACTGCGGGCCCGACCGCCGGCCGAGAAGGCGGCGATCGTGGCGGCGGTGCGGGAGCATGTGTGGCCGCTCCTGGAGTCCGGGCGGGTCGAGCCGATCATCGATCGGGTGTTGCCGATCGCCGACGCGGCCGAGGCACACCGGGTGGTCGAGGAGAGTGGGCACATCGGCAAGGTGTTGCTGAAGGTGCGCTGAGCGTGCGGTGCGCCCCGGGCCGCGGTGGCCCGGGGCGCAGTGGCCCGGGTCGGGCCGAGGCAGGGCCGCACGCCCTGCCGCCGGACGAATGAAAATCGGATGATCATCCCGATGTGATGAATGTCGCTCAATGGGTCCTTTGTCGATTTTCCTTAGCCTGACGACATGCCTACCCCCGGCGGCTTCGCACGTCGACTGGCTGCCGGGTGTGTATCGGCGGCGACCCTCGTCCTCCTCGGTGCCCCGGCGTTCGCCGGGGCACCGGCGCCCGGCCCCCGGCCCGCCTCGGCCGGGGGGTTCGCGGCGCCCGCGCCTTCTGCCGCGTCGTCGCCGGCCGCCACCCCGCGTGGTCTGGCGCCCGCGCTGCACCCGGATCCGCCGGTGCCCGCGCGTATGCCGGTCGTGCCGACCGGGCCGAACCGGCCGGCGCCGACCGCGAACGCCGCCACCCAGGAGGAGTGGGAACGACTGCTCGACCGACTGGCCGCGCACGGCGTCCGGCCGCTGACCGACGAGTCGGGTCAGGCGGTCCTCGACGTCGAGCACGAACTCGTGCTCACCGGCGGGAACGAGGGCCTGGACGCGCTGCGTTCGTGGGGGGCGGAGATCACCGCGGACGATCGCCCCGGGGTGTACGCCGTGCGCTCCGGCGGTCGAGTCGTCGCGTGGTATCTCCTCGAACCCGACCCGGCAGGCTCGCCCGCCACTCCCGCTCCGGTCACGCCTCCGACCTTCGATGCGCCGCCCACACTGCCCACAACGGGTCCGTCCGTTGTCGATTTGACTCTGATCGCCCTCGGAGGAGCCGGTATCGTCTGCGCCGGTGGCCTGCTCGTCCGGTGTTTCCCGGCGCCGCGACGACGCTGAGCCGCACGACGGGCGTCGGTTCCGCCGGGCAGACTGTGTGTCTGGCGCATCGTTGATGAAGGGTGCAGGCTCGTCGAGGATGCGGATCGTGACACGGCGACACCTTCCGGCAACGTCCGACCGGTGGTGGGGGAGGCAGGCGTGATGTGGTCGATCCGCGGGTTTCACCGGCGGATGCCGTTGGGCCCGACGATCATCGCGTTGACCCTCATCACGCTGCTCGTGCTCACGAACGTGTGGAATTCCGGCCCCGGCATGCGCGCCCGACACGACGGATCCGCGCCCAGCCCCGCCGACATCCCCCCACAACTGCCCGCCCAGGACCAGAGCGTCGAGGCCACCCCCGCGCCGGGCGGTGGTGCCACCCCCGGGCCCGGCGGCGCGCCCGCCAACGGACAACCGGTCCCGGTGCCCACGATCACCGTGACCGAGACGACGACCGCGCCGGCCGGTTCGGCGGGCAACACCGGCAGCCGGCCCGGCGGCACGAGTGCCGCGCCCGGCGCGAGCGGGCCGTCCGGCGGCTCGGGCGGCGGCCCCCCGGCCACCGCCGGCGGCTCCGGCGGTTCCGGCGGCGGCTCGCCCACCGCACCGCCCCCGATCGGCGAGCGGTTCCGGGTGACCGACGTCCGGCTCGTCGCGGACCGGGCCAACGGCTCCTACGTACGCTGCAACGGCCTCGACCAGGTGCAGTTCATCGGCACCATGCTGGTCGACGGCACGGGTGAGGGCGACGTCGTCTACCAGTGGATCTACGACAAGGTCCGGGCGTTCCCGCAGGACGTCATGCACTTCACCGGCACCGGCCCGCGCCAGCAGAGCGTGCCCGTGCCGTGGCCGATCCCGGCCCAGCTGATCGGCGGCTTCACCGGCGCGGTCCAACTGCTGATCCTCCAGCCGATCGCCAACGCGCAGACCAAGTACTACACGTTCAACTTCAACTGCCGGTTGCCGTTCACCGACTGATCGCGGCGCCCCCTCTCACCTCTCACCGCACGGCTCACCCGTGTCGGCTTCCCGACGTGCCGCCCTTGTGGTTTCGAGCATACCGGGTATACATACTCGGTATGTCCATCAAACACGGCCTGCTCGCCCTGCTCGATCAGGGTCCCCGCTACGGCTATCAGCTGCGGACCGAATTCGAGGCCCGGACCGGATCCACCTGGCCGCTCAACGTCGGCCAGGTCTACACCACGCTCGGTCGACTGGACCGGGACGGACTGGTCGCGCCCGACGGCGAGGACGACGAAGGGCACGTCTTCTACCGGATCACCGACCGGGGCCGGACCGAACTGCGGGCCTGGTTCGACGCGCCGGTCTCGCGTACCAACCCACCCCGGGACGAACTCGCGATCAAGCTCGCGATGGCCGTCACCGTGCCCGGAATCGAGGTCGGCGCGGTGGTCCAGGGACAACGCGCCCACACGCTGCGCGCGTTGCAGGACTACACCCGGCTCAAGACCCGCGCCGCCGAGGACGACCTGGCCTGGCAACTCGTCCTGGAATCGCTGATCTTCCACGCGGAGGCCGAGGTGCGCTGGCTGGACCACTGCGAGGCGCGACTGGCCCGGCGGGCCGCCGAGCGCGAACCGGCCCCCGTGGCCGAGCGGCCCGCACCCACCCGCAGGCGCGGAGCACGCCGATGACCACACGCACAGGGGGCAGCGTGGCACCGGTGTTGGAACTCAGGTCGGTGGGTCGGATCCACGGCCGGGGCGAGGTCCGGGTGCAGGCCCTGGCCGAGGTGAACCTGACCGTCGTACCGGGCGAGTTGCTCGCCGTGATGGGGCCCAGCGGCTCGGGCAAGTCGACCCTGCTGATGCTCGCCGGCGGACTGGACACGCCCACCGACGGCGAGGTCCTGGTCGAGGGACAGCCGCTCGGCGCGCTGGGCCGGCGCCGACTGGCCGCGCTGCGCCGACGCAGCGTCGGCTACGTCTTCCAGGACCTCAACCTGCTCCCGGCCCTGACCGCCGCGGAGAACGTCGCGCTCCCGCTCGAACTCGACGGCGGATCGATCCGCAAGGCCCGATCGGCCGCGCAGGCGGCGCTGACCGAGGTCGGCCTCGAACACTTCGGGGAGCGCTTCCCCGACGACATGTCCGGCGGTCAGCAACAACGCGTCGCGATCGCCCGGGCGTTGGTGGGCGCTCGTCGGCTGGTGCTGGCCGACGAGCCGACCGGCGCGCTGGACTCGACCACCGGCGAGGCGGTGTTGCGGGTGTTGCGGGCGCGCTGCGAGGCGGGCGCGGCGGTGGTCCTGGTCACCCACGAGGCCCGGCACGCCGCGTGGGCGGACCGGATCGTCTTCCTGCGCGACGGCCGGCTCGTGGACGACACCGGCCATACGGCCTCCGCCGAGTCGCTGCTCTCCCGGGGCGGTTCGCGATGAGCATCGGCTCGTGGCGGGCGACCCTGCGGATCGCCCGGCGGGACGCGCTGCGGGCCAAGGGGCGCAGCGCGTTGATCGTGGCGATGATCGCGATCCCGGTGCTGGGGATGAGTGCGGCGGATGTGACCTGGCGCAGCGTGCAACTCGATACCGACGAGGTGATCTCGCGCTCGATCGGGCAGGCGGACGCCCGGGTGCAGGGCTTCGTGCATCGCGACGGCGCGTCGGTCCCGGACCAGTTTTCGGCCGCGATCCGGCAGGAGCCGGGGGGCAACAACTGGCAGTTCGTCAACCGGGGTTCGTCGACGGCTCCCGGGACTTCGTCCCCGAGCACGGTCGGTATGCCGGTGGTGCGGGACCTGGGCTCGGTGATACCGGGGATCACCGAGACGTCGGTCGACCGCACCGCCTGGGGAATGGTGGCGACCGCGCACGGTCGGACCGACGTGCCGATCCGCGAGTTCGACTACGCCGGGCCGCTCGCGAAGGGCATGGTGTTCCAGCGTGCGGGTCGGGCTCCGCGCGCCCTCGACGAGGTGGTCGTCACCGAGGCACTGCGCCGCTCGGCCGGCTATCGGGTCGGCGGAGACCTGATCGAGAAGGCCAGCGGACGGACCTTTCGGATCGTCGGCACGGTGGATCTGCCGAATGATCTGCGCGCGCGTACGGTGATCGCCGCGCCGGGGGCCGTGCTCGACGCGATGACCTCCCGTCAGGGGACGAGCGGGTCCGCGGTGGAGACCTCCACGCTGATCCGGGTCCGGGGCGGCGTGCCCTGGGACCGGGTCCTGGCGGCGAACCGCCAGGGATTCGTGATCCGGTCCGCCGCGGTGTTGCGGCATCCGCCGGCCAGGGCGGACTGGACCTACGAGAGTCCGCAAACGTGGGCCGACTCGCGCGCGCTCCGGCTCGGCGGTATCGGCCTCGGGCTCGGATTGCTGGAGATGATCCTGCTCGCGGGTCCGGCGTTCGCCGTGGGCGCCCGCCGCAAGCGGCGCGAACTCGGGCTGATCGGGGTGGCGGGCGGCAGCCGTCGGCACATCGGCGGGGTGGTTCTCGGCGGCGGGGTCGTGCTCGGTGTGGTCGGCGCCGTGCTCGGTACCGCGCTCGGCATGGTGGTCGCGGCCCTGATGCGCTCGTGGTTCGCCGAGCGGTCCGGTCGGCTCCTGGGCCGATACGACGTGCGGGTGCTCGAATTGCTCGGCATCGGCGTGGTCGGGGTCGTGGTCGGCATGCTCGCCGCGCTGATCCCGGCCTGGCTCGCGGCCCGGGAGGACGTCGCGGCGTCGTTGACCGGCCGCCGCGGGGTGCGTCGCGGCTCGCGCGTGTTGCCGATCGTCGGGATCGTGGCCGCCGCGCTCGGCACCGGCATCGCGATTTACGGCGCGGATCGCGCGGACGACACGATCATCGTCGCCGGCCTGGTGGTGGCCGAACTCGGCCTGGTCGCGTGTTGTCCGGCGCTGATCGGGACGGCCGCGAGGCTCGGTCGGTTCCTGCCGCTGAGCCCGCGGTTGGCGCTGCGCGACGCGGCCCGCAGCCGGCCGCGCAGCGCGCCCGCGGTGGCCGCGGTGATGGCCGCGGTGGCGGGCTCGGTGGTGGTCGCGGTGGTGTGGTCCAGCCAGACGGCGGACGAGCGGAACATGTACCGACCCAGAGTGCAGAAGAACCACGTCGTGGTCCAATTTTCCGACCGTGCGCCCATTCCCGGCGTGCCGGACAGCGGGCGGGTCACCACAAAGCAGGCCGAGGAGGTGCGCCACGCGGTGGAGCAGACTCTGCCGGGGGCGAAGGGCGGTCTGCTCGACGAGCTGAAGGGGCCGTGTACCCGGGGCCCGGCCGGATGCCTCGTCTACCAGGCCGAACAACTGCCCGAGCTCCGGTGTCCGAGGGATGTCGACGCCGACCCGGTGCGGCGGTGGAACGATCCCAGGTGCGGGCTCGGGCCCGAGACGGCCAACCACTTCTTCCAGTCCGTGGTGGGGGACGCGGACACACTGCGCCGACTCACCGGGGCGGACGACCCACGAGCGGCCGAGACGTTGGCCCGGGGTGGGATCGTGCTGTTCAAGGACGGCTACGTCGGCGCGGACGGCACGGCCGAAGTGTGGACGTTCGAGAACGGCAGCTCCCGGGTTCGACCCGATGGGCGGCGCGAATCGGTTCGACCCGTCGTCCGGCTGCCTGCGGTGACGGTGCGGGCGCCCTTCGCACTGAGCGGCATGTTCGCCTCGCCGGCGGCAGCCGCCACGCTCGGTGCGACTCCCAAACCGGGCGGCGTGGTCTACGACGCCGGGCGTTCGCCCTCGGACGCGCAGAAGGAGCGACTGCAGGAGCGGTTGGCCGGGATCTCCGAGGCCACCTCCCTGTATATCGAGCGCGGCTTCCAGGGCAAGGACGACGCGCGCCTGCTGCTGCTCGCCGTCTTCGCGCTGGTGATCACCATCGGCGCGTCCGGAGTGGCCACCGGCCTCGCGCTCGCCGACGCGCAGCAGGACCTGGCCACGCTCGGTGCGGTGGGCGCGCCGCCGGGGGTGCGGCGCAGGTTGTCCGCGTTCCAGAGCGGGGTGATCGCCTTCCTGGGCACCGCGCTCGGCCTTGCCGCCGGGGTGCTCGCGGGGGTGGTGGTGCAGCGCGGGCAGAAGTCGGCGCTGTGGGACGAACTGCCGGCCGAGGCCAAGCTTCGGCTGCCCACCCCCGAACTGGTGATCCCGTGGCCGCAGCTCGGTCTCGCGCTCGTCGTGCTGCCGATCCTGGCGGCCCTGCTCGCGGCGCTTTTGACTCGATCGCGTGCTGTGCTGCGTACCAGGACGGGTTAGCCGGCCGACGCTCCTAGGATGAGATGTATGGAGACGCCGAACAACGCAGCGAATGGTGAGAACCCGCAGGTGGTGATCGTCGGGCCGGATGGCATGGCGCTCGGCGGCGGCCTCGGTGAAGAGGGCGGTGAACTCGCGGTGACCGACATGGTCGAACAGCCCGCGAAGGTCATGCGCATCGGAAGCATGATCAAGCAGCTCCTGGAGGAGGTGCGGGCGGCTCCTCTCGACGAGGCGAGCCGGGTGCGTCTGAAGGAGATCCACGCCAGCTCGATCAAGGAACTGGAGAAGGGGCTCGCCCCGGAACTGGTCGAGGAGCTGGAGCGGCTGTCGTTGCCGTTCACGCACGACTCGGTGCCCAGCGAGTCCGAGCTGCGGATCGCGCAGGCACAGCTGGTGGGCTGGCTGGAGGGGCTCTTCCACGGCATCCAGACCGCGCTGTTCGCGCAGCAGATGGCGGCCCGCGCGCAGTTGGAGACGATGCGTCGGGCGCTGCCGCCCGGCGTGGTCCCCGGCGGACCGGGTGAGCCGCCGCACACCCAGTCGGGTCCGTACCTCTAGGTCCGGTCGCGACCGGACCCGGGACGCCGGATCGGCGTCCCGGCCGGGACGTGGGTCGGGTCGGTGTCCGATGGCGCCGGCCCGGTGCGCTCTCGTCGTGTCTCTGACAGGCTGTCGGCGATGCGACGGGAGCGCTTTTCGGTAGGTCGACCCGGGCGGACGTCGTGTCCGAGTCGTGAAGCGTGGAGGGCGGCCTGACGGTGACCGTTTCGGGGGACCCGGCTCGGGCGGGCGGGCGCGTCTTCGGCGGCGGGCGGTATCGCACCGGGCGCCGGATCGGCGGCGGCGGCATGGCCGTGGTGTACGAGGCGCACGACCTGGTGCTCGATCGCCGGGTCGCGGTCAAACGGCTGCGCAGCGACCTGGCCGAGGACACCGTCGCCCGCTCCCGGTTCGCCCGCGAGGCCGCGCACGCGGCCGGGCTGCACCATCCCACCATCGTCACCGTGTTCGACACCGGCGCCGATCCCGGCGAGGACGGGGTGTCGGTGCCGTGGATCGTGATGGAGCTGATCGAGGGCCTGACCCTGCGCGATCTGCTGGAGGCACACGGGCCGGTGCCCTGGCCGCGCGCGTTGGCGATCACCGCGAAGGTGCTCGAGGCGCTGGAGTACAGCCACGACCGCGGCCTGGTGCATCGCGACATCAAACCGGTCAACGTGATGATCACCCCCGGCGGCGCGGTCAAGGTGATGGACTTCGGCATCGCCCGTGCGCTGTTCGTCACCGACGGTGCGCTCACCGATCCCGGCCGGATCATGGGCACCCCGCAGTACTTCTCCCCCGAGCAGGCCTTCGGGCATCCTGCCTCCACCCGCAGCGACCTGTACTCGGTGGGCTGCCTGCTGCACGAACTCCTGGTCGGGGTGCCGCCGTTCGACGGCGGTACGGCGGTACACATCGCCTATCGGCACATGCGCGAGGACCCGACCCCGCCCTCGGCGTACCGCCCCGACCTGCCGGGCGCGATCGACGACCTGGTGCTGCACGCGCTGCGCAAGGATCCGCAGGAGCGCTTCGACACCGCCGGGCGGATGCGCGAATCGGTGCGTCGGATCCTGCCGGAGGACGTGTGGGATTCGGTCCTTTACGGCGCCGGCGTCCCGCCGCCGGCCGCGCCGCTCCCGGGACACCCGATGCCCCCGGGGCCGATGGGACATCCGGGGCCGATGGGGCAACGACCGGGACGACCGCCGGTCGGGGTGCCGCCGTGGGTGCGGATGTTGTCCGGGTTCGGGCCGCGGGCCCGGTCGGCGGGCGCGCACAGCGCACCGGGCGGGCCGGGCCGCAAGGCGGGCGCCGGTGCCGCGTTCGCCGCGACGGTGCTGGGCGTACTCGCCGTGCTCGCGTCGATTCTGATGTTGCGTTGACCGGTGCCGGCCGGAACTCGTGGCCGACCCGGTCCGGCGCGCGGGACGCATCGGCCGGGGCTCCGGAATCCCGTTACCATGGGCTCTTCACCCGGGAGTACCGCTGATCCCGGTATCGTTTCGGGACTTGAAGCGAGGATGCACCACATTTCATCTGCACCTGGGCGCGGGCCCACGCCCCGGCGCCACGTGAGGGGACTGCCGAGGATGATCGCCGAGTCCCCGACCTCCACCCCGACACCCGAGGCGGCGTGCCTTTGCGGCGCGCCGATCGTTGGAACCGTCGTGCTCCCCCGCTCGCGTGGTGTTTTCCGCTCTGCCCTGCTCGCGGCGGACCCCATCGCCACAGTTCGGCGGCCCCGGGCGGGCCGCCCCGACGTGCAGGGCGAGGAGCGATGACCCTGGCGAAGGGACCGGACGACCACGAGGCGCCCGGCACACAGGTCAAGACGGTCGGCTCGGGCCGCTACGAACTCGGCCGCCAGCTCGGTCGCGGCGGCATGGCCGAGGTGCTGATGGCGCACGACGTGCGGCTCGGCCGTACGGTCGCGGTCAAGACACTGCGCCCGGACCTGGCCCAGGACCCGGTGGCCCGCTCGCGGTTCGGCCGCGAGGCGCAGAACGCGGCGTCGCTCAACCACCCCGCGATCGTGTCGGTCTACGACACCGGCGAGGACCGGGTCGGCGACGAGTTGGTGCCGTTCATCGTGATGGAGTGCGTCGAGGGCCGCACGGTGCGCGAACTCCTCGGCGAAGGCAATCCGATACCGCTCGAGCAGGCGCTTCGGGTCACCGAGGGGATCCTGGAAGCACTCGAGTACAGCCACCGGCACGGCATCATCCACCGCGACATCAAGCCCGCGAACGTGATCATCACCAACTCGGGCGCGGTCAAGGTGATGGACTTCGGCATCGCCCGCGCGATGCACAGCGCGGCGACCACGATGACCCAGACCGGCATGGTGATGGGCACCCCGCAATACCTGTCGCCGGAGCAGGCCCTGGGCCGCACCGTGGACGCGCGCAGCGACCTGTACTCCAGCGGTTGTCTGCTCTACGAACTGCTGGCGCTGCGCCCGCCGTTCAATGGCGACACCCCGCTGTCCGTGGTCTACCAGCACGTTCAGGACGACCCGCGCCCGCCGTCGATGATGGATCCGCGGGTGCCGCCGCACCTGGACGCGATCGCGCTCAAGGCGCTGGCGAAGAATCCGGACGACCGGTATCAGACCGCCGACGAGATGCGGATGGACATCCGGCGCGCGCTGGCCGGCCAGCAGGTCTCGGTCGCGGTGCCGCCTCGGGTGCCCACCCAGGAGAGCCGGCGGCCCGAGTTCGGTTCCTGGAGCCAGGTGGCCCCCGGCACGGCCGCGGCGTCCGCGCATCCCGGTTCGGCCGCGCCCACCGCGGCGATGCCGCCGCTGGCCGGGCACCCGAACACCGGATCGGCGCAGCGGCCGAACGGCGGCGACACCGGGCAGATGCCGATCCTGCCGCCGGAGTCGGCGCCGCCCAAGCGCCGGATGCCGATCTACCTGGCCACCGCGCTCGCGGTGATCCTGGTCGCGGTCGGCGCGGTGTTCCTGGTCAAGGGGGTGGGCGGGGGCGGCGACAGTCCGTCGAAGACGAACAACACGACGACCGGGACGCCACCCGCCCCCGGCGGCGCGCAGCCGGGGCAGCCCAATCAGCAGCCGGACCCGGCCACCACCGGCAAGACGACGCCGCCCCCGACCTACCCGTCGCAGACTTCGCGGACGCCGGGGACGCCGACGAACACGGCGCGCGACTCGGGCGGGAATACGGGGCAGACGCACCAAGCGACTTCGACGCCGACGAAGCCGGTCGATACCCCCACCAAGCCGCCCACATCGCCCACGCCGCCGCCCGACAACACCAAGGGCAGCAGCAGCGGCGGCGGCTCGACCGGGCAGCCGACCGGCAATACGCCTCCCTGATCCGACCCGGACAGCAAGACCCGAAACCCGCGCCGGCCACGATCGGTGGCTCGCGCGGGTCGGGTCGGGTCGGGATCGGGCCGGTTCGTCAGCCCAGGAACGCCTCCAGCACCTCGTCGTAGGCCATCGTCCACCACACGATCAGCGCGGCGGACGCGGGGAACAGCGGGGCACAGCGCGGGTCGTGGTCGAGGTAGTGCCGGGTCAGCATCCAGAAGTCGTTCAGCCGCTCCCACCACAACCGGTGCACGGCGGCGGCGAGTTGGGTGGGCCCGGGGTCGAGCACGGCGCGGTAGCCGCCGACGAAGCCGCGTACCCGATCGAGGTCGAGCGTGCCGGAGATCGGGTCGGTGAAGAAGATCAGCGCGGCCCGGACCAGTTCCTCGGTGTCGGGCAGTGCGGCGAGCCGGTCCCAGTCGATGATCGCCACCGGGTCGTTGCCCCGGTAGAGCAGGTTCAACGGATGGAAGTCGCCGTGCACATAGCCGGTGTGCGGCGCCTCGTGGTCGCGCGGTCGCCGATGCGCGTGCCGCAGGAGCAGCGCGCGCCGCTCGATCAGCCGCAGTTCGGCGAGCCGGTCGAACGGCGTGCCGCCGGGGCGGGCCCGGATCCGGGTGAGCAATCGCTCGATGGTGGCCAGCGATTCGCGCGGGTCGGCGGTGGGCACGAGCAGCGGCTGCTGGATGGGTGGCAGCAGCTTGGGCAACATCACGTGCACCCCGCCGAGCAGCGTGCCCACCCGGGCGCAACCACGCGCGTCGAGTTCGGTGCCGCGTCGGTGGGTGCCCTCCACCCAGGGGTAGAGCGCGAACCAGCGTCCGCGCGAGGCGAGTACGGTACGCCCGCGCCGGTCGGTCACCGGCGCGATCGCGGGTATCCCGCGAGCGGCGAGCCGCTGGGTGATCCGGTGTTGGAAGCGGATGGTGTCGGGTCGTTGGTCGAGATAATGCTTGAGAAACCAGCGTCCCCTGGTGGTGACGACCTCGTAGCCTCGGTTGAGCAGGCCTTCGGCGATGGGTCGGAACGAGAGGGCCTTGCCGACCCGATAGCGGTCGATCGTCACAGCCAGTGGGGACCCTGGCCGGGAGGGGGAGTACACGGCGTCAATCTATGTCACGGTAAGCAATCGTGTAGCTACTCTGTGCAACCTTCATGCGTAAGCGTGTCTTCGTGGTCACGCGTTCGGGGATGCGCTTGCTTGGGTCGCCGGTTCCGTCGGTCGGCGGACCGGCTCAGCCGAACAACTTTTCCAATACCTGGGCGACGCCGTCGTCCTGATTGCTCCCGGTATGCCGGGTCACCGCGGCCAGCACGTCCGGATGTGCGTTGGCCACCGCGTATGCCTGGCCGGCCCAGGCGAGCAGCGGCAGATCGTTGGGCATGTCGCCGAACGCCACCACGTCCTCGGTGCGGATCCCGCGCTGTGCGCAGAACCAGGCCAGCGTGCTGGCCTTGCTGATCCCCAGCGCGCTGATCTCGACCAGCGCGATCGAGGGCGACGAGTGGGTGAACTCCGCGTACGCGCCGGCCCGGTCGTGGGCGAGGGCGAGGAAGACGTCGGGGTCGAGGCTGTGGTGGCGGGCGAGCAGCTTGAGTACCGGCCCGGTCAGCAGTTCCTCGACCGGTCCCACCGCGTGCACGATCGACACGTCGCGCTCCAGGGCCGGGTAGTCCGGCTCGTGCATGAAGCCGGTCTCGGTCTCGACCGCGAAGCTGACCTCGGGTACCGCCTCGCGCAACAGCCGGGTGACCTTGCGGGCGGCGGTCACGTCCATCGTGTGGGTGCCCACCACCCGCTCCGAGCGCAGGTCGTAGACGACCGCGCCGTTCCCGCAGATGGCCAGCCCGTGATGGCCGGTGACCTCGGCGACGCGGCTCATCCAGCGTGGTGGGCGGCCGGTCACGAAGACCACCTCGGCGCCGCCGGCCTCGACGAGTTCGAGCGCGGCGAGGGTGCGGTCGGAGATGGACCCGTCGTCGCGCACGATGGTGCCGTCGAGGTCGGTGGCCACTAGGCGTGGGCGATTCGTGATCGTCACGGGTACATCCTCGCTCAGAAACGATTCGTCGAGTCCGGCGGTCCCGGGCCGGGCGGAAGAGCGCCGCCGGCCGGGACCGGTCCGGCTCAGTCGAGTTGCCGCAGGCCCTCGACGGCGATGCGTTCGAACACCGCGCGATCCGCCGCGAACACCGAGTCGGGCACCGGCCAGTGGATGACCAACTCGGTGATGCCCAGTTCCCGGTAGCGGCCCGCGTAGTCGACGAACGCGTCCAGCGAGTCGAGCGGGCGCTCCCGGGTCGAGCCCTGGAGCAGCACCTTCGCCAGTTCCTCCGGCTTGCGGCCCTCGGCCGCGCAGACGTCGGAGAGCCGGGCCAACTGGTCGGCGATCACCTTCGGGCAGTCCTCGACCGCGATGCCGCCCGGGTCGCGGGTGTCGCCGTAGCTGATCCACCCCTCGCCGTGCCGGGCCGCCAGTCGCATCCCGCGCGGCCCGCCGGCCGCGATGTAGAGCGGCACGCGCGGGCGCTGCCGGCCGCCCGGGATCATCCGGACGTCCTCGGCGGTGTAGTGGGTGCCCCGAACGGTCACCGCCGGTTCGCTGAGCAACCGGTCGAGCAGCGGGACGAACTCGGCGAACCGGTCCGCGCGTTCGCGTGCGCTCCAGGGTTGTTGGCCGAGCGCGGTGGCATCGAAGCCGGTGCCGCCCGCGCCGATGCCCGCGATCAGCCGACCGGAGGAGATGTCGTCGACGGCCGCGAGGTCCTTCGCGAGGGTCACCGGGTGGCGGAAGTTGGGCGAGGTGACCATCGTGCCCAGGCGCAGCCGCTCGGTGACCGCCGCGGCGGCGGTCAGCGTGGGCACCGCGCCGAACCACGTGTGCTCGCGAAAGCTGCGCCAGGACAGGTGGTCGTAGGTGTACGCGGCGTGGAACCCGAGGTCCTCGGCGCGGCGCCACACCTTCCGGCCCTCGGTCCAGCGGTAGATCGGCAGGATCACGGTGCTCAGCAACATCCATCGACCATACGTGCTCACGGTCGAGCCGCCGGACGGGCCTACCGTACGTAGGCTCCCGCCCGGGTCGCCGCGTCGGCGGCCACGGCCGCGCGGTCCGCGCTCGCCTCGTCGAGGGGGTCGCCAGTGGCCAGCAGGCGGTGGTACAAGGGGGCCGACACCGCCCGGATCACCTCGTGCGGGTCCGTTCCCGCCGGTGCCTCGCCGCGCCGGATCGCGGCCTCGACGCAGGGCGCCCACTCCTTGATCCGGGTCGCGTAGAACGCGTGCAGCGCCTCGGCCGTGCGCGCGTCGCCCGTCGCCGCCGCGATCACCGCCTTGAACAGCGCGCCCTGTCGTGGGTCGGTGAGGGTGCGGCGGACCAGGTGCGCGTTGGCCCGCAGGTCGCCGAGCAGCGACCCGGTCTCGGTCCGCGACACCGAGCTCTCGGCCATGTCCACCAGCAGGTCGGCGACCAGTCCCGTGGTGCTGCCCCAGCGCCGATAGACGGTCGTCTTGCCGACCTCGGCCCGCTGGGCCACCTCGGCCGGGTCGAGGCCGGCGAAGCCCTTCTCGGCGAGCGCGTCGCCGGTCGCGCGCAACACCGCTTCGCGGACCCGGGCGGTACGTCCGCCGGGGCGGACCGTACCGGGATCGGCGGAGCCGGGGGCGGGAGCGCCGGCGAGATCGTCGGAGGTCATAACGGGACTCCTGTTCCATTAAGTCGATCGAGAGTGCTACCTTCGGGGCATCTTAACGGGAATAAAGACCCGTTAGGGCTTGTCAGAACATCTCGGGAGGTTCCCATGTCCACCCTCGATCACCGCACGAGGCCCGCCGAGGCTCCGTCCATCGCACTCCCCGAGCCGACCGCCGGTCACCGGATGACCAGGCAGCAGAAACTGGTGCTCACCCTGCTCCTCGGCGCCCAGTTCATGATCGCCGTGGACTTCTCGATCCTGAACGTCGCACTGCCGGTGGTCGGCCGGGGACTCGGCTTCTCGCTGAACAACCTCCAGTGGGTGGCCACGGCGTTCGCGCTGACCGCCGCCGGCTTCACCCTGCTGTTCGGCCGGGTCGCGGATCTGTTCGGCCGCAAGCGCCTGTTCCTGGGGGGCATGGCGGTCCTCGGCGCCTCCTCCGCGCTCGGCGGCTTCGCCACGTCGCCCGAGATGTTGCTGATCGCCCGGGTGCTCCAGGGACTCGCCACCGCGGCGGTGACCCCGGCCGGCCTGGCCCTGCTGACCACCGCGTTCAAGGAGGGACCGCTGCGGGAGAAGGCGCTCGGCCTCAACGGCGCGCTGATGTCGGCCGGATTCACCGCCGGTGCGATCCTGGGCGGACTGCTCACCGATCTGCTGTCCTGGCGCTGGGCGTTCTTCGTCAACGTCCCCGTCGCCGCGCTGGTGCTGATCCTCGCGCCGAGGGTGATCACCGACTCGCGGCCGAGCGACCGGCCCAAGCTGGACGTGCCCGGCGCGATCGCGGTCACCGGCGGCCTGCTGGCCCTGGTCTTCGGTTTGACCCAGGCCGGCGCCGAGGGCTGGGGCAAGCCCACCACGCTCGGCGCGCTGCTCGCCGGCCTCGTGCTCCTGGTCGCCTTCCGGTTCATCGAGCAGCGCTCGGCCTCGCCGCTGGTCCCGGTTTCCATCATGAAGCGCCGCACCGTGCTGTGGGGCAACGTCGCCGGCCTGATCGCGTTCGTCACCGAGACCTCGCTGGTCTTCCTGCTCACGCTCTATCTCCAGGAGGTACTGGGCTACTCGCCGCTGGCCACCGGGCTCGCGTTCGGCGTCCTGGGCATCGGCACGGTCATCGGCGGCACGCTCGGCGGCCGGGCGGTCGGCCGGTTCGGCACCCGCAGCACGATCGTCGCGGGCGGCGTCGTACAGGCCCTGGCCACCGTGTCGCTGGTCGCCCTGGGCAGCTCCGGCGCCTGGATCTGGCTGCTGCTCGCGGCCACCTTCGTCGGCGGCATCGGCAACATGCTGATGATCGTCGGCTTCATGGTCACCGCCACCTCCGGCCTGCCGGACGCCGAACAGGGGCTGGCCACCGGCCTGGCCACGATGACCCAGCAGGTCGGCATCACCATGGGCATCCCGATCATGAGCGC
The DNA here is from genome assembly GCF_049739465.1 of Embleya sp. AB8. Classification (NCBI taxonomy): domain Bacteria; kingdom Bacillati; phylum Actinomycetota; class Actinomycetes; order Kitasatosporales; family Streptomycetaceae; genus Embleya; species Embleya sp. AB8. The sequence goes on from NZ_JBMHHY010000002.1 coordinate 351,790, forward strand.
CATCGCCACCGCGCGGATGGGCGGCAGCACCGGCCCCGACGCGGTCCTGTCCGGGGTCGGCGTCGCGATCCTGATCAACTCGGCCCTGGTCCTGCTCGGCGCCCTCCTCGCGGGCCTGTTCCTGGCCCCGCGCCGGGAACGCCGGACGACGGCCTGATCCCCCCGTGGAAACCGCCGACCCGACGCGACCCGACTCGCCTACGCGTCGGTTCGGTCGCTGCGGGGAGTCGGGTGACGGCGGAGACGGAGCGGGCGGCCGGCGTACGGGTTCGTACGCCGGCCGCTTTTCCACCCTGTCGTATGCACTATGCAGCTACTTGTAGGATGACTGGGCAACCCCACGAATTCGGGAGAGTCCAATGTCGCTCCAGGCAGCCGGCCGCAGATCCCTCGTCGACGACGCGATCGATCAGCTCCGGTCCCAACTGACCGCCGGCACCTGGCCGATCGGCGCGCGGATCCCCAGCGAGAGTGTGATCGCCGAGCGGCTCCGGGTGGGCCGCAACACGGTGCGCGAGGCGATCCGGGTGCTGGTGCACGCCGGGATGCTGGAGTCGCGCCAGGGCGACGGGACCTACGTACGCTCCACCACCGACCCCGGCGATCTGGTCCGCCGGATCGAGCACGCGGACCTGCGGGACATCTTCGAGATGCGCCGCGCGCTGGACGTGGAGGCCGCCCGGCTGGCCGCGCACCGCCGCACCGCCGACGACCTGGGCCGGATCCGGGCCGCGCTGGTGCGTCGTGCCGCCGCCGACGGCAGCGCGGACACCCCGGAGCCGCACGACTTCGACCGGGGCGAGCCGGCCGAGGGCGAGTTGGACGACCTGGTCGAGCAGGACGTGGCCTTCCACACCGCGATCGCGCTCGCGTCGCACAACTCGGCGATGGTGGCCACCTACCGCTGGTTCAGCGACTCGTTGTGGCGCGCGATCCGCACGGTGCTCGACGACGGCACGCTGCCGGACGCGTCGCACGCGCTGCACGTGGCGCTGGCCGACGCGATCGAGGCGGGCGATCCGGACGCGGCCGAGCGGGCGGTGCGGGAGATTCTCGAACCCGCGGTGGTCGCGCTGGACGCGTTGTTGTACGACCCGACCGAGTCCGATTCGGGCCGGTCCCATTCGACGGAGCACGACGCATGAGCACGACCGAGGTGCGGGCGACCGGCGGTGCCACGACCACCGTGAAGGCAACCGGTGGCGCGCTGTTGCTCACGGGCATCGTGCTGATCGCGCTGAACATGCGGGCCGGGTTGTCCAGTGTGTCGCCACTGGTGGGCGAACTGCGCGAGGTGTTCCACCTGTCCGCGACCACGGGCAGCCTGATCACCGCGATACCGGTGCTGTTCCTGGGCCTGATCTCGCCGCTCGCGCCGATCGCGGCGCGCCGGTTCGGGACGGAGCTGGTGCTGCTCGGTGCGCTGGTCGTGGTCGGCGCCGGGATATTGCTGCGGGTGATTCCGAACCTGGGCGCGCTGTTCGCCGGCGGGGCGCTGGTGGGCGGCGGGATCGCGGTGCTGAACGTGCTGATGCCGGGTGTGGTCAAGCGCGAGTTCCCACAGCGGGCGGCGGCGATGATCGGCGTGTACAGCGCGGCCATGGTGCTCGGCGCGGCGGTCTCGGCGGGGGCGACCGTACCGCTGGAGAACGCGATCGGCCACGGCTGGCAACCGGCGCTCGGGTGCTGGGCGTTGCTGGCCGGCGCGGCGGTGGCGGTATGGCTGCCGCACGTACGCCGGCGGCGCGGGGCGGTGGCGGCGGCGATGCCGCATGTGTCCGGTCTGTGGAAGTCGCGACTGGCCTGGCTGGTGACCGGGTTCATGGGGCTGCAGTCGCTGCTGTTCTATGTGTTGCTGGCCTGGATGCCCACGATCCTGACCGATCACGGGATGAGCAAGGGCACGGCGGCGGCGATCTTCGCGTTCAACACGTTCGTCCAGATCCCGGCCTCGTTCGCCGGGTCGATCATCGCCGGGCGGATGCGCAATCAGAGTGCGCTGGTGATCGGATCGATCGGACTGGTCGCGACGGGGTACGTGGGGCTGATGGTCGCGCCGGTGGGCGGGGCGTGGGTATGGGCGGTGCTGCTCGGCCTCGGGCAGGGCGGGGCGGTGTCGCTGGCGCTGACGTTGATCGTGCTGCGCTCGCCGGATCCGAACACGGCCGCGCAGTTGTCGGGGATGGCCCAGGCGGTGGGGTATGTGGTCGCCGCGTTCGGGCCGTTGGCGGCCGGGGCGCTTCGGCAGGTCACCGGGGGGTGGACGGTGCCGATCGGGTTGATGCTGGGGCTTTGTGTCTGTGCGGTGGCGTGCGGGGTGGGCGCGTCGCGCCCGATTCATGTTGTTGTGCCCGCCCGCCTACCCGTTGCGTGAGGTGGAGACGCTGCGGGATTCGGGCCTCGGGGTGGGCCGACCGGGGCCTCGTGGCCGGATGGAGAGGCTGCGGGGTTTGGGTGTCGGCCGTGACGGGGCCTCGGGGCCGGGTGGAGGTGCTGCGGGATTCGCCCATCGGCCGGGCCCGTCGGGGCCTCGTGGCCACTCGGTGGGTCAGGGGAACAGGCGTTCCAGGACTACCGCCACGCCGTCTTCCAGGTTGGACAGGGTTATCTCGTCGGCTACTTCGAGGAGATCGGCGTGGGCGTTGGCCATTGCCACGCCGTGCGCGGCCCACTTGAACATGGTGACGTCGTTGGGCATGTCGCCGAATGCGATGGTGTCGGCCGCCCGCACACCCAGTTTGCGGGCGGCCAGGGACAGGCCGACCGCCTTGCTCAGGCCCGGCGGCAGCAGTTCGATGATGCCGGTCCCCGCGTGGGTGACGTCGACCAGGCCCTGGCAGATCTTGCGGGCATACGCGGTGAGCCGGTCGTCGTCGTAGTCGTCGTGGTGCACGTAGAGCTTGAGGATCGGCTCGGACCACAACTCGGCGCGGTCGGCGACCACACGTACCGGCAGCAGCGAGTCGTAGTGATAACCGCGCTCGATCACCACCTCGCCCGACAGGCCCGCCCGGCTGACCGCGAACCGCGCATCGCCCAGCTCCGCGCTCAGCCGCTCGGCGGCCAACCGGGCCAGTTGCCGGTCCAGCGTGATCGAGGTCAGCAACCGGCCCTCGCCCGCGTGGTAGACCTGTGCGCCCTGCCCGCAGACCGCCAGCCCGCGATAGCCCAACTCGTCGAACACCGACCGGGTCCAGGACACCGCGCGCCCGGTCACTATCACGTGCTTCGCCCCGGCCGCGGTGACCCGGGCCAGAGCCGCGCGGTTGCGTGCCGAGACGGTGTGGTCGGGGCGCAGCAAGGTGCCGTCCAGGTCGGTCGCGACCAGGGAGAAGGTCACGCCTGCACCGGTTCCAGCACCTCACGGCCGCCGAGGTAGGGACGCAGCGCCTCGGGGACGACCACCGAGCCGTCCTCGCGCTGGTGGTTCTCCAGGATTGCCACGATGGTCCGCGGCACCGCGCACAGCGTGCCGTTGAGCGTGGCGAGCGGCCGGGTGCCCTGCGCGTCGCGCATCCGCACCTGGAGCCGACGGGCCTGGAACTCGGTGCAGTTCGAGGTGGAGGTGACCTCGCGATACTTGCCCTGGGTCGGGATCCACGCCTCGATGTCGAACTTGCGCGCGGCCGAGGCGCCGAGGTCGCCGGACGCGACGTCGATCACCCGGTAGGGCAGTTCGAGGCGGTTCAGGAACTCCTTCTCCCAGGCCAGCAGCCGGCGGTGCTCCGCCTCGGCCTCCTCCGGCGCGACGAAGCAGAACATCTCCACCTTGTCGAACTGGTGCACCCGGATGATCCCGCGCGTGTCCTTGCCGTACGTGCCGGCCTCGCGGCGGAAGCACGGCGAGAACCCGGCGTAGCGCAGCGGCAGTTCGCCGGCCGGGATGATCTCGTCCATGTGGTACGCCGCGAGCGGTACCTCGGCGGTGCCGACCAGGTAATAGTCGTCGGCCTCCAGGTGGAACACGTTCTCCGCGGCCTGGCCGAGGAAGCCGGTGCCCTCCATCGCGGGCGGGCGCACCAGCGCGGGGGTGAGCATCGGCGTGAAGCCGGCCTCGGTCGCCTGCGCGATCGCCATGTTGACCAGCGCGAGCTCGAGCAGCGCGCCGACACCGGTCAGGTAGTAGAAGCGCGAGCCGGACACCTTCGCGGCCCGCTCCACGTCGATCGCCTTGAGCAGCCGGCCCAGCTCGACATGGTCGCGCGGCTCGAAGCCCTCCACCGCGAAGTCGCGCCGGGGGCCGACCTCTTCGAGGGTGACGAAGTCCTCCTCGCCGCCGACCGGCGCGTCCGGGTCGATCAGGTTGGCCAGCGCCTTGAGCAGCCGCTCGGTCTCGGCCTTGGCCTCGAGCTGTTCCGCGTCCGCGGCCTTGACCTCGCCGGCCAACGTCTGGGCCCGGGTCAGCAGCTCCTGCCGCTCGTCGCCCTTGGCCTTGGAGACCTGCTTGCCCATCGACTTCTGCTCGGCCCGCAGCGCGTCGAACCGGGAGCCGGACGAGCGGCGCAGCTCATCCGCCGCGAGCAGCGCGTCGACGATGGTCTCGTCCTCGCCGCGGGCGCGCTGCGAAGCGCGGACACGGTCGGGATCCTCACGGAGCAGTCGCAGGTCTATCACGGGCAAAGCCTACCGGGGGCGGCCAACGGATTTCCCGACTATGGCGCCGGCGAGGTGGTCCGCGCAGGATGCGGAGGGTTCGGCGGTGGTTCGTGGGCGGCTCGGGGGTGATTCATCGCCGATTCGAGGGCGATCCCGGGCGAAGTCGGGGACGGGCCGGACCGGATTGCGGCTATGAATGAGCCATGACCTCCACCTCGGCCCGGGCCAGGAAACGCTTCGACCCCGATCGGCGGTTCGGGCTGCGGATGGCCATGGTCGCGCTCGCGCTGCCGGCGGGCGCGCTCCTGTTCGGGCTGCTCGCGGCGCTCGTGGAGACCAAGTGGTCGCCGCTGCTCGACCTGGACACCGACGTGGCGACCGGGCTCAACGACTGGGTACGCGAGCACACCGCGTGGCAGCACGTACTGCTGTTCCTCACGAACTGGGTCTGGGATCCGAACGTCTATCGCGTACTGATCGCGATCATGTGCGCGTGGTTGTGGTGGCGCGGCGCCCGCCGGCTCGTGGTGTGGGCGGTGGTCACCACGATCGTCGGCGGCCTGCTCGGCGCGCTGCTCAAGGAGGTGTTCACCCGGGCCCGGCCGACCCTGCCGCACCCGGTGCACCACTCCGACGGCTGGTCCTTCCCGTCCGGACACGCGCTGATGGGCGTGGTCGGCCCCGGGGTGTTGCTGCTCGCGCTGTTGCCGCTGATCCCTCGGGGGTGGCGGCCGGTGGCGTGGGTGGTGGCGATCGGCTCCGCGGTGGGTGTCGGGTTCACCCGGGTCGCGCTCGGCGTGCACTTCGTGACCGACGTGGTCGGCGGCTGGGTGCTCGGCCTGATCGTGCTCCTGGCCACGTCCGCGGTCTTCGAATGGTGGCGGCACGATGCCGGGCTGCGTCGCGTGGCCGCCGGTGAGGAGGGCCTGGAGCCGGAGATCGACGGCGCGGACGCGGATCCGGAGATTCCGCGCATTCGCCCCGGAACCGACCCGGACTCCCCGGATGGGCGGAACTGAAAGATCCGGGGCCGGGTAAGAATGTCGGTCATGCTGACCGAAGCAGGACGGTTCCTGCGCCGTATCGTCCTGCCCCTTGTCATTTTGACGTGCGCAATGGTCGGGCTCGGTCTGCTGATCACGAAGACCCTCGACGGCGTCTGGCCGTTCACCGTCGAGGACGACCTGGAACGCACCTTCGCCGAGCATCGCTCGAGCGGTTGGAACGACGTCAGCGACGCGTTCTCCACCCTGGCCGACACGCGTGTGATCATCGCCACCACGCTGGTCGCGCTGGTGGCGACTCGGCTCCTCGGCCGCTCCTGGCGCGGCCCGCTGTTCCTGGCCTGCTCGGTGGCCGGGCAGGCGCTGGTGTTCTGGATTGTCCAGCTCTTCGTCTCGCGCGAGCGCCCGGACGTACCGCGCCTGGACCCGGCCGCCGCGACGGCGAGTTTCCCGTCCGGGCACACCGGTGCGGCGTTCGCGCTGTACGGCGGGCTGGCCGTGTTGCTCGCGCGCCGGTTGCGCAGACGCGGACTCGTGGTCCTGGTGTGGGTGTTGCTCGGCGCGGTGCCGGTGGCGGTGGCCGGGAGCCGGATGTACCGGGGCATGCACCACCCCAGCGATGTGCTGATGTCGCTGCTGTACGCGAGCGTCGTATTGGTCGTGATGAACCGCGCGTTGTTGTCCCCGAAGTCGATCTGGGGCTATCGGGCCCGGCGCCGCGAGGCCCGGCAGGGCGCCGACGGCGGGTTGCCGCGGGCGGCGCTCGTGGTCAACCCGATCAAGCTGGACGTCGCCGAGTCGCGCACCCGGATCGACCGGATCATGCACGACTCGGGCTGGGCCGAGCCGGTGTGGCTGGAGACCACGGTGTCCGACCCGGGGGCCGGGGTGACCGCGAAGGCGCTGGCCGAGGGCGTGGACCTGGTGATCGCGGCGGGCGGCGACGGCACGGTCCGCGAGATCGCCGGCGCGCTGGCCGGCACCGACACCCCGCTCGCGGTGATCCCGGCGGGCACCGGCAACCTGCTCGCCCGCAACCTCGGCCTGCCGATCGACATCGCCGACGCGCTGCACGTGGCCATGCACGGGCGCGACCGGCGGATCGACCTGGGCACGGTGGACCCGGACGCCGAGCCGGACGGGCCCGCGGAGCCGCGGTGTTTCACCGCGATGGCCGGCATCGGGCTCGACGCGGCGATGGTGGCCGACGCCCCCGACGCGTTGAAGAAGAAGGTCGGCTGGCCCGCCTATCTGGTCTCCGGCGCGCGCCATCTGCGCGACCGGCGGATGCGGGTGACGTTGACCGTGGACGACGGCGAGCCGATCCGGCGCCGGGCCCGGATGGTGCTGGTCGGCAACGTCGGTGCGCTACAGGCCGGCATGCAGTTGCTCCCGGGGGCCGCGCCGGACGACGGGCTGCTGGACGTGGTGGTGTTCGCGCCGTACGGGATGACCGGCTGGGCGCACGCGACGGTACGGGTGATAGGTCGGCGGCGGCGCGATCAGGAACCGGCCGTGGTGCCGGTCAAGCAGCAACGGCTGCGCCCGATCGAGCACTTCACCGGTCGCAAGGTGCTGATCGAGACCGACCGACCGGAGCCGCGCGAGCTGGACGGCGACCCGATCGGTCCCGGCACCAGGCTCGCGGTGTGGATCCGACCGGGCTCACTCACGGTGCGCGTCCCCTGAGCGGCGGGGGTGTTGCAGGGGCGACTCGGGCTGCCTCGGATGTTGCTGCGGGTCTTGCCCCGCGTCGTGGTTTTGGTTCGGTTGGTTCGGGTTCGGCTGGTACGGGTTCAGCTCACCCCGCCGCGGGCGCGGGCGAGCCAGTCGCTCGCGTTCGCGAACTCCGCGTCCGAGGTACCGCGGCGCAGTTGCGGGCGGACCCGGTCGGCGCGCGGATACGAGCCCAGGAAACGCACCGCCGCGCAGACCCGGCGCAGCCCCATCAGCGCCTCGCCGACCCGCGCGTCCGCGACGTGGCCCTCGGCGTCGATCGAGAAGAAGTAGTGGCCCAGGCCGTCGCCGGTCGGGCGCGATTCGATCCGGGTCAGGTTGACGCCGCGTACCGCGAACTCCTGGAGGATCTCCAGGAGTGCACCGGGGTGGTCGTCGACGATGTACGCGACCACCGTGGTGCGGTCCGCGCCGGTGGGCACGGCGGGTCGGTCCGGGCGCTCGACCAGGACGAACCGGGTGACCGCGCCCTCGATGTCGTGGATGTCGGTGATCAACGGCACCAGGCCGTAGGGCGCGGCGGCGAACTCGCCCGCCAGGGCCGCGTCGTAGCGCCCCTCCTGGACCAGGCGCGCGGCGTCGGCGTTGGACGCGGACGAGTACCAGTGCGCGTCGGGCAGGTTCGCCGCGAGCCAGTTGCGCACCTGCGGCTGGGCGTGCGAGTGGCTGGAAATGGTCTTGATGTCGTCCAACTGCACGCCGGGACGGACCAGCAGCGCGAAGGCGATCGGCAGCAGGATCTCGGCGGTGATCACCAGCGGCGAGCCGGTGGCCAACTCGTCCAGCGTGATGGACACGGCACCCTCGACCGAGTTCTCCAGCGCGACCACGGCGCCGTCGGCATTGCCTCGGCGGACCGCGTCGAGGGCGGCGGGCACCGATTCCATCGGGGTGGCCTCGGCGTGCTCCGCGCCGGGCAGGGTGCGCAGGGCGGCCTCGGTGAAGGTGCCGGCCGGGCCGAGGTAGGTCCAGTGGGGCGCGGCGGCGGGCGTGCGGGCGTCGGACATGTCGTCACTGTACTGAGCCGGCCCGGGTGCCTCGGGTGTGTTCCGCGCTGTGGACGGTCGGGCCCCTCGTGGTGTGGGCGGTGTGCACGGTCGGGTGCTCCGTGGCGTGGGCGGTCGGGCGTTTCGCGGTGTGGACGGTGTGCACAGTGCGGCTGCCCGCACTGCGCGGTACCGCCGAGAGGGTGAGGCTGAGCCTGTGGAAAACGCTGCGACGTTGTTGCCGGTGACCCCGATGTTGGGGGTCGTCGCCGTAGTGCTCCTGGGCGTCGCGACGGTGATCACCGGGGTGGCCCGGCTGGGCCACGGCCGGGCCGTGGTGCTGTCCGGGGTGCGGGCGGCGGTGCAGTTGCTCGCGGTGTCGTTCGTCATCACACACGTGGTGAACCGGCTCGGGTTCGTGGGTCTGTTCGTGGTGGTGATGTACACCGTGGCGGCGCTGACCGCGGCCGGGCGGGTGACCGCGAACCGGCGGTTGGGGTGGCCTGCGGTGCCGATCGTGGCGGCGACCGGGCCGACCCTGGTACTGCTGTGGGCGACCGGTCTGGTGCCTGCCAAGGGCATCGTGCTGATCCCGATCGCGGGGATCCTGATCGGCGGCGCGATGACCGCGACGGTGCTGGCGGGGCGGCGCGCGCTGGAGGAGTTGGCACAGCGGCACGGTGAGGTGGAAGCCGCGCTGACCTTGGGTTTCTCCGATCGGGACGCGGCGATGGAGATTTGCCGACCGGCCGCTTCGGGAGCGATGATCCCGGCCCTGGACCAGACCAGGACGGTGGGTCTGGTGACCCTGCCGGGGGCCTTCGTGGGGATGTTGCTCGGCGGCGCGACGCCGTTGCAGGCGGGGGCGGTGCAGCTGTTCGTCCTGGTCGCGTTGCTTCAGGTACAGGCGGTCGCGGTGACGCTGACGATCGAGTTGGCGGCGCGGGGGCGGCTGGTGCGGGCGGCCGCGGATCAGGGGCGTACGGGGGGCTCGGGGACGTAGCGGTAGGTCTGCCCGCGCACCGCCGCGCGCATGGTCGAGTCGCTCACGCTGTGCTCGCGGGCGAGCCGATAGATCGACACCCCGTCCCGGGCTTGCCGCCGACACTCGGCGACGACCTCGGGGGTGAGCCGGCGCCGATCCCCGGGTGTGGGTAGCCGTGCGGGCCTGTGGATAACCCTGTGGAAATCGCTGTGGAGAACTCGGGTGGAGCTGTGGGTTTCCGAGGTGGGAGGGGTCGTGCGAGGAGTATCTGTGGACAACCGCGACGCCGGCTCAAGCCCGGCGGTGAGCCGGGTGACGGCCATCGTGTTGATCTCCACGGCCTTGGTCAGATCGCCGGTGCGGTCCGCGAGATCGCTGATCGAACCGATGGCGCGGGAGAGCAGCGCGTCCATGCTCTCCGTGTTTCCGCTGGTGGTAGGCGTCGCGGGGGTGTAGCGGCCGGTGCGGCGGATGGTGGGGAGGACTTCGCGGGTGACCCAACGGCGGAAGGGCTTGGCCTCGGGCTTGTTGCTGCGCAGGATCAGCGTGTAGAGGCCCGACTCGCTGACGAAGGTCATGTTTGGATTGCCCCGATTAATTCCGTAACCTTTGCTTACGGTATTCCCTTGACCTGCGGTTTTGCTGATGTCAACGACAATCCTCTCGTCTGTGTCCAGGATGCCGACCGCGGCGCGTGAGTTGCTGTGTTCGAGGATCTTGCAGACGTCGTTCGCGCAGAACCAGGGATCGTCGGCGATCATTGCGACGCGCATCCGGCTTGTGCCGCCGAAGGTGAAGATCTCGACCCTGTTCTCGTGGCTCATCCCAGCCCCCTCGCTCATTCGGACCGGATGGTCCTGTTTGTACAGATAGATTCCGTACGGATTTGACACGGTATTCGTCTGACCTGCGGCTTTGCAGACGAGACGCGGTCCGCGCGATGCGCTGGCGACTGCTGTCTACGACTGCTTGGAGTAGCCCGTGCCCCCCGGACGGCTCATCGTGTTCGCCCATACGTATGAACGAGGTTGACCCCGTTGGGGTTACGCGTTGGTTGGCCGACCTGTTCGCCCCTGGTGGATTCGCGGGGTTGGGCGGCCGAGGGTCGAGTTTCGGTAGGTATCGTTGATCGCGTTCCGTGATCAAACGACCACCTGGAGGGGTCTTGGCTGGTGGTGGTGGGGGCGGGTCGGCGCGGATTCGGGTCGAGACCGGGGCATTGCGGCAGGGGGCGGCGGTGGCGCGTGACGTGGCCGGGGGGTTGTGGAAAGCGGCCGGTGGGCTGGGGCCGGTGGTGGGTTGTCCCGGGTTCGCGGTCGCCACGGCGGCCGGTGCGGTGACGGCGGCGTGGGTTGCGCAGGTGCGGGCGCTCGGGGATGGGTACGGCGGGGTCGGTGACGTCCTGACGGGCAGCGCCGATGCGCACGATCGTGCCGATCAGGGGGTCGCGGGGGGATTCGCAGGGGTACCGCGCTGATGGTGACGCTGCCTCAGCTGCGGGACGCGGTATTGGGCGGGCTGGATCGAGCGGTCGTCGAGTGGACGGAACTGGCCGCCGCCTTGGACGGGTTGGTCGGGCGGGCGACGAACGGCGTGGGTGGGCCGTTGCGGGCCTCGCGCTGGGAGGGTGCGGATGCCGACGCGGCGGCGCGGGGGTTGGCCGCGCGGGGTGAGCAGCTCATGGTGGCGGCGCAGGAGGCCCGCTGTGTGCTGACTGTCCTGGACACGGCGGCCGAGCAACTCCGAGCCGCGCAGCGCGACTTGCGGGCGAGGTTGGAGGAGGCGACGGCCGCGGGCTTCACCGTGTGCGAGGACGGGCGGGTCGAGGCGACCGATCCGGGATGGCGGGCGGATTCGGCGACGATCGCACGGCAGCACGAGCTGGAGCGGCGGCTGGCCGAGCCGGTGCGGCGGGCCGGCGAGACGGACGTGCGCTGTGCGGAGGCATTGGCCCGGCTCTACCCGACGGCGACGGCCGACTGGGCGGATACGGCCGCCGACGGGGCGTCCGTGATGGGGTTGGCTGGCTTGGGCCTCGGCGGCGTTCCGAAGGATGATCCGGCCGCGGTGGCCAAGTGGTGGGCGGGGTTGGGGCCGGCCGAGCAGGCGATGTATCTGGCCGGATATCCGGCGGAGTTGGGGGCGATGGACGGGTTGCCGGCCGAGGTCCGAGACCGGGCCAACCGGGTCGCGCTGGCCGAGGCGAAGACCGCGCTGAGTGCGGAACTGGCGGTGGCGCGGGCGAAGCGGGACGCGGCGGGCCGGACGGACGACGCGAAATGGCGCTTCCGGGTGACCGCGCTCAAGGACCGCCTGGCCGCGATCGAGGGTCTGGAGGCCACTCTGCGCACCGGTGACGACCTGTTCCTGCTGGGCTTCAACGCCAAGGACGACGGCCAAGCCGTCGTCGCCATCGGCAACCCCGACACGGCGGCCCATACGGCGGTCTACGTCCCGGGCACGGGGGCGAGGTTGGCCGGAATCGACGAACACGTACAAAGAATGCGACGCCTGACGGATGCCGCTCGTGGTTATGCCGGCTCCGAGAAGGTCAGTGCCATTACCTGGATTTCCTACGACGCCCCCGACGACTTGTTGCATGCGATGAGCTCGGCCGACGCGGAGAAGGCGGCTCCCGTGCTGCGTAGATTCCTGCGTGGGGTGGGCGTCGCCCAGGGAATCGACTCGAAGCGCCACGTGACGCTGATCGGCCACAGCTATGGGTCGGTGGTGATCGCCGACGCGGCGCGCAATGACGGCGGCGTTTACGCCCAGGACATCATCGTGGCGGGCAGCCCCGGAATGCACGTCGCCAAGGCGGCGGAACTGGACGTGAACCCGAGTCACGTCTGGGTATTGGCGGCCGACGACGACCCCGTCCCGATTCTGGGATCCGGCGCACACGCACCGGTAGTCGACGACGGCCGAATCACCCGCCGAACCCCCGACGACCGAGCCTTCGGCGCCAACCGACTGACCACGAAGCGCGCGGAAGGCCACAGCGACTACTGGAGCGCGGACCATCCGGACAGCCTCGACAACCAGGCCGCGGTGGTCGCGGGCCGCTACGACCGAACGAATCTGCTGTGGGGCAATCGGCCGTGAGATGGGAATCGGGCGGTGGTTCCGGTGACGTGCAATCGTTTGGCACGAGTGTCGGCCGGGTCGACTTCGCGCCATATGCCGCTTCACGAACATGCCGGCTCAGGTGCACACTGACTGTAGCCGGGCCGTGACGCTTGCCGAAGGAAGCCTATGGACGAGCACCCCAACGAGCACGAGTACCAGGACGGGCCGGAACCGGACGGGCGAACGTTCCGGACTCTGGTTGGTGACGAGTGGATCGTGACACCCGCCACGATCGCGGGCATCCGCGACGCGCTACCGGAAGACCGGCGCGACGAGTTCACCAAGACGATCGAGGACACTCCCGCGCGGGACATGGCCCTGATCATGAACCGGTGGGCACGTCGGACCCGCCCCGAAATCGATGAGGCCACCCGGCGCGAGATGGACAGGATCGAAGGACTCGGCATCCAGGCACAGACCGAGCTGATCATGGGGGACGATCAGGATGCGGTACAGGATCGCTTTTACACCAGAGTGCGAGAGGGCGGTACGTGGCCTGACGCCGGGTCAGCGCGCTGACCTGGACCGGGGAATGACCGCAGTGGCAGACGACCCCTACGGGTGCGGCAGCACGCAGACCTACCACAAGGACCGGCGCGAGGTGACCTGCGGATCGGTCATCGCCGAGTACATGGTGAGTGTGGAAGGAATCACCGTCACGGTGGTACGAGTGCACGCTCTCTGACGTACAGCGCAAGGAAGCCCCCGATCCCATGCATGCAAGGGGATCGGGGGCTTCCGGTCGATAGGTCATCGCCGATAGCAGCCGTACTGACGAGGGGCTCGTACGCCGGGCGGAATCGGGAAGGGAGAGGACCGCGCCGGCCTGGCCCCGTCCTCCGGGTACCAAATGCCAGTGTCGGCGACAACGGCCGTCAGGTCCGCCGTCCATGCCGGGCGCTCCGGGTCGAACGGCTGCACCCGGACCGTCGTCCCGCCCTCTACGCTCACGATCACCCCGGGCGGACGCCCGCGCCGCATGCCCTCGTCTACATGCATGACCTCGCGCCCGATTTCACTGTTCATCGACGCGCCCCCACTGTGTTTGATCCGCGTGCAACACCAGCTGCTCGCCGGGCACCACGAAGTCGAACGGCACCACCCACCAACCGCGCACCCGGCAGTAGACACCGTCCGCCCGCTTGATCACCCGTACGACCAGAGAGCGGGGCACATGCTGGTAGACAGGTCCGTCGTCCGCCGTGACCGTGCGAACCCACCGGCGGCGCCCAACCACGTACTGCCCGCGACTGAACCGGACTTCGGCCTCATCGGCCATGTCACGCCGCAGCCTCGTCGCCGTGGCACTCGCTGACGGGTCGCGCGCTCGCTTCGTCGAACTGGTGGGCCACGTCCATGTTGTTCTCACTTTCACTCTCATTCGCAGACGGAGGGTGGGCGACCACCGGCGCCGTAAGGTGGCCGCCCCGCTCGGCACCACGGTGCGCCGAGCGACCTCTCCGCCGACCGGGCCATGGGAGGGCGGAGGGGACTGCGCCGTACCGCCGATCGCGATAAACGACCAGGTTCGGTGCGGCAGTTCGGATGGGGAGCACCTCGTCTGTCATCCCCCACAGGCGAGGTGCTCCCGCCGGCCACACGCCAGGAACGGAAACGGGCGCGTGGCCGGCCATCCCCTGGCGCGCCTAGCGAACGCGAACAGGGGGTCCAGCGCTGCACCGCCCAGCCTGGGCAGGTGAGGGTGGGCAGCGCAGCAGGTCAGGGGATTCACGTGCGGCGCCAACTCGGTGGCCCCGGTGACCCCTTGGTACCGAGGTCCCGACACAGCTTCCGCGCCTGCCGGTGAGCACGGCCTTGACCTCACGCGATACGACCCACCGTCAGGGTGGGACATCGGAGGGGGCGGCGGCGCCCAAGTCGCCGGCGGCGAGCATGATCTCGAATACCGAGTGCAAAGACTCGATGTCGCGACTGTCGAGCACAAGGGCTGTATCAGCGATGAACACGCCGTCGTGTGTGAGCCAGACCGGAACAGCTAAGCGGCCGGCTCGTGTTCGGTATGGAGCCTGGTTGGGCACGCGGGCAACTCGCCATCCCTGTGCAGGATTTGCGGTCACCTCGTCCCCTTGGGTCGAGTTCGCCATGGTCGCCATGTCGCAGACCGTATGCCGGACGTAACAGAGCGACCCGGAGGATTTCTCCGGGTCGCTCCTGGTTCCGGGTCGATGCCCTGTCCGGGCTACTCCAGTACGCCAACCTGCGCCGCCAAAGACCGCAGCTCAGCGCGGTACGTGGGCCGTTCGCGCTTCAGCAGATCGCGCACGGCGTCGCGAACCAAGGGGAAGAACCTCACCTCTTCGGGTGACTCCGTGGCGATCTGTTGCAGGACGAACAGGGTTCCGAGGTCATCGCGCTTCAGCCGGTGCGACGCCATCACCTCCACCCGGTACCGAGTTCGTCGCTCGAGCGGCAGAATCGGGTTCACCTCGACGTGATCGGCGAGTCGCAAAGCTTCCGCCGCATCTCCTTCTTCCGCTGCCAAATGCACGCCATGCATGGCCACGTTGCACGGGCCGAAGCTCGTTCGCCAGTCGTTGCGATCCTCGCCATTGCGGCGCGCTACTTCGTCCGCGGCTCGAAGGTGGTCCCACGCTGCGGGGGCATTGGAACCACGAACCGCAGCGATGACGGCAGCCAGGTGCAGGGCACCGTAGACGGATACGTGCTCTGCGGTTGCGTCTTCACCCGGCGCGTAGGCGTCCATGGCCGAACGGGCGAGATCGAGCGACTCGGCTACGTGACCTCGCACCGTCAAGACGCTGCACAGGTTCCAGGCACTGGCCGCGGAGAGCACGGGATCGCCCGTCGATTCGGCGAGCATGAGTGCGCGATCGGCCACCACGCGCGCAAGTTCGGGTTCGCCCACGCGACGCAGGTAGATCTGTAGCAGGTGGTACAGACTCACCAGCGCCACGACAGCGCGTGTTTCCTCGTCTCCACGAGACCGGCGCAAGGTGAGGTTCGCCTCATGCAAGAGATTCGGCAGAACGGGCCCAACGAGCGCGTACCGGTCGACGTCCTGCTCGTACGTCATCCATATCTCGTCGACACGTTCGGCAAGCTGCTGGGCTGTCAGGGGGTCACCTGGGAGGTTCTGCCCCAGAGCCGACGGAAGACTGTTGATCGCTGCGCGGATGGCAGGCACGGAAGGGTGTTCGAGGCTGTCGCCAGGGGTCAGCGCAAGGGCCCGGCCCGTAAGGTCGGTCAGTTCTCGCACGCCCAGGACGCGCATGATTTCCAGCAACAGCGACAGGCGATCGATCGGCAGTACGCCGCGCTCGACGCGCGACACCCAATCCTCGGACCGACCGATGAGCCCACCAAGTACGGACTGCGAAATGCCCTTGCGCGTACGGTGGATCCGGATACGGTCACCGATGCTTAGTTCTGCGCCGATCTCCACTTTGGCCCCCGGGCTCGACATGTAGGCAACTTCAGGGTAAGCGCATCCCGGGAGAATCGGACTGGTTCAGTCGGTGCGTTCGTTTGCCGGTGGGTACGTTGGACACGTCCGGAAAGCGACGGTACGTGACCTCACGCCGGGGCAGCGTGCCGACCTGGACCGGGGGATGGCCGTCGCCGCGAACAACCGCTATGGGTACGGTAGTTCGCTGACCTGTAGTACCCGCCGACCACACACGAGAGGTCGGTGGTTCCTCGTTGGGCTAGCAGTCGTCCTTCTCCTTGGCCTCGCCCGCAACGTGCTTCGTGTGGTGGGCGATGTGGGTTTCCAGGCCGTCGAGGAGGAGTTTCAGGCCGAATTCGAAGTCGGCTTCGCCGTCTGCGGTGAAGGCGCTTTGGTCGAGGGCGGCCAGGTGGGGGTAACTGCCGCTGGTCATGGCCTGGTTCAGGATCGGGGCCTGGGCGGACCAGAATTGTTCGTCGCTGATGCCGGTGCGCTGTGCCGCGTGGGTCGTGTTGAGGTGGGTGCGGGCCATGCCGCTGACGTAGCCGCCGTCGAGGATGGTCAGGACCGTCATCTTCTCCCGGTCGGACAGCGCCGCGTCGCCGATCGCGGCGAGGGTCGTCTCCAGGGCCCGGAGCGAGTTGGGGCCGAGGACCGGTCTGGCCTGGTCGACGCCCAGTAGCCAGGGATGGCGGGCGTACATCCGCCAGATTCCGCGCGCGACCACTTCCAGCGCGCCACGCCAGCCGACGTCGGGGGGGAACTCGGCGCCGTCGCCCGGGGCGTTGACCCGGTCCACCATCAGGTCCAGCAGCTCGGCCTTGCCCGGGACGTAGCGGTAGAGCGACATCGTGCCCGCGCCGAGCTCGGCGGCCACGCGCCGCATCGACACCGCGTCGAGGCCCTCGGCGTCGGCGACGGCGATCGCGGTCGTGACGATCGCGTCCAGGGTCAGCGCCGGCTTGGGACCTCGGGCCGGTTTCCGGTCCAGGCCCCACAGCAGTTCGAGGCTGCGCGCCAGATCGCCGCTGCCGGTGGTGTGGGCGCGGGGGTGAGGGTCGGGACTCGTCATGGTCTTCCCATCGTAGGAGTCCGGCCGACCGGGCCGTCCATCCGCCCGACAAAAAACCGGGTACGGCGTACGCGAAATAGGGTACGGTGTACCTGGTTGACGGAAGGTGGCGGACAGAAGGTGACGGAAGGTGAAGGAGGGTGATGGAGACGACGACGAGCCACGTGGTCCTCGCCGAGGGCCTGACCAAACGATTCGGCGCCACCCGCGTCGCACTCGACGGATTCGAGCTGGCCGTCCCGCGCGGCACCGTTCAGGGATTGCTCGGCCCCAACGGAGCGGGCAAGACCACGGCGGTCCGGATCCTGTCCACGCTGCTGCGCCCGGACGGCGGTCGTGCGTTGGTCGCCGGCTACGACGTGACCGCCGACCCCCGCCGGGTGCGCCGGCACATCGGGCTGGTCGGGCAGTACGCGGCGGTGGACGACAAGGTGACCGGGCGCCACAACCTGATCCTCTTCGGGCGCCTGTTCCACCTGGACAAACGCCAAGCCGTACGCCGGGCCGACGAGTTGCTGGAGCGGTTCGGCCTGGCCGAGGCCGCCGATCGGGGAGTCGGGGAGTACAGCGGTGGCATGCGGCGACGGCTCGACCTGGCCGCGAGCATGATCCTGGCACCGGACGTGCTCTTCCTCGACGAGCCGACCACCGGGCTCGACCCGCGCGGGCGCAACGAGGTCTGGGAGGCGGTGCGTTCGTTGCTCGCGGGCGGTACGGCCGTACTGCTGACCACGCAATACCTGGACGAGGCCGACAAGTTGGCGGACCGGATCGCCGTCCTCGACCGGGGCCGCAAGATCGCCGACGACACCCCCGATCGGCTCAAGCGCCAACTCGGCGGCGACCGGATCGAGATCGTGGTGCGCGAGCCGGCGCACCTGGATCCGGCGGTCCGGGTGCTGGCCATGGTCGCCGAACCGGGCCACGAACCGGCCGTCGACCCCGAGGAACGCCGGGCCACCGCCCCCGTCGCGGACCGGGCCGCGGCGCTCGCCTACGTCGCCCGGACCTGCCAGGACGAGGGAATCTCGATCGAGGACCTCGGGGTGCGCCGGCCGACCCTGGACGAGGTCTTCCTCCGGCTGACCGGCCACCGCACGCACGAGCCGACTCCCGAATCCGTCCCCGAGAAGGAGGCGGTGCGCCGGTGAGCACGACTGTCGCGCCGACCGAGGCCGCCGAACGCCGGCTCTATTGGGCGATCGCCGACTGTCTGACCATGGTCCGCACCGAACTGACCCACATCGCCCGCCAACCCTCCATATTGGCCTGGCAGTTGGGCTTCCCGATCGTGTCCGTGCTGCTGTTCGTGTACGTCTTCGGCAGTGCGATGGACGTGGGCGTGGCGGTCGACTACAAGGACTACGCGCTCCCCGGCATGTTCGCGATGACCATGGCGCAGGGATTCATGAACACCGCGACCGTGGTCGCCGTCACCCGGCAACTCGGCGTGATGGACCGCTATCGCTCGATGCCGATGGCGCCGTCGGCGGTGGTCAGCGGACGCGGGGTGGCCGATGTGCTCGGGGCGAGCCTGGACCTGGCCGTACTGGCCTCGATCGCGCTCGTGGTCGGTTGGCGACCGCACGGCACGCCGCTCGAGATCCTGGCCGCGTTCGCGCTGTTGTTGCTGCTGCGGTTCGCGCTGACCTGGGTCGGGGTGTACCTCGGTCTCCTGGTGCCGAACGCGGAGGCGGCGGGCAACCTGTTCGCGGTGGCCCTTCCGTTCGGCATCGTCTCCAGTGTGTTCACGCCGCCGTCGATGATGCCGCAGTGGCTGGGCACGGTGGCGATGTGGAATCCGGTCTCGTCCACGGCGAACGCGATCCGCGAACTGTTCGGCGACCCGGCTCCGCACGGGGGCAGTTGGATCGAGGCACACGCGCTGCCGATGGCGGTGCTCTGGCCGCTGGTGATCACCGCGATCTTCCTGCCGCTGGCGGTACGGCGGTTCCAGGGGCTCGGTCGTTGACCCGGCGGCACAGGAAGGTCTGCCGAGGGCCCGCCGCCGGCGGCGGCCGTGGCGAACCGGGAACACGCCCGAACGCGCGTCCCCGGCCGACGACGCCGAGCGGGGTGCCGACCCGGCTCAGTCGCTGATCTCGATCGTGCCCGCCATGCCGCTGCCCACGTGGTACATGCAGTTGAAGGTGTACGAGCCGGCCTTGCCGAAGCTCAGCCTGATGTCCTGGGACTTGCCGCCCTCGGACGGGGCCACCGGGGCGCCGCCGGGCAGGATCATCTGGTGTGGGGTGATCCCGGTGTCCGCGAGGGTGATCACCAGCGGGCCGGTGCGGGCCCGGATCACCGACGGCGAGAAGCGCAGCTTGTCGTCGACACGCAACTCGATCCGTTGCACGCCGTCGTTGCCCATCGCGGCGGTGCCCTCGGACGCCGCGGCGGTGGCCTCGGCCTCGCTCATGTATGAGCCGGGGCCACCCTCGGCGCCCCAACTTCCGCACCCGGTGAGCAGAAACGGCAGGGCGATCGCCCCGACCCCGGCCCAAACCCGACGTCGCATCCGGATCAGCCCTCCAACAACGATTGGCCGACATACCCGCCCGGCGCGCAGCCCGGCGGGACGACGAACAGCGCGCTCGCCTCGTGCCGGAGGAACGGGGACAGCGCGTCGCCCCGGGCCAGTTTGCGCTGGATCGGGACGAACGCCTCGTCCGGGTCGTGCTGCCACGCGACGAACAACAACCCCGCGTCCGGTGCGCCGTCGCTGCCGAAGCCGTCGTGGTAGGAGTAGCCGCGGCGCAACATGGTCGCCCCCCGGTTGAACTCCGGCGCCGCCACCCGCATGTGGGCATTCGCGGTGATCACCAGCTCGCCGTCCGGGCCACGCTTGCCGAAGTCGGCGGCGCTGTGTTCGCCGCCGCCGGTCAGCGGTGCGCCGGTGTCCTTGGTCCGGCCGATCACCCGTTCCTGATGGGCCTTGTCGATGCCGTCCCAGGCGTCGAGCAACATCCGGATCCGGCGGAAGACCACGTAGGTGCCACCGGTCAGCCAGCCCTGCTCGGGGCCGGCCGCGGCGGTGACGAAGATCTTCTCGTCGAACTTCGGGTCGGCCGGCTTCGGGTTGTTGCTGCCGTCGATCTGGCCCATCAGGTTGCGGTGCGTCATCGGCTTGGCGGTGGCACCCGGCGAGCGGGCGAAGCCGTTCATCTGCCAGCGGATCCGGGCCACCCCCTTGGCCAGCTTCTGCAGCGCGCGGACCGCGCCGAAGGTGACCAGGCCGTCGTCCGCGCAGACCTGGACGAACAGATCACCGTCGCCCCGGGCCGGGTCCAACGCGTCGTCCGGGAACGGCGGCAGCGGTTTGAGCGCGGCGGGTCGGCGGGCGGCCAGGCCCACCTTGTCGAACAGCGTGCCGCCGAAGCCGAACGTCACGGTCAACGAGCAGGCCCCGGCGTCCGCCGCCACCTGGTCGTCGCCCGGCCCCGGTTGCCCGGCGGTCAGCCGCGCCGCCGCGTCCGACCAGCGCCGCATCAGCGCGGCGACCGCGGCCCGGTCCGCGCCCGGTTCCAGGTCCCAGGCCAGGAAGACCGCCTTGGCCTGGGCCGGCGTGGTGATGCCGGCCTGGTACTTGCCGTGGAACGGGACGACGGTCGAGCCGAGTCGGGTCAGCGGCACACCGCCGTCGTCGGCCGACTCGCCGGCGAACGCGACCGCGCCGCCGGTCGCGCCGACCACCAGGCCGCCCGCGCCGGCGGCTCCCGCGACGCCGACGAAGCGGCGGCGGGAGACCCGGGCGCCGACGCTCGTTTGTTCGGCGGGTTCAGGGCTGCTCATCACGTCGTCCTTCGCATTCGGTACACCGACCACATCCACCACATCCACCACGCCCGCCGCCCGGTAGGGCCCCCGGCGTACCACCACGACCAGGGCGAGTGCCGCGCCGAGCCCGGCGCCGAGCACCGACACGGTCAGCGCCCGGTCGAGGGCGAGGCCGCCGACGAACGGCGACGACGAACGCCACAACACCGGCAGGTCGTAGCCCGCCACCCGCAGCGCCAGGACACCGAGCGCCGGCGCGGCCAACCACGCGCCGCCCACCCGCCCGCGCACCAGCAGCACCGCACCGGCGAACGCCACCGCGCAGGACAGCAGTTGCAGCAGATTGCCGCCCAGGAACGCGCCCGCCCACGCGCCGAATCCGCCCGCTCGGGCCGCCGCTACCAGGCCCAGGTGCAGCACGCTCGCCGCCGCGACCAGACCCGCGAGCACGCCGTACCCGACCAACGCCCGTCGATACACCGGCCGCAGCCACACCACCGCGAACACCAGCACCGCGAGCACGATCGAGCCGACGATGCCCGGCCACGGGCTCGGCCCCGGCTGCCAGCGCAGTTCGCCGGTCGCGGCCAGTTCGCGATCGCCGATCCGGATCGGCACGGTCCAGGCGGCCACCTTCTGGGCCCGGTCCGGATCGGCCATCACCCGTGGTGGCAGGCGCTGTTGCACGATCCAGTGCACTCGCTGGTCGTACCAGCGGGCCACCGGTTCGGTGCCGATCCGGTGCCACTGCGGGGCGCCGGTCGGTTGCAGGTTCGACTTCTCGTCGACCGAGCCCCACCGCTCGCTGCTGAGTTGTACGGCGGGCGACTGGCGGTTCTCGAACACGCCGTCCCGGCCGATCCGCAGGAACGGCTCGCTCATATAGCCGAGCACGATCACGTCCTGCGCACCGGTGTTGCGCACCTGCATCCGCGCGCCGTTCTCGATCACCTCGATGCTCAGGCCCGGGGCGAGTTCGCGCGGCGAGGTCATCACCGTGTGGAAGTTGCTCGGCCCCTGACCGGACAACTCCTGGGCGACCGCGCTGCCCGCCGGGGCCAGGCACACCAACACCCCGACGCATAGCAGCAATACCCGGCGTACGTGCCTCACCTGACCTCCACGGGCACCGTCACGGTGATCCGATCCACGTCGGAGGTACGGATCGCGAACGACAACTCCCAGCGACCCGCCATCGGCATCGACAGATCGCCCAGCCAGTGCCCGGGACCACCCCGGCGCACCTGGACGTCCGCGCCGTCGATGCCCTTGCCGGGCAGCGCCATCGACACGGTCAGCTCCTCGACCTCGCGAATCTGCCCGATCGGGTCGGCGAAGTAGATGTGCAACTCGTTGGGGCCGACCCGGGCCGGGTCGACCGTGACATCGAGCTTGCCCTTGCCCGCCGCACCGCCCGCGTCGAACGGGACGCTGCGACTGACCGGTCCGGCCGCCTCGGCCTGCTTGCGCTCGTGCGCGGTACGGCCCGGTTCGGTGTCGGTGAGCACCGTGGTCACGCCGAGCACCGCGATCGCCAGCGCCGCCTCGATGGCCACCGCCTTGCGCAACACGCCCCACTTCGGGCCGGTGCCCTTCCCGAGCCCGCCCTTGCGCCCGGCCGCCGCCACCGCCAACTGCCGCATCAACCAGCGCCGGGAGACCCACGCGCCGGCCAGCATCAGCAGCACCAGGTCGACCTTGAACACCAACAGCAGGCCGAACGTGGTGTCGAACAGCGCGGCGAACGAACCCACCTGCCGCCACGCGGCATACAGCCCGGTGGCCACGAGCACGCACACCGAGCCGAACGCGACCCGGGAGAAGATCCGCACGGTCGGTACGTCCAGGCCCGCCTCCGGCGCCGGCTCACCCGGTCGCACGATCAGCGTGACCACCAGGGCCAGGCCACCCAGCCAGGTGGACATCGCCAGCAGATGCAGGGTGTCCGCGGCCATCGCCAGGTCGACCTGGCGGCCCACCGACGCGTGGTTGGCGATCGGCCAGGTGACCGCGATCGCGGCACACAACGCGGCCCAGCCGCCGGCCACGATCCGCCGGGTCCGGGTGCTCGCGTGGGCGAGTGCGGCGATCAGCCAGCCGAGCAGCGCGCCGGCCGCGCCGAGCAACAACACCCGCGCGGCGATCGCCTTGCCGAGCTTGGTGTCCAGCGTCGCGCGCAGCACGTCCGCGTCGAACGCCGAGGAGGGGCCCAGGCCGGACGCGTTCGGCCCGTGCAACATCAACACTGCGAGCGAGGACACCAACAGCCCGCCCCACGCGGCGGACAGCAACAACCAGACCCGGAATCGGCCGACCGCGGCAGGGCGGGCGATCAGCAGCAACAACACCGCGCCGCCGAGCACCGCGAAGGACAGGTAGGCGACCCCGGTCGCGGCCCGCTCCAGCACATCGGTCGTGGTCGAGCCCTGATCGGTCAGGTCGGAGACCTGCACACCACCCGAGGCCTGGCCGATATTGAAGGTGAACGCGCCCGAGATCGGGTGCGAGTCGGCGGAGACCGCCCGCCAGGCGACGGTGAACGTGCCGGTCGGCAGGCCGCCGCGCAGCGGCGCCACCACGGTGGTGTCGCCGTCGGGGCCGTGTTTGGTCTGGTTGTTGTCCACCCGGGTGCCGCTGGGGTCGAACACCTTGACGCCGCCGAGGCCGATCTCGACAGCCTCGCTGAACCGCAGGGTGACCGTCGCGGGCGCGCTCGACGGGGTCGACCCGGACGCCGGGTTGGACGACTCCAGGACGGCGTGCGCGGACGCCGCCCCCGCGCCGCCGAGCATCAGCGCGGCGAGCAGCAGGGGCAGCGCGAGGAGCCGGGCGAGCGCGCGGCGTACGGCGCGCGGCCGGTCGGCCCGGTCAGTGACCCGCATGACCCGAATGGTCTTCCGCGGGCGTGCCCGCCGTGGCCTGGCCGGCGCCCGCCGCCGAACCGGGGTCCGGCGCCGGTACGTTCGCGCCCGACGCGGCCGGGGCACTCGGAGCCGGCGCGTCGCCCGGTCGTTCGGTCACCCCGAGCACCGGCACCTGCACGGTGACCGGACCGGTCTGCTGGAACGTGAGCGTGAGCGGCACGGTGTCGCCCTTTTGCACAGCCTTGTTCGGATTCATGAACATGATGTGGCTGCCGCCGCGGGCCAGCACACCCTTGCCGTGCGCCGGCACGTCCAGACCCGTCATGTGCTGCATCGAGTTGCCGCTGGTCTGATGCAGCATCACCTCGCCGGACAGCGGGCTGGCCACCGAGAGCAGCCGGTCGGCGGTGTCGCCGTCGTTCTGCACGATCAGGTAGCCCGCCGCGACGTCCGCCGACGAGGGCTGCGGGATATAGGGGTCGACGATGCGCAACTTCGGCGTGCCCTTGGCGGCGGCCGAGTCGGACGACGAGGAGGACCCGGACCCGGAGTCGGCGCAGGCCACCAGCACGCCGCCGATGCCGAGCGCCAGCACGCCGCCGACGGCGAGCGGGACGGCCTTGCGGGGGAGGGGGGAGAGCTTCACTTCTTGGCGTCCTCGGGGTGGATCAGCAGCGGCAGGTCGTGCGCGAAGTCGTCGGAGGAGTTCCCGTTCGGCGTGCCGTCCGGGGTCAGTCCGCTGCTCGCGCTGTACATGACCGGCCCCAGGTTGTCGGGGGCGAACGCGATCACCTGCGTACCGTGGGTGCTCACCACCTTGCCGTCCGGGCCGACCGTGGGCGGGTCGATGGAGATGCCGACCTGGCGCGCGGCGGCCTGGATCTTGTCGAACGAGCCGGTCAGGCCGACGAACGACTTGTCCAGCGAGTCCAGCCACTGGCGCAGCGCCGCCTGGGTGTCCCGCTCCGGGTCGGTGGTCACGAACACCACGTCCACGGTGGCCCGGTCCGGCGCGGGCAACTTGCCGAGCGCGCGCACGATGTCGCCCATCACGGTGGGGCACGCGTCGGGGCAGTGGGTGTAGCCGAAGTACAGCAGCGTGGTGCGCCCGGCGGTCTTGGCGCGGAAGTCGTACGGCTGTCCCGAGGTGTCGGTCAGCGTCAGTTCCGGCTTGGTCCACGGCGGATCGACGGCGATGCCCTTGTACTTGGACTTGGCCTCGCGCACCTTGACCGGCGAGCCGCCATCGGATTTATCGGAGTTGCCGCATCCCGTGGCCAGCAGCAGCCCGGCCGCGGCCAGCGCGGCGAGGCGAAGGCCGGTGCGGCGGGTCCGGCCGAGGGACTGCGTTGCGTTGCTCATCACTTCTCCATGTCCTTGCTACCGAAGGCCCGCGGCCGACGTGTGCGACGTCGGCCCGGGCCCGGTGGCCCGGGACGCGGGCACGGAGTGGATCCGTGTCCGGGTCCCGGGCCGGGAAGTTCAGGCCCGAAACCGGGGCGGCGGCCCCGGTCGGGAGCCGGACCGATCAGGCCGAGGTGCCCCGACGCGACGCGCGCAGGACGGCGAACACCCCGGCGCCCAGGCCGAGTACGCCGACCACGATGCCGACCACGCCGAGCGTGCGGGCGGTCGAGTCGTCGCCCTCCTCGTCGGCGACCGCGGCGACCGACGCCTTGCCGTCGGCGGCCTTGCTCGGCGCGGCGGAGGCCGGTGCCGGGGCGCCGGCCTTGGCGGTGAGCTTGAGGGTCGGCGCCGGGTACTGCGGCTCCTTGCCGTCCGCGCCGGCCAGGTCGATCCAGCGCACGACCTCGCCGCTGTCGTAGGTCTGGACGGCCTTGAAGACGAGCTTGTCGGTGTCGGTGGGCAGCTTGCCCATGGACACCTCGAAGTCCTCGAAGGTGCCCGGGTTCACCCGGGTGCCCGCGTCCGCGGTCCAGGTGATCTTGGAGACCACCTCGGTGAGCGGCTTGCCGTGGTTGTCGATCGGAGTGGCCAGCTTGGTCTTCTCGACCTCGGCCTTCCAGCCCGGCATCGCCCGGGTCTGCACCGACGTGAGCGGCTTGTCGGTGGGCAGGGTGACCTCGAGCTTGGTGGTCCCGGCATCCTCGCGCTCGTTGGGGACCCGGAAGGCGACCTTGGCGTAGGAGCCCTGGTCGGCGGTGCCCGGCTGCACGCTCACATGCGCCGAGGCGGAGCCGGCGAAGAGGAGGACGCCGGCGCCCGCCGAGGCGGCGAGCACGGACAGTCGGCGACGCGTGGTGGACATGGTCATCGGGGT
This sequence comes from Embleya sp. AB8, assembly GCF_049739465.1. Lineage (NCBI taxonomy): Bacteria > Bacillati > Actinomycetota > Actinomycetes > Kitasatosporales > Streptomycetaceae > Embleya > Embleya sp. AB8. The sequence goes on from NZ_JBMHHY010000002.1 coordinate 377,651, forward strand.
TCTGCTCCATCAGTGATCCGTCCGCGGGCGCGCGGGGGCGCGCGGCGGTACGGGAGGGGACGACGGGAAGGCGGACGCGCGCCACCGCCGATCCGACACCGGTCGAGCGGGGGATCAGCAGGCGAGCGCGTAGGCCGCCGGCGGGCCGCGCCGGGTCACCGCGTGGCGCAGCAGGGTCTGATCGCTCGCCACCGCCGTCGGGCCGGTCCGGCAAATCGCGCCGGGGGTTTCGACGGCCGGGCGGAACCACGCGGACAACACCGCCAGGACCAGCCGCAGCGGCGCCGAGGCCAGGCCGATCAGGGCGAACAGCGCGGCCTCGCCGCGGCGCAGCCACCAACCGGTGAGCAGGGCCGCGACCACGTGCGCGGCCAGCATGCCGGTGCCGCCGTCGAGCAACATCGGGCCCGAGCCGGACATGTGGTGGTGCCCGCTCGGCGCATCCCGGGCGAACAGCGTCGGATCCACGCGCGCGTTGCGCACGATCGTCTCGGGAGACCAGCCGGCCGGCAGCAGGATGTGTCCGGTGGAGTCGCGCGGCCCGCACAGCAGTCGATCCAGCAGGCCGCTCGGCCCCGAGGCCCCGGAGCCGGCCATCGCGGTCGACCCGGCGGCGGACGCCCACGCGAAGAAGGTGTGCAGCGCGAGCTGGCCCGCCGCGAGCAGTGCGGTGATCGCGCCCAGGGAGCGCTGTCGACCGGCACCGGCGAAGGCCGCCGTGAACACCGCGCCGAACCCGAGGACCGGCGCCCACCAGGGCAGCGGATCGGGGGACATCCAGGCGTGACCGCATGCCGAAAGCGCGGCGCAAACCGCCGCGAACACGGCGGCGCGCACAGCGCGGAAAGGTACGGACACGGCCTGCATGACGCCCCATCGTCTCATCGCGCGACGGCCCCTCGTCCGGGGGGCCGGCACCGGCCGCCCGGCCGCATGGTCTCCTCTCGATGCGGCCGAACGAATCGTCTTCACGGGGTATTGACGACCGATCAAGTGATGTGCGCATACCGCGACCGAGCGGAGGCAATAAAACCAGGTGTGTGATCCGCCGGATTCAACCGGACGCCCAGAGATGTCGAAAGGCCGCTCATGGACATGAGGTGGACTGTCCACCTGCCACGGGATACGGCGAGCGTGCCGATGGCGCGTCGGCTTTTGGTCGGTGCGATGGAGACGGCGGGGGTGGATCGCGAGATCGCGATGGAAATCGGCCTCGCCCTGTCCGAAGCCTGCGCGAATGTCGTCGAACACGCCCGTGGCGGGCCATATGCGGAATATCAGATTCGTGCCGGAATTACCGGTGACCGGTGCCGGGTCGAGATCATCGACGGCGGTCCCGGCTTTCCGGTCGACCGGTTGCAGGGGAAGGCCGCGGTGGCCGGACCGGGCGCGGAGAACGGTCGCGGGCTGATGTTGATCCGGGCGATGACGGATCATGTGCAGCTCAGCAACCACCCCAGGCGCGGCGCGGTGCTGCGCTTCGAGAAGACCCTGCGCTGGCGCAAGGACGCCCTGGTCTCGGTGTCGTAGCGGGCGCGGCGGCGGCGAACCGCCTTGGTGGGCCGGGGTGTTCCGGCGGGAGGCTACGATCGGGGGCAGTGGACCGGGCCGAGGTACGGGAATTGCTCGACCGCGTGGCCGCCGGGGAGGCGGGCGTGGACGAGGCGCTCGACGATCTCGTGCGCGGGCCGACGGCGGGTTTCGCGGACCTGGGCTTCGCCCGGGTGGACACCCATCGGGCGCTGCGCACCGGAGACCCCGAGGTGGTCTTCGCGGCCGGGAAGACCCCCGAGCAGACCGTCGCGCTCTTTCGCCGACTGCGCGAAGCGAGCAGTCGGCGACCGGCGTTTGCCACCCGGGCGTCGGCGGCCGTGGTGGACGCGGTGCACGCGGCGTTTCCCGGCGAGGCCTACACCGACGACAGCGGGACGTGCGTCGCGGTGGGCGCACCACCGGCGCCGCGCGGTTTGGTTCGGGTGGTCTCGGCGGGCACCTCGGACGCGGCGGTGGCGGGCGAGGCCGCGTTCACCGCCCGGCTGTTCGGCGCCGAGGTGGAGCGGATCGAGGACGTGGGGGTGGCCGGCATCCATCGGCTGCTCGCGGTACACGCCGAACTCGACGCCGCCGACTGCCTGATCGTGGTCGCGGGCATGGAGGGTGCGCTGCCCAGTGTGGTCGCCGGCCTGGTGTCGGTGCCGGTCCTGGCGGTGCCCACCAGCGTCGGCTACGGCGCCTCGTTCGGGGGCCTCGCGGCGCTGCTCGCGATGCTCAACTCGTGCGCCCCCGGGGTCGCGGTGTGCAACATCGACAACGGCTTCGGCGCGGGCGTCTTCGCGGCCCGGGTCGCGAGGGCGGCGCGGCCGGGCCGGAGCGGCGCGGAGCGGTAACGCGGGGCGGTTGGCGCCGCGCCACACGACGCCGCGTCGTACACCCGCCCGTAACACCCACCCGTGACGCCGCGCCGCAACCAACGCGCAAGAAAGTGGTCGGTTTCGGTCGGTTCGTGGTTTTCCCGGCGGGACCCCTCGGTGGCTGCCACAGTGGCCGCGACGGGAGGTTATCCGCTTGGCCATCGCATGGTTCCAGTGCCAGGCCGGTGCGAGCGGCGACATGCTGCTCGGGGCCCTGATCGACGCCGGCGCCCCGCTGGAGGCCGTCCAGCAAGCCGTCGACGCGGTCGGCGTCGAACCGATTCTGATCACCGCCGAGGCCACCGATCGGCACGGCATCGCCGCCACCCGCGCCCGGGTCAAGACCGCGCACAGCCACGTGCACCGCACCTGGCACGACGTACGCGACCTGCTCGATCGGGCCGAACTGCCGGAGCCGGTACACCGGCGCGCGCACGACGTGTTCGAGCGGCTCGCGCACGCCGAGGCCCGCGCGCATCGATGTCTGCCCGAGGAGGTGCACTTCCACGAGGTCGGCGCGCTGGACGCGATCGCCGACGTGGTCGGCACGTGTACCGCGCTGCACACGCTCGGCGTCGAGGAGGCGATCGGCTCGCCGGTCGCGCTCGGCAGCGGCACCGTCCGGGCCGCGCACGGCGTGCTGCCGGTGCCCGTACCGGCCGTGCTGGAACTGATGCGGGTGGCCGCCGCCCCTGTCTACGCGGGCCCCGCCCCGTACGAGATGTGCACGCCCACCGGCGCCGCCCTGCTCACCTCGGTGTGCGGCAGTTGGGGGCCGATGCCCGCGCTGCGGATCAGCGCGGACGGGACCGGCGCGGGCGGCCGGCAGGTCGAGGAGGTGCCCAACATCCTGCGGGTGGTGCTCGGCGAGCGATACACCGCGGAGCGGGCGGGTCCGCCCGGCGAGGACGTGCTGATCGAGACCAACGTGGACGACCTCGACCCGCGCCTGTGGCCCGCGGTGCTGGCCAAGCTGCTCGCGATCGGCGCGGGCGACGCCTGGCTGGTGCCGATCCTGATGAAGAAGGGCCGGCCCGCGCACACCCTGTGTGTACTGGTCCCGGCCGACCGGCTGGACGCCGCGCTGCACACGGTGTTCGTGGAGACCTCGACGATAGGGGCGCGGATCGCACCGGTGGCGAAACGGGCGCTGGCCCGCGAGTTCGGCACGGTCCGGGTGGAGGGCCTGCCGGTGCGGGTCAAGACCGCGAGGTTCGACGGCCGGGTGGTCAACGCCCAGCCGGAGTACGAGGACGTGGCCGCGGCGGCCGCCACGCTCGGCCGACCGATCAAGGTGGTGATGGGCGCGGCGACCGCGGCGGCGTACGCGGCCGGGCTGCTGCCGTGATCATGGCGGCGGCCGGCGGCGCTTAGCCTGGGGCGATCATCCGTCCGATGTCGCCGCGTATGTCTAGGAGCAGGCACCCGTGATCGCTCGCCCCCTCCGGTTGCTGCTCGCCGTGCTCGCGGCGCTGGTCGCGCTTTCCGCGTTGCCCGCGCCGGCCGGTGCCGCGCCTGCCCGCGCGGCCGGCGCCGACCATGTCGTGCTGCTCGGGATCCCGGGCCTGACCTGGGCCGACATCGACGCCCGGGGCACTCCCGGGCTGACCGCGCTGGCCGGGCGCGCGACGTCCGCGGCGATGTCGGTGCGTACCGTGCATCCGCGTGCCTGCCCAGTCGACGGATGGCTCACCGTGGGTGCGGGCGCGCGCTCCACCGACAACCGGACCAGTGCCGCGAGCGCCGAGCCGTGCGCCGAACCGCTGCCGCCGACGATCGCCGCGGACGGCTCGGCGACCGTGCCGAACATGCGCAGGATCGTCGAGCGCAACGACGACTTCGGCTACAGCCCCGGGTTCGGCCGACTCGCCGCCTCGGTCGCCGAGCACGGCCGGGTGGTCACCGCGGTGGGCCCCGGCGCCGGCTACGCGAGCGCCGATCCGACCGGCCGGGTGCGGGCCGGCTACCTGCCGGACCCGGCCGCCGTGGACACCGCGCTGCTCGAGCGCTCCGCGCTGACCCTGGTCGACCTCGGTGGCCTGACCGGCCCCGGTGTGGACCGCGCCGAACGGCTGCGCGCGGTGGACGCCCAGGTGACCCGGATCGCCGCCGCCCTGCCGCCGCGCAGCCAACTCGTGGTGGCCGGCCTCGCCGACGACACCGGCACCCCGCATCTGCGCGCGCTGTTGGTCGCCGGCCCCGGGACCGCGGCCGGGAGCACGTTCGAATCCGGCTACCTGACCGCGACCTCGACCCGCGACGACGGCATGGTCCAGCTCACCGACCTGACCCCGAGCCTGCTCGCGCCGCTGGGCATCGATCCGCCGAGCGAGCTGGTCGGCGCGGTGTACACCCGCGCGGCCGGCCCCTCCGGGCAGCGCACGATCGACGAACTGCGCCTGTTCGACGTGGGTGCCCAGGCGTCCCGGAAGGTGCGCGAGGCCTGGTACTTCTTCACCTGGATCACCCTGCTGCCGCCGGCCTGCGCGGCGATCGCACTGGGCCTGGCGGTCCGGTTCGGCCGGCACGGTCGGACCCGGGCCCGGCGCGTGGTGATGGACACCACCAAGGGGATCGGGGTGTTCTTCGGCGCCGTCCCGGGCGGGTCCTTCCTGGTCGGCCTGGTGCCCTGGGAGCAGGCGGGCGACCCGGCGTGGGCGCTGCTCGGCCTCACCGTCGCGTTCGCCGCCGCCTTGGCCGCCCTAGCCCTGCTCGGCCCGTGGCGCCGGCATCCGTACGGTCCGACCGTTGTGGTCGCCGCGGTCACCGCGGTGCTCCTGGCCGCCGACGTGATGGTCGGCTCACCGCTGCAGATGAACACCCTGTTCGGCCTGTCTCCGCTGGTCGCGGGCCGGTTCTACGGCTTCGGCAACGTCGCCTGGACGATCTTCGCGATGGCCGTCGTGCTCGCGGTCGCGTGGCCGGTGGCGCACCTGCTCGCGGTCGGCCGGCGCCGCACGGCGGTCGCGGTGCTCGCGGTGGTCGGCGCGGTGGCGGTGGTGGCCGACGGCTGGCCCGCCTTCGGCAGCGACTTCGGCGGTGTGCTCGCGCTGATCCCGGGCCTGGCGGTGCTCGGCTTCCTGCTCACCCGGACCCGGATCTCCTGGGCCCGGGTCGCCCTGGTCGGGGCCGGCGCGGTGCTGGTGATCGGCACCATCGCCGTGCTCGACTGGCGGCGCCCGGCGGCGAGCCGCTCGCATCTGGGCCGATTCGTCCAGGAGTTGGTCGACGGCGCGGCCGGGGACACGCTCTATCGCAAGGTGATGGGCAATCTGCACTCCTTCACCTCGCCCTTCACGCTGCTCATCCCGGTCGTGTTCGTGCTGATCGTGCTGGTCGTGCGCAACCCGGAGAAGTGGCGCGCGCCGGCCCTGGCCCGGGCCTTCGCGGCGGTGCCGTGGTTGCGCCCGACGCTGATCGCGTGCTGGGTGACCGCGGTGGTCGGCTACGCGGCGAACGACTCCGGCATCCAGATCCCGGCGGTCTCGCTCACGATCGCGGCACCGCTGGCGATCGCGGTGATCGCGGCCGTGCAGGCCCGCCTGCCCGCAGACTGACCAGCACCACCGCGCCCAGGAGCGCCGCGCCCGCCCACGGGCCGACGGTGGCCCGCAGGGTGTGCTGGAGGGAATCCACCGAGTCCGGCAGCGGGACCTCCCGGCCGGGGATGTACGCACACACCAGGACCGTGCTGCGGGCCAGCAGCAGTCCGTCCAGCGCGGACGGGGCCAGCAGCACCAGCGGCGCCCATGCGGCCACGTCGTACCAGGGCAGGCTGTAGGGCGTGGTCAACAACCAGGCCAGGACGAGCAGCGCGGCGGCGGCGGCACTGTCGCGCGCGACCCGATCGAGCGCGACGGGCCGGGCCCGGGCGGCGGTCCGGGCCAGCAACCACACCACCAGCACGGCCAGCAGCCAGCCGAGCAGGCCGATCAGGGTGCGTGCGGTGTCGTGCCCGAACGCCGACTCCATCGGCTTGAGCACCAGCCGCAGCGGAACCGCGAGCGAGACCAGCCTGCTGTTCTCGCGCAGCTGATCGAACGCGCCGAAGCCGACCGGCAGATAGGTCGCGACGCCGACCGCGAGCGCAGAGCCGAGCAGTGTGCCGAGCGCCCGCGGCCGTCCGCGCAGCCCCCAGGCCAGGGCCAGTACGTACAGCCCCAGGGAGATCTTCGTCGCGCACGCCAGACCGACCAGCACGCCGGCGAGCGCGGGGGAACGGCGTACCGCGGCCAGCGCGCCGACCGCGAACACCAGGGCGAATGCGTCCAGATGCCCGGCGCCCACCGCCACGAACAGCAGCAGCGGATTGAGCGACCACAGGATCGCCACCCGGGCCCGAGCCGGGCGATCCGGCCCGGCCACCCGCTGGAGCAGCAGCCCGGTCAGCACGAACGCGAGCGCGCCGAGCAGGGTCAGCACGAGCACGATCGTGTGCACCGACGAGCCGCCCAGGCGCGCCGCGAACCACTCCTGAGCGGTGCCCACCGGCCCGTACACGGACGGCACATCGGTCCACGGCGCCTCCACCGCGGCCCCGACCGGATCCCCCTGCCGGACCAGCGTCGCCGCGGTGTCCCGGTAGGGATCGCCGCCGGTGGCCGCGAGTCGCCCGTACGCGGCGTAGACCAGATGATCGGCCGAGCCCATCGGCGGCACGCACACCACCGCGAGCGCGGCCACCACCCCGGCGACGGTCAACCGCCCCGGATCCGGCGCCCAACCGCGCCCCAGTTCGCGCATCGCCAACCCGAGCCCGAGTGCGCCGAGCAGCGCCGCCGCGAGCAACAGCCCGGTGACCAGACCCGCACTCGGATGCGCGGAGAAGCGGTACGGCGGCAGCCAGGACGGCCCGCCGGGCAGCGGCGGCTGGGCCGCCGAGGGCCCGAGCAACCCGGTCAGTACGACCAGCGCGAGTGCGAGCGCGAGCAGGCCGAGTGCGGCGTACCCAAACGGATGTTCCACGTGAAACATCGACTCGGACCGCGCCGGAGTGCGCCGGCGCGTCACCGAATCAGCCACGACCGCGAATCGCCCCGGGCAGCGCCCCCGCCGCGCCCCGCTCGGCCAACGCCCGTGCGACATGCGCGTATTGCCGGGCCCGGTGGCGCTGCGCGGCCAGGTCCGTGCCGGTCACCCGGTGATGCAGCTCGACCTCGACCTCCTCGACCGCGAATCCGCCGCGGACCAGATCGATGGTCAACCCGGTCTCCACCCCGAAGCCCGCCGCCAGCGGCAACGCCGCCTCGAACGCCTCGCGGGTCAGGCAGCGCTGTCCGGAAAGCGGCTGCGTCGCGGTGAACCCGCAGGCCCGGGCGATCCCGTCGCGCGCGGCCCGCACCACGAACCCGTGCCCGCCGCCGGCCCGCAGCTGCGGGGGCAATACCGCGATGGTCATCGCCGCCCGGCCGGCCCGCACCGGCTCGATCAGCGGCCCGGCGGCGCCCGCCGTCCGCTCCAGATCGGCGTCCAGGAACAGCAGGTGGCGCGGCGCCGTGCGGCCCTCGCGCAGGTCGATCGCGGCGACCACGGCGGCGCCGGTCTCCATCGCGCCGGCCTTGCCGCGATTGCGCCCGTGTCGGACCGGCACGGCGCCCGCCGCGCGGGCCCGCGCCCCGGTGTCGTCCGTCGAACCGTCGTCCACCACCACCACAAGATCCACGCCCGCAATCGAGCGCGCTGCCAGGGCCGTGGCCGAGATCCGCCGTGCCTCGTCGTATGCCGGGATCACCACGGCCGTGTCGCCGGTCGGTGTGCCGGTCGTGTGCTCCGCCATGGGCGTGATCCTACGAGCCGACCCGGATGCCGGCCGGTTCCACCCGTACTGCCCAACGACGCGGCGCGGCGGCGTGAAGGTCCGCGAGGATGCGGGTACAACGGAAGGGAGCCACATCGCGGGTACGCTTCGGGACCCTGTGATCGCGGTCTCGTGACATCTGCGGAACCTCCGAGGGCCGGCCGTTCGTCGTCCTCGGTGAGGAGTGCTGGAACAGGCGCGGTGTCGAATCGGACGCGGTGTCGGCCCAGGCAGAGACCAACAGACCCAACCGCAGCGCAAACCGCAGCAACGGATGGCACAACGGTCCGCTCGGGAGTTCCCATCTCCCGCCCGAGGTCCGATTCGCGAGGGCAACACCCGTACCGGGCGCCGTAATTCGCCACCCCTGCGCCACCTCGCGCCATGTGCCGCCAAGCGGCCTCGTCATGGTCGGCTGCGGAGTACCTGAGTATCACGCATAGTGCTTCCACCTTCACGGAAAGGAACGAGCGCATGCTGCGCGAGATCCTCGGAAGACGACGGAGGGAACGCACCGCACTGATGTCGGCAGTGCTGACGTGTGCGAGATGGCGCTGGCCCGTGGTTCCCGGCGTCGGATACGACCGCTGGTCGGGCGTGTGTCGTTGTGGTGCGACCGATTGCCGCGTGCCGGGCGCCCATCCGGGTGAACCTCCCCTGCTCGCGGCCACCTGTGACGAGCGGATGGCGCGCTGGTGGTGGCAACAGACTCCGGACGCGTCGGTGATCCTGGCGACGGGTGTTCGGGTGGCGGCGCTCAGCGTGCCGTCGGAGGCCGGTGCCCGCTCGTTGGACCAACTCGCCCGGCTCGGCGTACGCACCGGTCCGGTCGTCGCCGCGCCGGGCCGATACGCGTTCCTGGTCGAGCCGTACGAATTGGGCGAACTCGGCGAGTTGCTGGACCGATACGGCCTGGACCGGTACGGCACGGTGCCCTCGTCGCTGCGCTTCCACGGCGACGGGGGATATCTCGCACTGCCCCCGTCCCGGGTGCAGGGGGGCCAGTTGCGCTGGGCCCGACCACCGGCGCCGGCCGCCGATCCGACCGCCGGCGGGCCATGGTTGCCGGCGGTGGCCGACCTGGTGCGAACGCTCGTGGACACCTGCCAACACGCCGAGCCCCGGGCCTGATTCGAGGCGCGCCGGCACCCGATGCGGTAACCGTTGTGGCGTAACCGCAACATGTGGTGATCGCTGCGCGTAGTGGCGGCGCGATAGGCTCGGCGCGCCGATCATTCCGGCCCCGTTCCACCCCCTGATCTCCCTTTCGGGGAGCGGGTGGAAGGGGGCTTCGCGCGCTAGGAGACACCATGCAGCGCCCACGCACGGGTCACGTCCGCACAGTGGCCCTGGGCGCGGTCGTGGGCCTGTGCCTGATCGTTCCGCTCGCCGCCGCGTCCGCGGACTCGGCGGGTCCGGACAAGGGCCGCCACACCGCCGACTCGGGGCCGACCACCCGCCCGAGTGCCGCCAAGGCGGCCGAGTTCGGCAACGGGGTCGGCGACGGCGATCGTTCCGGTTCGGCCGGGCTGCTCGACCTGATCGGTGCGAAGCCCGCCGCGAAGTCCTCGGCGGCGCCCACCGGTTCGCCCGCCGCCGGCACGGAGAGTGTGTGCGGCAAGGCGATCGACGGCCCCGGCGGGGTCCGGGCCCAGACGTGTGTCGAGCGCGACGGCTCCGAGGTGTGGGGCCGGGTCTACTACAAAAACCCAACGCCCGACCCGCTGTTGCTGGTAATGAGCGTGCTCCAGCCGGGCGGCAGCACGCTGCGGGTGACCTGCACGGTGGACGCCAAGGACACGCAGGGCCGCTGCGACAGCCCGCGGGTGCGTGCGCCCAAGGGCCTGGACGGCTGGTCGGCGGTGGCCGAACTCGCCGCCAAGGACGGCCTGAACAAGCTGCTGCGGGCCGGCTCGGCGACCGCTCAGCGGTGACGCGCGAGGCGGGTCGGCGCCTTTTGGAAAAGCATCGATACGTGGCCGAAAAAAGCCCGGAAACTCGGGAGAGCAGCCCGAAAAACGACCGGAAAAGCCGGGCGCGAAATCGGGAAAAGGCCCCGGATAACTGAAAGGCCCGGCCGCTGAAGACGGGGGATGCATCAGCGGCCGAGCTGGGTCAAAGGTAACAACAAGCCGGCGGATCTCCAATCCGGGGCACGCCGACCATCGCCTCGGACCGATTCCGCGCGCCCGTTCCCGGGCGCGCGGCCGGTTTTCGTCGGTGCCGCGAGCCGGGCGCCGAGCAGGCCGATTCCGCTGGTCCCGACCCGCTACCGGCTGGGCGTCAACACCTTCTCCGCACTGTCCCCGGCGGCATCGGGCGAGCCGGGGACGGGCCGGTCGGGCGGGTCCACCGCCACATGCGGCAGCCGCCGGTCCAGCCACCCGGGCAGCCACCAGTTGGCCCGGCCGAGGATGTGCATCACGGCGGGGACGAGCAACATGCGCAGGATGAACGCGTCCAGCGCGACCGCGCCCGCCAGACCCAGACCCGCCATCATGGCGCCGCGGTCGCCGCTGAGCACGAACGAGCTGAACACGAAGATCATGATGAGCGCGGCCGAGTTGATCACCCGCCCGGTCCCGGCCTGGCCCACGCGTACCGCCCGGGCGTTGTCGTGCGTGTGCAGCCACTCCTCATGCATCCGGCTGACCAGGAAGACCTGGTAGTCCATCGAGAGCCCGAACAACATCGGCAGCATGATCACCGGCAGGAAGGAGACGATCGGTCCCTCCTTGCCGAGCCCCAGCAGATCCAGGCCCCAGCCCCACTGGAACAACGCGACCAGCAGGCCGAACGACGCGCACGCGGCGATCAGGTTCATCAGCGCGGCGGTCAGCGGCACCAGCAGGCTGCGGAACGCGATCAGCATCAGCAGCGCGCCCAGTCCGACGATCAGCGTGATGAAGCCCGGCATCCGGTCGCCGACCACGGCGGCGAAGTCCTTCTGCAGCGCGGTCTCGCCGCCGATGTGGACCTTCAGCGTGCTGCCCTTGGCGGCGGCGGGGACGATCTTGTCGCGCAATCGGTCGATCAGCTTGTCGGTGGCCTCGGCCTGCGGGGACGTCGTGGGCACGATCTGCACGACCCGGGTCGCGGCGGCGAGGCCGCGGGCGTCGGCGGGCACCGGGATCTCGACCGCGTGCACCACCCCGGGGGTGTGGCCGACCTCGGCGATCAGGGTGTCCAGCGCCTGCCGGTCCTGCGGGCCGGGCAACTCGGCGACCATCAGCAGCGGGCCGTTGAAGCCGGGACCGAAGCCCTCGGCGAGCATGTCGTACGCCCGCCGGATGGTCTGCGAAGTCGGCTGGTTGCCCTGATCGTTGGCGCCCAGGCGGAGCGACAGGGTCGGGATCGACAGCAGCCCCATGACCACCAGTGCGACCAGGCCCAGGGTGCGGGGCCGGCGCTGCACCATGCGGGCCCAGCGCAGCGCGGCGCGCCCGGCCTCTTCGTTCCACGCGGTGCCGGCGGCGGATCGCGCGGCCAGTTCCCGGCGTTCGCGGCGGCTGAGCACGCGCGGGCCGAGCAAGCCGAGCAGCGCGGGCAGCAGGGTGGCGGACGCGAGCACGGTGAGCACCACGACGAGCGTGGTGCTGATCGCGATTCCGTCGAACAGGGCGATGTCGACGGTGAACAGCGCGAGCAGCGCGATGCACACGGTGCCGCCGGCGAACAGGACGGCCCGGCCGGAGGTGTCCAGCGCCCGTACCGCGGCCTGTTCGGGAGTCAGGCCCGCCTTGAGGCCGTTGCGATGCCGGGTGACGATGAACAGGGCGTAGTCGATACCCACGCCGAGCCCGATCAGGCTGCCGATGAGCGTCGCGGTCTCGGGGATGTCGGTGACGTGGCTGAGCAGGATCACCGTCGAGATCCCGGTGCCGACCGCGAACACCCCGCTGATCAGCGGGAGCAGCATGGCGAACAGCGAGCCGAAGGCGAGGAAGAGGATGACGCCCGCCGCGACGACGCCGACGAGCTCGGCGCGCCCGGCCGGGGCTTCCTGGGCGGACTCGATCGCGGGGCCGCCGAGTTCGACCCGCAGTCCGGGGGCGCGCGCCTGCTCGGCGCGGTCGATCAGGTGCCTGACATTCTTCTTGTCCAGCTCGAACTGCTGCTTGACGAAGGTCACCTGGGCGAACGCGGTGTGGCCGTCGGCGCTGACCTGCGCGGCGCCGTCCGGCTCGTACGGGCCGAGCACGCCGCCGACGTCGGGCATCCGGGCGATGTCGGCGAGCAGCGCGGTCATCCGGTCGTGTACCGCCGGATCGCGCACGGTGCCGCGCTCGGTCCGCCACACGATGTTGTCCACGTCGCCGGCCGCGTCGGGGAACGCCTTCTGCAGGCGCTCGTAGGCGGACGACGACTCGGTCCCGGGGATCTTGAACACGTTGGAGTACGCGGTGCCCGCCGTCACGCTCGCCGCGACGGTGCCGAACAGCGCGGCCACCCATACCAGGAGCACCGCCAACCGATGGTTGAGGCACCATCTCGCCCAAGCCGCCATGGTCGCTTCCTTCCTCGTGCGGGCCTCGCGGCCCGGTCGTGCGTCTTCGGGCCAGACTCGGTCGGCGCCGGGGGCGGTGCGGCAGCCGGCCGGCGGACTCACAGGAAGCTCACAAGCTGTCCCCCGAAGTTCCGCAACTTCACCCGGATACTGGGGAGATGAGCAGCAGTCAGCCACGCGCGGGCGCCACCGTCCTGGTCGTCGAGGACGAGCCGAGCATCACCGACGTCCTGGCCATCACCCTGCGGTTCCACGGCTTCGAGGTGGTCACCGCGGCCGGCGTGCACGAGGCCCTCGAGGTCGCCCGCAGGGTGCGGCCCGACGCCGTACTCCTGGACATCTCGCTCCCGGACGGCGACGGACGCCAGGTGTGCCGCGTGCTGCGCGCCGAACGGCCGGACCTCGCGGTGGTGTTCCTCACCGCCCGCGATGCGCCCGCGGACGTGGTCAAGGGGCTCACCCTCGGCGGCGACGACTACATCACCAAGCCGTTCAACGTGGACGAGTTGGTCGCACGTACGCGCGCGGTGTTGCGGCGCACCAGGCCGACGCCGGAGGAGACCGCGCCGCCGGCCCCGCGTCCGCCCGTACTGCGGCACGGCGACCTGGAGTTGGACGAGGCGACGTACACGGCGCGCCGAGGCGGGCACGGCGTGGAGTTGACCCCGACCGAGTTCGCCCTGCTGCGCCACCTGATCCGGCACGCCGACCGGATCGTGCCCAAGGAGCAACTGCTGCGCGAGGTATGGCGCTACGAGCACGCCGTGGAGTCGACGGTGGTGGAGACGTACATCAGCTATCTGCGCCGCAAGCTCGACCCGCTGGTGCCGGACGGGCCGCCGCTGATCACCACGCGGCGCGGTGTCGGGTACGGGCTTCGGGCGGCGGGCCGCGGGGCGTGAGCGGCGGACGCGCGCAACGGAGCGACGCGGGTGCGCCGGGCAGGTCGGTCCGCCGACTGGAGCAAATCCGCCGGAAGTTCCCGTGCACGCTGGTGCGGCAGCGTCCGCACATCGTCGCCATGCGGGCGAAGCTGGCGTTGAGCAGCATCGCGGTGCTCGCGATCGGGCTGGCGCTGCTGATCTGGTTCAGCATGATGGGGGTTCGGCACTACCTGGAATCGGGCGTCGACAGCGACTTGACCGCAGGCCGGGTCGCCATCGAGCGGGCCGACATCACCCGCGCGCAGTTGTCCGAGCTGGGCCCGACCGCGAACCTGCGCGACGTGCTGATGTCGGCCGGGCTGCACGGCAAGACCTTCGTGCTGGTCGACTCGCAGGCCATCGCTCTGCCGATCGGTGACCGGGCGCCGGACGCCCTGCAACGCGCGTTGGCCGCGGTGTTCCGGGACCCGCACGGCAGGCCGCCGCACGCCGAGCCGCGCGGCGTCTCGCTGGCGGGAGACGACTACCGGGCCGTCGCGGCGCGTCTCGGCGACGGCCACTACATCCTGCTCGCGCGCTCGACCGAGGACGTCAACGGCGTGGTCGACAACGTCGTCGACTTCGAACTGCTGGTCGGTGGCGCGCTGTTGGTGCTCCTCGGCGCGTTCATCTACTTCGGCGCCCGGTGGCGGCTGCGGCCGTTGGAGGACATGGTCGAGACCGCGTCGGGCATTGCCGAGGGTGGTCCGGACCGGCCCGATCTGTCGGCGCGCGTGGCGCCGCGCAAGCGGTCGTTCAGCGAGGTCGAGCAGCTGCGCACCGCGTTGAACGCGATGTTGCAGCAGGTGGAATCGGCGTTCGAGATTCGCGAACACGCGGCGACGCACCTCAAGCGGTTCGTCGCCGACGCGTCGCATGAGCTGCGGACGCCGTTGGCGGCCATTCGCGGCTACCTGCAGCTGTACGAGAAAGGCATGCTGGCGTCGGAGGAGGAGCGCACGCGGGCTCTGGCTCGGATGGGGGCCGAGGCCGAGCGGATGGCCCGCCTCGTCGACGAACTGTTGGCGCTGGCGCGGCTGGACCAGCGCCCGCAGTTGTTGCCGCAGGCGATCGACCTGGTCGGTGTGCTGCGCGGGGCGGTCGCCGACCTGCGTGCGCAGCAGCCGGCCCGGCGGGTGCACGCGGATCTGCCGGACGTGTGTGTGGTGTCGGCCGACGAGGCGACGCTGAACCAGATCGTCGGCAATCTGCTGGCCAACGTGCGGGCGCACACGCCGGTGTCGGCGGACGTGCACGTGTCGGTGTCGGTCTCCGAGGCGGCGGGTGACGGTGGGGAGCGGCGGGTCGTGCTGCGGGTGCGGGACGAGGGACCGGGCCTGGGCGCGCGGGATGCCGAGCGCATCTTCGACCGCTTCTTCCGGGCCGCGCGGGAGCACGGCGGGCCCGGTGCGGCGGGCGGTGGTTCGGCCACCGGCAGCGGGCTCGGCATGGCCATCGTGCTGGCGGGGGTGGTCGCGAATCGGGGTGAGGTGCGGGTCGAGACCGAACCGGGGGCGGGCCTGACCGTCGTCGTCGAGCTGCCGGCGGCAGCCGCCGACGCGCTGCGGCACGCCGGTGCGGCGGAGGGGACGAACGGCGCGGTTCCCGACCCGCGACCACCCTCGCTGGTGTCCCGGACTCCCGACTCTCGTTAGTGCCGGGCCCGCGACAGGCCCGGTGCGCCGGACTTGACTCGGGGTGCTCGTGGCCGGCCGGGGCGTGCGGAACGGGCGGATGCTCGGTGGTCGGCGAGTGCCCGGGTCGGCCGTGGGTGCGGCCGACCCGGGCGATCCACGTCGGTGCGGGTCGGGTCGGCCGGCGCCGCCCTGGTGTCGCCCTAGTTCAGCGTGATCTGCCGGTTCAGCAGCCCGTTGCGGGCGCTGCGCTGACGCGGCGTCAGCGGGCTGGTGTCGGCCATCGCCGCAGCGAGCCGTTCACCGAACTCGCGGGCCGGCTTCTCCACGTCCTCGGCGCTCATCGTGGTCGGCAGGTCCCACACCGGCACGAGCAGCCCGTGGGCGCGGAACGAGCCGACGAAGCGGGTGCCCTCGCCCAGGCTCGACTCGCCGGCCGCGTGCAGCCGGGCGATCGCGTCGAGCAACTCCTCCTCGGCGTACGGCATCACCCAGCGCAGGTGGTTCTTCTCGGTGGTGCCGCACCAGTACGCGGCGTCCACCGAGGTCAGCCGTACGGTCGGCATCGCCGCCGCGTTGGCCCGCTCCAGCGACGCGCTCACCTCGGCGTTCATCGCGGCCGGGTCGTCCACCCAGAAGTCGAAGCCCTGGTGGACGGTGATCTCCAGCGGCTTGGACAGGTCGAGCAGGTCCTGGAGCCGGTCGCCGGACTCGGGCAGCGGGCCCGGGGCGACCGAGGTGCCGTCCTCCTGGTCGAGCGCGCGCTCCAGCGCGTGCGCCAGATCCCGGCTGACGTCGCCGGAGCTGGTGTGCGTCTGCAGGCCGACCAGGATGGTGCCGTCGGCGCGGCGCAACGCGGGCCAGGCCATCGGCAGCACGGTCGCCAGCGTGACGGTCTGCTCGGCGTGCGCGCCGGTCAGCGTCAACCGCGCGGTGGCGGCCGGGACCAGCTCGCGCAGCGCGATCCAGTCGCACTCGTTCGGGAGCCCCTGGAAGGGACGCAGGACGAGCGTCTCGGCGGCGGAGGCCGCCTCGCGCCCGTGACACGCCTTGTACCGGCGGCCCGAGTTGCACGGGCACGGCTCGCGACCGCCGACGGCCGGGACGGATCCCGTGACGGCTGCGGTCTGGGTCTTGTTGCCGGTGTGGCCCTTCAGCGCGGCCTTCTTGCCCATGCTGCGGTCTCTCCGCCTCGGTGTCGGGGGATGGTGGTCGACGACTCACCAGGTCCGAGGGTACTGAGTTCCGCGGGCCCGGGTCGCCGCCCGAACGTGCGCACGGGTGGGGCGGGCCGGTGCGGGGGAGGCGTTGCCCGGGGCGCCGCGCGGGCGGGGGCGGCGGGGGCGATGGGGCTTCGCGGCGCGGGTTCAGTCGAGCGGGTCCACGGCGTCCAGGTCGAACTCGTCCCACAGTCGGTCGGCGGCGCGCGACTCGATCGGGATCAGGGCCCACACGGTGACCTCGTCCGGCGTGCCGCGCACACCCCAGTCGGCGGCGAGGGTGCCGATGATGGACAGTCCCCGGCCGCCGTGCGCGCTCAGCGAGGGGCTGGCCTGCCGGGGGCGGGTGGAGCTGCCGCCGTCGGTGACCTCGATGGCGAGCAGTCCGTCGGGACGCACCCACCACGCGGCCCGGACGTTGCCGGACGGCAGCGCGCGGGCGTGCCGCAGCGCGTTGCTCAACAATTCGGAAAGGATCAGCACCGCGTCGTCCGCGACGTCACCGGCGATGCCGCGTTCGTCGAGGTCGCCGGCCAGGCGGTGCCGAGCCGCGGACACCCCGACCGGAGCGTGCGGTACCAACACCGCCGCGGAATCGGGCACCCCACGGGCCACGACCATTGCCACCCCCGGCCTCCTTAGTGCACACGCCTGCCTCGCGCACATGTCTCGCGCGTCGGGCTTGAGATGCCCGATGCCGACGGACCGGAAACGGCGGTGCGCCACGCGCTCCGACGCGCACAGGGGCGTGCCGGGGGATGCGATCCTGCCAAGTCGGATATAACGGCTCGAAAGGCTACCAGCGTACGCCCCCTAATGGGGCTAACCGGACACCTGGGCCAATACCTGTCGTGGCCGATTCGTGATGATGGCGTCCACGCCGAGCCGCAGGCACAGTTCGACGTCCTCGGGGGTGTCCACGGTCCACACGTGCACCCGGTGGCCGGCCCGGTGCAGGCGCGCGACATAGCGCGGATGGGCGCGGACGATGTCGATGCTCGGGCCGGCGATGCGCACCTCGCGCGGCAGCGTGCCGTCGCGGAACAGCAGCGGGACGTGCTCCATCAGGAACACCGTGGGCAACTCGGGCGCCAGCAGCCGCATCCGACGCAGGGACAGCTGGGAGAAGCTCATCACCCGGACCAGCGACGGGTCCTCGCCGCCGGGCCGGGACAGGCCGAACCGGTCGAGCAGGTCGACCAGGCGACGCTCGACCAGACCCGCGTACCGGGTGGGGTGTTTGGTCTCGATCGCCAGGCGCACCGTGCGCGGCGCGTCGACGACGAGTTCGAGCAGGCGCTCCAGGGTCAGTACGGAGGTGCGGTCCCAGTCGGGGGCCTCGGGCTCCTCCGGGTGTACGCGGTCGACGCCGGTTTTCTCGCCCGACTCCTGGCCGGACTCCTCGCCCGACTCCTGGCCGGACTCCTCGCCCGACTCCTCGCCGGACTCCTGGCCGGACTCCTGGCCGGATTCCTTCCAGGAGCCGAAGTCGAGCGCCGACAACTCGGCGAGTTCCAGCGTCGAGACGATGCCGCTGCCGTTGGAGGTGCGATCGACCCGGCGGTCGTGGACGCACACCAGATGGCCGTCGGCGGTCAGTCGGACATCGCATTCGAGTGCGTCGGCGCCGTCCTCGATGGCCTGTTTGTAGGCCGCGAGCGTGTGTTCGGGGACGGTGTCGGACGCGCCTCGATGGGCGACGACCTGCACGTTGGCGCGCAGTGGGCGCGCCCCGGTGGTGGACACGGAACAATCGTGCCATCCCGAGGTGAGCACCGGGTGACGGCAGGGTGTCCGCCGTGTCCGCCGGCGGCGCGGGCCGCGCGGGACCCCTCGGTGGGGTGGCGCGGGGTCGGCGATACGGTCCTTTCGGCGCCCTGGTGCAGGCCGTCGAGCGGCGGTTTCCGACGTCTCCCGCTGCGGATTGCGCGGATTGCGCGGATTTCGCGGATCTCGCGGATCTCGCGGATCTCGCGGATCTCGCGGATCTCGCGGATCTCGCGGATCTCGCGGATTTTCGGCTCGCGCTCGCCTCGGCGTACGGGGTGCGACCTGCGCGGATAACCCCGGGATAAGCGGGACGGGGGAACCGACCGCCCGGTGCTTACGGTGTTCAGACAGGGCGTCGGGGAGTCTGTGACCACCAACGATTCCGAAGTGTGTGGGAGGAAGACCGTGAGCGACGACCGCGACGTGACCGGCGGCGAAGTCGGTTCACCGGTGCCGGGGGAGGGCCACGGATCGTCTCCCGCCACACCAGCACGATCCGAGTCGGCCGAGCCGGTGGTTCGGGCCGAGGCCGAGGAGCCGGAATTCCGGTCCGGCGCGGCCGAGCGTGAGGTGCGCTCGGAGGTGCCGGCCAAGCCGGTGCAGGCGCCGACCATCGGGCAGCCGCACGGCGAGGCGACGCCGGTCGCGCCGGTGACCGCGCCGCTGCCGCCGGTGGGCGAGCCGGGCGCCGAGGTGCCCGCCGCGTTCGCGGCCGGACCGGCCGCGGGGGCTGCGGGGGGCGCGGGGGTGCCGCCGTTCGGGACCACCGGCGCCTACCCCGGCTACCCGGGCTACCCGGGATTCGCGGCGCCGCCGAAGCCGCGGCGCAAGCCGTCCGGGATCCTGGTCGCGGCCGTGCTGGCCGCGCTGCTCGCCGGTGGCGTCGGCGGCGGCGTGGGCGCGTGGATCGTGGACAAGGACGACAAGCCGGCCTCGGCGGGCGTCAGCCCGTCCTCCTCGCCGGTGGATCCGGCCTCGCTGAACCGCTCGCCCACGAGCGTGGCGGGCATCGCCAAGCAGGCGGTGCCCAGCACCGTGACGATCAAGACCAAGGGCAAGGTGTCCGGCCAGGGCACCGAGACCGGCACCGGCGCCGGCTTCATCTACGACCGGCAGGGCCACATCCTCACCAACAACCACGTGGTCTCGCTGGCCGCCGCCGGTGGCGACCTGAGCGTGACCTTCTCCGACGGCACCACCAAGCCGGCCAAGATCGTCGGCCGCGCCCAGGGCTACGACCTCGCGGTGATCAAGGTCGACGACATGCCCGCGAACGTGCAGCCGATGCCGCTGGGGGACAACGACAAGATCGCGGTCGGCGACCCGGTGATCGCGATCGGCGCGCCGTTCACCCTCTCCAACACGGTGACCACGGGCATCGTGAGCGCCAAGGACCGCCCGGTGGCCTCCGGCGACCAGCAGCAGGTCTCGTACATGAACGCGATCCAGACCGACGCGGCGATCAACCCCGGCAACTCCGGCGGCCCCCTGCTGAACGCGTCGGGCGAGGTGATCGGGATCAACTCGGCAATCCGCTCGACCGGTGGCGGCGGCCAGTCGCCGTTCGGCCAGCAGCAGGAGTCCGGCAGCATCGGCCTCGGCTTCGCGATCCCGATCAACCAGGCCCGGTGGGTCGCGGACACCCTGATCCAGGGCAACAAGCCGGTCTACGCGCAGATGGGCATCCTGCCCGACTCGCGCTACACCGGCACCGGCGCGCAGATCGTCGCACAGAGCACCAACGGCCAGGACCCGGTCACCGCGAACGGCCCGGCGGCCAAGGCGGGCCTGAAGCCCGGCGACGTGATCACCAAGCTCAACAACCGCCCGATCGGTTCCTACGAGGACCTGTTCAGCGAGATCTGGAGCCACCACCCCGGCGACAAGGTGAAGGTCACCTACCAACGCGACGGCAAGGAAGCCGGCACCGACGTCACCCTGGGCCAGCGCGTCGGCGACAACTGACCCACCTCCCGCCGCCGAACCCACCGGCCCCGAATCCCCAGTGATCCGCCGCATCGCTCATGAGAGACTGATGCCGCCCGCACCCGACCCGGTCGCGGCGCTGGAGGACTCGCCTAGTGGCCGATGGCGGCAGTCTTGAAAACTGCTAACAGGGGTGACTCTGTTCGTGGGTTCGAATCCCACGTCCTCCGCTGACCTGCAAGGTTGTCGGTGGACAGTACCGCCGGTGTCTCACCAGGGCTCGTAAGTGAGCCCGAAGTGAGCCCGGCGGTACTTGCGTTGGCCCTGGGAACGAGCCGCGCGGCGGCTCCGGCGGCGGCTCGCGCCACCTCGGGCAGCACGCTCGTATAGATGTCTGCGGTGATCGCGATCGTGGAGTGGCCGAGCATTTCCTTGATCGTGTTCAGGTCGGCACCGCCGGCGTGGGCGAGCGTCGCGGCCACATGCCGAAGATCGTGCAGCCGAATCGGCGGAAGGCCGGTGCGCCCGCAGCGCAGACACACAGCCGTCGTCGAGCGGGGTGGTGCGCGACCCGGCTTCGCTCTTCGGCGTCGAGACCTCGATCACGGTCCCGTACTGAACGATTTGCTGGGACACCGTCAGCTCGGCGCGATCGAGATCGATGTCCGTCCAGGGCTGCCCGCACGCTTCGCCACGGCGAAGCCCTCGGAACGCGATCGTGTGGAACAAGGCGTACATGCGGTGCCCGGCCGCGTGATCGAGGAAGGCCCCGGGGACCATCCCCGCGTGCGCGGGGAGCAGCCGGAAGAGCTCGTCGAGACCAACACCCGCACGGGACCATCCCCGCGTGCGCGGGGAGCAGTCTCGATGACCTGCGGGTTTAGTTCCCGGGGAGTGCGGTTGCGACCAGTTTCATTGAATCGGTCATTAGCTCTTTTTCTCTTCTTTTAGTGCAAATGCGGCATGCGCGGTCATGCCCGCAGCATCCGCGTCGCCGGCAGCACTGACGGCCAAGGTTCAATGGACCCCGTGGTCGACCATCACGACCTTAGCTGCGGTCATGATCTCGCGACGATGTCGCTCGTCCAACTCGCTGCCGGCCAGTTTTCGCGATGGGCGTGTGATTACCCAGCGCCACCCGACGCCTCGTATCGCTTGAGTCCATCGGTGCGAAGCCCGTTTCCAGCCGGCACCCTACTCCGGGTGTGCCCGAGGTGTGCCCGGATGCTTGCGAACCGGGTCCCGGAGCTACGTACCGGACGTCATACGCACGTCCTCTGACCAGGGAAAAGGCGTACGGCGCGGCACCGTTGGGGCCGCGCCGTACCGTGCGTCACACGGGGGCTGAGACTTGAAAACTGCTAACAGGGGTGACTCTGTTCGTGGGTTCGAATCCCACGTCCTCCGCAGGGAGCGGTTGTGCGGTACGAGTACGCAGGTGGGCGGCGGTTCCCGGAGTGGTTCGGGGGCCGCCGTCCGGCTTTGTCGGGCTTGGGCGGGCGGGGCGGCGCGGGCTCAGAGGTGGGGTGGCTTCGGTTGGTGCTGTGCCTTGGTTCGGGCGGCTTGGGCGGCCTGGGTCCAGTGGGGGGAGTTCCACTTTCGGGCGATGTGTTCGGCGTGGGCGAAGTGCTCCTCGGCCTCCTCCGGGCGGTTCAGCAGGAGGGCCAGTTCGCCGAGGGACTGGGCCACTGGGCGCAGCGGGACCGAGAGGGTGATGGCGCCGGCCACGACGTCGCGGAGCGGGAGGAGTTGCCGGTACGTTTCGGCGGCGGCCTCGTGGTCGGCCAGGGCGACGGCCGCCATCGCGCGCAGGGCGGTGAAGTGGGAGAACATGAAGTCCCGGCGGATCGGGGCGCGTTCGGCGAACACCTCGCGGGCTCGGGCGGTTCGGCCGGCGGCGAGCAGGGTCAGGGTCAGCAGGTCGGCCGCCGTGGGCCGGTAGCGCTCCCACAGGGCCGACATCTGCGGCAACGCCTCGGCGAGTCGGCCCTGTTGCAGCCGCAGGCACAGGGTGAGGGCGACGCCGTTGTCCTCGGCCTGCAGGGTGCCCTGGCCGCGTAGCGCCTCGACGGCCTCGGCGAGTGCCTGTTCGGCGGCCGGGAAGCGGCCCTCGGCCATCGCGGTCATCGCGTGTCGGAAGCGGCCGATCGTACTCGCGCCGCCGAGCTCGTAGGTCTGTGCGAGCTCCTCCGCCCGGGCGCAGTGCTCGTGCAGCGCGGGCACGTCGTTGCGGGTGGCGGCCGCGGTCGCGGCGGTGTGGGCGGCCATCCACGCGTGCTCGGGCCAGTCGTGTTCCTCGGCGAGTGCAGCCAACTCGCGGCTGAGCTCCATCCGTTCGTCGTGCGCCTGCTCGAAGACGGTCAGCCGGGCCAGCGAGGCGAGGGTGAGCGCGAGCAGTTGCGGCTCGCCCACCTCGCGGGCCCGGGCCAACGCCCGGCGGGCGGTGTGTTCGGCGCGGCCGTCGGCGGTGTCCAGGGCGCCGGCGAGCTGGTCCAGGAGCAGACACCGGGTACGCGGGGCCAGGGACGGGAGCGCGAGCAGCCGGGTCAGATCGGCCTCGGCCACCGTGTCGGTGCTGCCGTACGGCCGGGTGATCCAGGGGGTCGGCTCGGTCCACGAGGTGTACGCCTCGATCATCAGGTCGTCGCGAGCGTAGGCCCGGGTCAGCTCGACCGCCCGGTGGCGGGCCCGCTGGGCGGCGCCGGTCGCGCCGAGCCGAATCCGGCAGTGCACCAGTCGGCCGAGCAGTGACACCTCCAGGCCGACCGGGTCCGTTCCGGTGAACGCGCCGCGATGCCGCTCCAGGCAGTCCAGGGCCTCGATCAGCAGGCGCTCCCCCACCTCCGGGGCATGTCGCCGGATGGCCTGTTCGGCCGCGCGACGCGCGTAGGCCACGGCGGACACCGCGTCGGTCGCGGAGACCGCGCACGCCTCCAGGAAGTGGTGGGCGATCGCGGCGACATCGCCGGCGCCGCCGGCCACCAGGCTGTGACCGAGCCGGGAGTGCATCCGGGCGCGGCGCAGCCGGGTCAGGTCCGCTTCGAGCGCGTCGCGGATCAGCGCGTGGCTGAACCGGACCAGGCCCGGGCGGGGTTCGCCGAGCAGGCCGGCCGCGAGCCCCGCGTCCAGCGCGTCCAGTACGCCGTCCTCGTCGGTGTCGGCGGCGGCGACCAGGACATCCACCGGGGTCTGCCGGCCGGATACCGCCATCAGGCGCAGTACCGCCGCGTGGGCCGGGTTCAGCCGGGCCAGCCGGCGCCGGACCACGTCCACCACGCCCTGCGGGACCTGGGCCAGCGCGGCCGCCTCGCCCTCCTCGGCCACCAGGCGGGAGATCTCGCGCAGATAGAAGGGGTTGCCCTCGGTGCGTTCGATCAGCGCGGCTGCGGTGTGCTCGCCGATCGGCATCGGGCAGGCCTCGGCCAACAGCCGCTCGGCATGTTCCGCGGCCAGGCCACGCAGGGCCAGCCGGGCCGGGTCCAGCCGGGCGAGGCGGGCCAGCGCGCCGGTCAGGTCGCCCTCGTCGGGGCGGTAGGCGGCGACCAGCAGCACGGGTGCGCGCCGCAGCCGCTCGGCGCACAGTACGAAGAGTTCGACGGTCTCCTGGTCCGCCCGATGCAGGTCGTCCAGGAGCAGGGCGAGCGGCCGTCCGGCGGCGATGGTCGCCAGCCAGGCGGGCAGCGCGCGGTGCAGCCGGAACCGACCGGTGTGGTCGGACCCGGAGTCCTCGGCGCCGGTCGACGGTTCGGCGCCCGCGGTCAGCAGCGGCGCGAGGTCGGCGGCGTACGGCCCGGGCGGCGCCGCGGCGGACAACGTGTGCACCAGGTCGAGCCAGGCCCAGCCCGGCGGGACACCATCCGTCTCCGGGCAGTGTCCGGTGGCCACCAACCAGCCCTGCTCCGGCAGTTGGCGCTCCAGCAGGTCCAGCACACTGGACTTGCCGATGCCCGCTTCGCCGGACAGGAGCAGTACGCGCGAGTGGCCGGCGCGTGCCCGGGCCACGGTGTCGGTCAGCGCCACCACCTCGGCCTGCCGACCGAGCAACGGGCCCGCGGTCAGCGTCAGCGTCATCGGCTCGGCCGGCCGACCCGGCAGCGGCCCGGCCGCCGGCGCGGTCCGCGCGAGTGCGGACGGGCCGGTGGGTGCGGACGGGCCGGTGGGCGTGCGCAGGTCGGCGGGCGCGGGCGGGCCGGCGGGCGCCGCCGGCAACTCCCGGTGCAGGACCTCGTGCCGCTGCCGCAGCACCGCCTGCTCCAACTCGGCGAGCCGAGGCCCCGGATCGATACCCAGTTCCTCGTTCAGCACGGATCGGGCCCGGCGCAGCGCGGCCAGCGCCTCGCCCGGCCGGCCGCCGCCCCACAGCGCCAGGGCCAACAGCCGCCAGCCCTCCTCGCGCAGCGGCTGCTCGCGGGTGAGCGCCTCGGCGTCCAGGGCCGCCGCGCCCGGATCGCCGCCGAGCAGTCGAGCGGAGGCCAGCATCTCCCGAGCGGTGTGCCGCAGTTCGCCGAGCCGGGCGCTCTCGTCGGCGGCCCACGACTCGTCGGTGAACTCGGCGTACGCGGCGCCCGACCAGTGCCGCAGTGCCGACTCGAGTCGCCGGGCGGCCTCGGCGGGGGCGGTGGGCAGGAGTTCCCGTAGGTACTCCACCTCGCGCTCGAACTGCCAGGCGTCGACGGTATGCTCCCCGGCCGCGAGGCGCAGCGCGTAGCCCGGCGGCGCGCTGACCAGCAGACGTGCGGGAGTACGCGGGGGGCGGTCGGGTTCCAGCACACGACGCAGCCGGGCGATGTAGGTCTGGAGGGAAGCGGTGGCCCGGGGCGGCGGGTCGCCCTGCCACAGCCGGTCGACGAGCCGCTCGGCGGGCACCACGTCGCCCCGCGCGAGCAACAGCAGGGCGAGCAACCGGCGGGCCAGCGGGCCGCCGACCTCCGCCTGCCGTGCCTCGACCTCGACGGTGAGTGGGCCCAGTACGCCGATCTTCACCATGATCGAGGCAGCCTAGCGCCGCGCCCTCGGCTCCCGCCGAGGTGCCGGTGGGCTCCCGCCGAGGTGCCCGTGAGGTGCCGATACGGTGCTCATGAGACCTGCAAGCAGATTGCAAGTGTGCTGCCGGCGCGGTGTGCAGACTCGGTGGTCCGGCGGCTGCGTCACTTCGAGGCCGCGACACCTGTCCGGAAAGAGCAAGGAACGTTTCGTGCGCATCGGTTTCGCAGTCCCCCAGTTCGGCGCGTTCGCCGATCCGGATCTCGTGCTCGACATCAGTCGTGCGCTCGAGGACCTGGGCTACGACAGTCTGTGGGTCGGGGACCGCATCCTCGGCCCGATCCGGCCCAGCGACCCCTATCCGGGCCGGGACGGGGTGATGCCCGAGCAGTTCGTCACCCACCTGGACCCGCTGCTCACCCTGACCCTGGCCGCGACCGCCACCGAACGGGTGCGGCTCGGCAGCAGCACCCTCAATGCGCTGTGGCAGCCACCCGTACTGCTCGCCCGCACGCTGACCACCCTGGACCTGCTCAGCCACGGGCGCCTGGATGTGGGCATCGGCCTCGGCTGGTTGCGCGACGAGTACACCGCGGTCGGCGTGCCGTGGGAGGACCGCGGCGGGCGTCTGGAGGAGACGCTCGACGTGCTGGAGGCGGTCTGGGGTTCGGATCCGGTGGCGCATCAGGGACGGTACTGGACGATTCCGCCGTCCCGGATCGGCCGCAAGCCGGTCCAGCGTCCGCGCCCGCCGCTGCTCCTGGGCGGCTTCAGCCCGGCGGCCCTGGAGCGGGTCGGGCGGCGCGCCGACGGCTGGTTGGCGGGGGCGATGCCGCTGCCGTACCTGACCGGCCTGTGGGGTCTGGCCACCAAGGCGGCGCAGGAGGCGGGGCGGGACCCGGGGCAACTGCGCCTGGTGGTCCGGGTGAACCCGACCGTCACCGCGTCCCGCACCGATCCGGCGCATGCGCACCAGCGCGGCACGGTCGGCCAGATCTGCGACTACCTGCGCTCCACCGAGGCGGCGGGGGCGGACGAGGTCTTCGTCGACGCCCAGCTGACCACCTCCTCGCCGGCCGAGTTCCTGGATCTGGCCGAGGAATTCATCACCACCCTGCGCGGCTGATCCGGGTTCGGGCCGCATCCCGGCGGCGTACGGCTTCGCGGCCCGACCCCGACCGTGCGGCCGAAAAAGTAGGCTGATCGGTATGCCCGAACGGCCGCAGCCCACCGATTCGTTCCGGGCCCGGACGCCGCACCGTGGTACATCCTGTTCTGGCTGCTGCTGGGCCTGGGCCCGATGGCCGTGGCCGGGAAAGGCGATCCCGGGGTGACCCGGCAGAGCGATCGGCGGGTACGCGCCCTGGACGGCGAACCGGAGAGCGCCCAGCGGCGGTTGGCCGAGGCCAATCAGCGCCGGGGTGCGGCGGCGGACAGGACCCGGACCCGCTGCGCGTGATCGTGGTGGACGACCACTCGGTGATGCGGGCCGGAGTGGTCGCGCTGCCGGCCTCGGAGCCCACCGTCGAGATCGTCGGCGAGGCGGGCGACGGCCTGGCCGCGGTCGAGCCGGTCGAGCGGTTGGCGGCCCGGGGGCAGACCGTCCCGGCCCCCAGGGTCGCGGAGCGGCTGGTCGCGAGGATGCGCCGACCCGCGCCGGTGGTGCCGACCACGCGTGAGGTGCAGGTGCCGGACGCGGTGGCCGACGGGCTCTCCAACGCGGATATCGGCAAGCGGCTGGTGATCGCCGAGGCGACGGTGAAGACGCACCTGCTGCGTGTGTTCGCGAAGTCGGATGTCAGCGATCGCACGCACGGCGTGGGCACCGCGAGCGAAAGTGGTCTGCTGCCTCGGGCCAAGGGCGGGCCGGGCAACTGATTCGCGACCGGCGCGTCGGACGCGCCGAGAGCGCTCTTGGCGCTCCTATATATAGGGGTGCGCGTGGAGGTGCGCCCGGGGATGCGCCGGGCGCGACTTTCGGCGCTCGGGAATCCGCTTTCCCGCTGCCACGCATCGTGATATCGGCGCGCTTTCCCGGTGGTCGGGCTTCCGGAACGCCGTCTTCCGGGTCGGTGTCGCCCGAAAGGGCGGCGAATAGCCCCACGCACGGGTGAAAGTGGCGCGGGTCACATGTTTCAAGGTGGCCGGGATCGCATTCGGCATACTTTTCCGGCCGGTGGCGGAGTGCTCTCGAAGAGTGAAAACACGCAGGCCGGCGCCGGTGTCCCGAGCGTTGTTCGGCCGGTTATACCCGGTGTGTATGCCGACTGTCATCGGCGAAATTGTGATGCCGCTCACCCCACACGTGTAAGCCGGACATAAAGGTACGTAAGGATCGGTGGAAATGCGGCCGCCGGGCCGGTGGTTCCGGTGAGCATCCGATCGCATCCGGTGATAATTCGACAGTGCGTCACGCGGCGATCGCAGATTGTGTAGAGCTGGGGGTCAAAAGGGGCAAAAGGTTCCCTGGTTTCGACCCCGGTAAACGCGAATCCGGCCCGGAAGGCGGCTCGGCGGGGTCGGCAGGGCATTTCTAATACCTATCCTGACCTGCGTAAATGCCCGAGCGGGTTGATAACGGCCGGATAACCTGTTTATGGTCCTGGCGTCGTGCAAATCGCACCTCCTGGGTTCCCGCCGGCAAGGCATGGCGGAACTCGCGGTCTGGGAGGGCCGCGGGGTAGCGGCATCGGACATCACGCTCAGGCGTGACCGTTCGGTTCCGGGCAGGGGTGATCCGCAAGGATCGCGCCGGTCCATCCGCCCCAGGGGAATTCCGAGAGGAATGTATGTCTCTCCGCAACGCTTTCGGTCGCAGCACCAACACGCACCGCGGCATGGGTCGGACCCAGCGTCGTCTGCGCACCGCGACCATCGTCGGCGTCGTCGCCGCCACCCCGCTCGTCGGGCTCGCGACCGCGACCTCGGCCGGCGCTGCCACGACTTCCACTTGGGACAAGGTCGCCGAGTGCGAGAGCGGCGGCAACTGGTCCATCAACACCGGCAACGGCTACTACGGCGGCCTGCAGTTCACGCAGAGCACGTGGCGCGCCAACGGCGGCACCGGTAGCCCGCAGGGCGCCTCGAAGGCGGAGCAGATCCGGGTCGCCGAGAACGTGCTCAAGACCCAGGGCCCGGGCGCCTGGCCGGTGTGCTCGAAGAAGGCCGGCCTGACCCGCGGCGGCGGCAGCCCGTCCGAGGACGCCGGCAGCACCACCCCGTCGAAGAAGGCTTCGACGCCCAAGAGCACCCCGAAGAAGGTCGACGCCACGCCGCAGAGCGAGACGCCGAAGAAGTCGGCCCCGGTCGCCAAGTCGGAGCCGCTGGCCAAGTCGGAGTCGGTGACCAAGTCGGAGTCGGCCACGACGGTGGAGACCACCTCGGTCGAGGGCACCTACGTGGTCAAGTCCGGCGACACGCTCAGCGGCATCGCCGCGGCGAGCCACGTGAGCGGTGGCTGGCAGTCGCTGTACGCGAAGAACCAGGGCGTGGTCGGCACCAACCCCGACCTGATCCTGCCGGGCCAGAAGCTGGTCCTGCGCTAGAACTCCCCCGGGACCCCTGCCGGTCCCGATGGTTCGGCGTACGCCGTGCGGTGCCCGCGACGCGGTGCACGGCGGTCGAGTGAACAGTGCGGACGCGGCGTGCTGCCGCGTGGATGTACCGCGCGCGGATGCATCGCGCGTCGACGGTCGGGGGCGGCCGTATCTCCTGTGCGAATACCGGGGGATGCGGTCGCTTTCGGCCGTTTTGTGGGTTCTGATGGCGAGTTGGCCGATCGGTCGACCGCAGTACCACGACGTGCCGTGGAGGGGACGGGGCGTCGCGTGGGGCCTGCCGGGCCCTACGAACGGCCCGGGTGGCACCGTCAGGTGCGGCTCGGGCCGCACTGCGTCGCGGCCGCCTCGGCGGCGCACAGCGACTCCAGGCGGCGGGCGATCGAGGCCGCGCGCTCGATCAGCAGCCGGGCACGCTCGTGCTCGACCTCGCTCCACTCGCCGGGGTCCGCGCGATTGGCGCCCGGATGATGACCGTTGTTGCCCATAACCGCTTGGTTCCCACCGGATGGGGGCGATCATTCACGATGTGCCGGTCCATCACTCGTGACGCCGATCACGTCCGGCGCCGGGCCGGCGCGTACATCTGTGCGGCAGGTCGTCGCTTCGGGCCACACTGACGACCATGACGACTCTGATCGCCGGGGCCAATGTCCCGGTTCCCGCGGGCCCGTTGACCCTGGTGCTCCGCCGCGCGGCCGAGGCGCCGAGCGCGGACGTCTCGGCGCTGCTGCTCGGATCGGACGGCAAGGTGCGCTCGGACGAGGACTTCGTGTTCTACAACCAGCCCGCCGCGGCGGGCGGCGCGGTACGGCACCTCGGCGCGGCGGCGGGCGGCGAGGCGGTCGTGGTCGACCCCGGCGCGCTGCCCGCCGACGTGGACCGGGTGGTGTTGGCCGCGTCGGTGCACGAGGGCACGTTCGCCTCGGTCGGCGGGTTGGCGCTGGCCATGTTGGACGCCGGGGGCGGTACGGCGGCCACCTTCGCGGTGCGGGCCGGCGCCGGCGGCGAGACCGTGCTGGTGCTCGGCGAGCTGTACCGGCGGCAGGGGATCTGGAAGTTGCGGGCGATCGGGCAGGGTTACGACACCGGGCTGGCCGGGCTCGCGACGGACTACGGCGTGGATGTGGGGGAGACGGATCAGGAGCCGGGCGCCGGGGCCGCTTCGTCCGCGTCGCGCGCTTCGTCCGTCGGTTCCGGGCTCCCCGCCGGGACGTTGCCGGTCGCACCGGTGGGTGCCACGCCCGGGTGGGCGCCGCCGCCGTACAGCGACGAGCCGACGATGCGGCTGCCCGCGCCTGCGGAGGACCCGCAACTGGCCGGTCTGCCGGCGGAGGTGGGCGCACGGATCTCGCTGCGCAAGGAGGCGGTGCGGATCACCCTGGAGAAGAAGGGCCTGCGCGACGTGGTCGCCCGGGTGGCGATCGTCCTCGACCGCTCCGGCTCGATGCGCGCGCAGTACGCCACCGGCGCGGTGGGTCGCCTGGTGGAGCGGATGGCGCCGATCGCGGCCCGCCTGGACGACGACGGCGAGTTGGACGCGTGGATCTTCGCCGACGAGTTCGCCCGGCTCGACCCGGTCCGGATCCCGCAACTGCCGGGCTGGATCGACGCCAACGTGTACATCGACGGCGGCGGTCGCAGGTCGCAGTCGCCGCCGCTGCCGAACGGGGCGCAGCGGGTGCCGGATCGGCTGTCCGGGGTGTTCGGCGGCAACAACGAACCGGCGGTGATCGAGGACATTGTCGAGCGCTACCGCCGCGAGCCGGGCGCGCCGGTGCTGGTGCTGTTCTTCTCGGACGGCGGGATCAACCGCAGCAAGCAGATCGAGCGGCTGTTGATCGACGCCGCGGGGTTGCCGATCTTCTGGCAGTTCGTCGGTCTGGGACAGTCGAACTACGGGATCCTGGAGCGGATCGACACGATGCCCGGGCGGCTGGTGGACAACGCCGGGTTCTTCCAGGTCGACGACATCGACCGGATCTCCGACGTCGAGTTGTACGACCGGATCCTGTCCGAGTTCCCGCAGTGGCTGACCGCGGCGCGGACGGCGGGCGTGCTGCGCTGATTCGCGGCGTTGTTTCTTCGTTGTTTCTTCGTTCGGATCCCCCACCTCCCGGTGATTGGGGGCTGACGCGACGTCACCAGGGCGGTCACAATGGGACATTGCGCCGTCCTTTCGCGCCACGTCGTCGGGCAGTCGAGGTACGGGGAGGGGTTCCATGCCGGTATCGGGCGAATTCGCCGATTGGGCCACTGAACTGACGTTGCGTCATATCCCGGTGACGGTACGGCGGGCGACCAATCGGCGGATCCTGACGGCGATCGCCGGCGGGGTCGGCGCGGCGCGCGTGGGCACCGTGGACTCGGCCGTGCATGTCGCGGTCGGGATCGGCGGCCCGCCCGAGGCCGAGCTGATCGGACACGCGGCGGGTCGACTCGGGGCGCCCGCCGCCGCGCTGGCGAACGGCATGCTGATCGGGGCGACGCGGGGCGGACTTGGCTCCGGGGCCGGGTCTGGTTCCGGCTTCGGGTCCGGCCCGGGTTTCGGTGCCGGTGCCGGCCCCGGTTTCGGGTCCGGTGCCGGTGTCGAACCGGATGGCGCCGGCGCGGCGATGGCCGTGGTGCTGCCGGCGGCGCTCGCGGTCGGCCAGGAGGTCAAGGCGCGCGGCGACGAGGTGTTGGTCGCGGTGATCGCCGGGCACGAGATGGCCTGTCGACTGGCCGGTTCGGCGGGCTCGCGCTCGGTCGGGGTGCTGGGCGCCACGCTGGCGGCGGCCCGATTGATGACGCTGGACCGGTCCCGGATCCGGGACGCGGTGGGCATCGCGGGGGAGTTCGTCGGCATCCCGATGGGCGCGGGCGGCGGCCTTGGGGTGGCCGAGGGGGTCGCGGCGGGCAACGCGATCATCGCGGCCCGACTGGCCGCGTCCGGCGCGAGCGGCCCACCCGGCGGCATCGACGAACTGTGCCGAACCGGACACCTGCGCCCGGAAGCGGTGCTCGACGGGTTGGCCGGCCTCGACGGCGAATGGGCCTGCGAGGCACCCCTGACCCCGGAGCTGACGGACTACCAATTCGACCTGGAAACCTGCGACCGCCTGGGCGGCACCCGCCGCGACGCCAGAGCCCTGGTGGCCGAAATCCGCGCCCTGGCCTTCGCCCCGTCCCTGGACTCGATCCTGGCCCTGACGGTAAAGGTCGCAGCGGGCACGTGAGCAGGGCGGGCCGAGCGCCCCCTCGCGAGCCGTCGCGCTCGCCCGGTGCGCTGCTACCGCCCGATCGGTCGCCGGTGCGACGCTGTCACGTACCGATCGCAATCGTCGTCAGGGAGCGTCATGGCCGAGGGATACACCACCGTTGTGCGCGGCGAGCGAATCGTATTGCCGAACACGCTTGCCAAGATCCGCGCGGCGTTGCCCGAAGAACGGCGCGCGGCGTTCGACGAGGAGATGTACTCGACGCCGCTCGATCAGATCCAGGCCCGAGCACTGCTCGGCTGGGCGCTGCCTCCGGAGGCCGACATCGAGGACGAGGAGAACGCTGCACGCGCCCGCGCCGGCGAGAAGTTCGGCTTCTTCGACAGCGAGGGCAAGCCACGCGAACTGGGGGACTGATGAGCTATCTCGTGCAGTACGCGGGCCTGGCGGAAGCCGAACTGGCCAAGCTGTCGGCCGCTCGACAGCGGGAAGTGCGAGCTGTGGTCGACGGTTCGATCGGCCGCGATCCGTATGGTTGCGGATCGGCGTCGGTCCGAGGTGATCGAGACCGACGTGAGGTAGCCGTGGCCAACGTGGTCCTGCGCTACGAAGTCAGCCCCGGAGTGCTCGTCGTCACAGTCCTGCGCCTGGCGGCTCCGTTCGGCTGAGCCTCGGAGATGGGCGCGAGATGGGCGTTCGAAGACGGAACGCAAAACAGGTCGGATGCCCTTTCGGGGATCCGACCTGTACTGGTGTCGCACTCCGGGTGCGCTCGGCAGGATTCGAACCTGCAACCTGTTGAGCGCCTACCGGTCGTCTACCACGCCCACCCCGCCGCCGCATGGCTCGCCTGCTCGATCAGCACGGCTTCGTCGTCGAGAGACGGTTCACGTCCGTCGACTCGCCCAACCTCGTTATCGCCGCCCGCAAACGCGACGGGTGAGGGTCCGGTCAGGACCCGGGAGGCCCACCAAGTGACGAGGGCGCCGCTCGTCGTGAGCGCTCCGAGAACCACGAACGCCGAGCGGGGCGCCCGCTCCACGAGCGCCGGCAGCACCAGCATCCCGGCCATGCACGCCGCGTGCAGCGCGGTCGACTGCACCGTGAACAACCTCAGGCGCTCCGCGCGCGCCGACACCCCGATCCGCGCTTGCAGAACGATCGACCCGACGGGCGACAATGCGCCCGCGACCACGCCCACCACGAGCAACCGAGTCAGGCTCCCCGCGACCGCGAACGCGGCGAGAGCCAACCCTCGGCCGATCCACACCGCGCAGTACAACTCGGCCCAGCGCGCACCGACGCGCACGTTCCCGGCCACCAGGTTCCCGAGCAGACCGCCGGCCGCCATCGCCGACACCACGAGCCCGTAGCCGCCCAACCCGGCATCCATGCGCGTGGTCAACAACACCATCACGCCCACGTTCAACGCACAGGCACAGAACTCGCCGAGCGTGGCCAGACCGATTGCCCAGCCCATGATCGGCTGTTTCGCCATCACGTGGCGCGCGGACAGGACTTCGACTTCGCCGCCGTCCGTCGACGCCTCGGCGGCACCCACGTCGGCCTTGCGGCCGTCCCCGGCGCGGCGACCGAGCAGCATGAACGCGGCGGCCGAGACCAGGAACGTCGCCGCGTCCACCAGGAAGAGCCCCGGAACGGACAGGACCGTCAACAACGCACCCGCCGACGCCGGACCCAGGATCCAGGTCAGCCGTCCGGTCAGGTTCACCAGACCCGTGACCGCCTGCACCCGGTCCTCCTCAACCAGGTCCGGGACCAGCGTGGACAAGGCCGGTTCGGTCACCGCGTCGGCGGTGCCGACCAACGCGATCACGATCATGATCCCCACGACGCCGAACGCGTTCCACAGCCAGGGCACCGAGGCCACCACGCCCACCTGTGCGACCTCGATCACCGCCAGGCGCCGCAGCCGCGTCGCCCACGCCACCAACCGTTGCCCGAAGGCACCGATCACCAGGTGCGGCACGCCCTCGACCATGACGACCAACCCCATGGCCACCGCGCCCGAGCGTTCCCACGCCAACCAGGCCAGGGCCAGCGTGAAGAACCGGTCCCCGAAGGCGCTCACGGTCTCGGCCAACCACAGGAGCAGGACGCGGCGTTGCCGCAGCAGTCGCAAATAGGCCACGACGCGCCACCCTACGAACCCGCGAGCGCGACCGACCGGCGAACCGCCGATGTCCGCTCGCCCGGATGAATCATCGATCGGGTACGCCCAGGTGGCGTTGCGTCGGGTGGTGGTTCCGGCCGGGCGGACGATGGCGGCTCAGGTGGCGGCGATCGGGCTGTCGTCGGTGGTGGTGTCGGTCATCGGCTGTCGTCGGGGATGTGGAGGCGGCGGGCGATGGCGCGGTCGGCGATGGCGGCGCGGGTGCGGGCGTCGTCGAGCCATCGGGTGAGGTGGTCGTGGAGTTGGGTGACCTGGTCGATGGTGAGTCCGGTGATGGGTGTCTGGTCGAGGCGGAGTCGGGGTTCGGGTGCGGTGGTGGTGGGGAGCAGGTCGGGGCGGTGCCGAGCGATGTCCTTGAGGAGGATCTCCCGGTGGTGTTCCTCGATGTGGACGACGGTGCGCGGTTCGGGGCGGTCGACTTCGTCGCCGTCGACGGAGTCGACGAAGACCCGCAGCCGCAGGCCGAATCCGTCGCGGATCAGCAGGGCCCGGCCCGGCGGCCGGTCCTGCGGACGCGGCGGGTGCAGCAGCGTCCCGGCGAAGATGCGGACATCGGTGTCGGTGAGGTGGAGGGCGACGCGCGGGTGTGCCGTGGGGGCGCTGTCGGAGGCGGAGGCGACGGCCAGGCGCCACGGCCGGGGGTGGTCGACGGGTTCGAGGTGGATGGTCCGGGCGGGCAGGACGACGGTCTCGGTGACCGCCTTGCTCTCGGTCACGAGGGCTCCAACGGGTATGTGAACGTGGGTGGTTGGCGCGGGGCTGGATCGGTCCCGCCATCGGGGCGGCACGGGGGCCAGCGGCAGGCGGGCCCTGCCGACCCCGCCCGTGCGGGACCGGAACCGGCGCCGCTTGGGGTCGGCGGCCCGTCCGAGAATCCGAGCCGTTCGGCGTGGGCCAACGCGCTGTTGTCGAGCGGCGGCGGTCTCGGCGGTGGAGCCGGGTCAGGTCCAGGCGGGCGCCTTGAGGATGTCGGCGATCCGGGACACGCTCACGGCGACGAGGTTCGCCATCTCGGCCCTGGAGAGTCCGTCGGTGCGGCCTTCGATCACGGCCTTACGGACGGCGGCGTCGGCGGCCTGGAGTTGGCGGCGGGCCTCGCGCTGCGCGTAGGTGCCGGGTGGGCTCTGGTGGTAGGTCGATCGGACCGTCGCGCGTACGAGTACGGCCCGCTTCAGACGCTGCCGCGCCGCGTCCTTCGTGTCGTCATTCATGAAACTTCCTTGACTATCCGGGGTGTTCGTCACCAGATCCGGGCGACGCCGCCGTACATGTCCACTTCGTGCGAGGTGCGCCGGTATGCCGGTGAGCCGGCGGGGCGCCATCGGGAGACCTCGACCATGCCGGGCTCGACGAGGTCCATCGGGGCGAGGAAGCCGTCGACCTCGCGGCGCTCGCGCACGCGTCCCCATGCGCCGCCGGTGGCCGTGGTCATGTGGTGGGTGTAGCGGCGGCGCAGGGTTGCGTCGTCGGCGACGAGGTGGCTTACGGCGACGAAGCTGCCCGGGACCAGACGCCTGGTGACGGCGTGGATCAGTGTGGTGGGGTCGGCCGAGTCCGGGACGCAGTGCAGGACCGCGAGCAGGAGCACGGCCACGGGGCGTTCGAGGTCGAGGAGGCGGGTGGTCTGCGGATCGGTGAACACGGCGTCGAGGTCGGTCAGGTCGGCGAGGACGACGCCCACGCCGTCACCGTCGTCGAGGACGAACCTGGCGTGGCCCCAGACCTGCGGGTCCCGGTCGACGTAGACGGTTCGGGAACCGGGATGGACGTCGCGGGCGATCTCGTGGACGTGCCGGAAGCGACGCCCCTCCCGGGCGGCCGGGGTGGGCAGGCCGCACCCCAGATCGAGGAACTGCCGTACACCGCAACGCCCGGCGAGGAAGTGCACGACGCGCTCCAGGAAGCGCCGGTTCTCCTGGGCGAGTTGGGGCAGGTCGGGGACGAGGTCGTGCAGCGGCCCGAGGGCGGCGAGGTCGGCGGCGTACGAGTCGGTGCCACCGAGGGCCCAGTCGTACATACGCGCGTCGGCCGCCACGCTCACGTCGATGATCGGCATGCGAGGGCCGTCCGAATCGGACATGGGGTTGCTCCAGGCAAAGAGAGAGCCCGGCCGGGCGCGTGGCGTGTATGACGGCACAGCGTGCGCACCCGGCCAGGCGGCCGAGGGTAACTACGCTTCGGCGGCCAGCGGTTCGGTCGCGAGCGTCGCCACTGGGCCCAGGCTCTCGGCGGGGCTGGGGATCGCGGGTTCGGCGGGTGCGTCGAGCATTTCGGCGGTGAGCAAGTTCTCGTCGCGGTGGCCGCGTAGGGGTATGAGGTGCATGGCGATGGTGCCGGTGACGAGGTCGGGGTGGACGCCGCTGGCGAGGAACCAGGATGTCGGGCCGCCGGTGCCCGGTAGCCATCCGCACTCGCCGCCGGGCCAACCGGCCACGACCTGGGCGACGATGCCGAGCCCCTGGCCCCGAACGAATCGCCGGGCGGGTAGGAGGGGTTGGACGTATCCGTACGGGGACCACGTCGCCCGGGGTACGACCTCCTGTACGCCGACCAGCAGCACGTGGGTGAGGCCGTCGCCGGTGTCGAGCATGGCGTACATGGTCCTGACGTCGA
Source organism: Embleya sp. AB8 (assembly GCF_049739465.1). NCBI lineage: Bacteria > Bacillati > Actinomycetota > Actinomycetes > Kitasatosporales > Streptomycetaceae > Embleya > Embleya sp. AB8. The sequence goes on from NZ_JBMHHY010000002.1 coordinate 414,386, forward strand.
CGGTCAGCCAGTCGACGGTGGAGTGCAGCGTCGCGTCGGTGGCCAGCTCGGAGAGCATGAGGATCACGTCCTCGCGCCATTCGCCGGTGAGTTCGATCTCGTCGCAGATCCGACGCATGGTCGCCCGCGCCAGGCCGGCGGATTCGGCGGCACGCGGGAAGCTCTTGCGGACGGCGATCTCGGTCATGGTGCGCACCCCTTCGGGTCTTCGCCGTCGAGTGCGCGGGACAGGCCCGCGTACAGCAACTCGGCGCTGGAGCCGTCGAGCAGCAGGTTCAGCCGACCCACGGGCGCGGCCTGTGCGTCGCGCATCGTCAGAGGGACGGTGATGAGGCCGGTCGCGGAGTCGCGAACGATCGGAAGTCCGCGATCGGCAGTGGTGAAACGGATGGTCGGCAGGTCGTCGCGCATGACTGTCTCCCTTGGAGCGCGCGAAAGATGATCACTCACCCGACTTGAACCATCACGGGAGGTGACCTAATCGAGCGTACGCAGCTCGTGAGGAAATGCAACTTGAACATCTGAATGCATAGTTGCGTTCCCTGGTACGCCCGATCACACTGTCGCTACAGTCCGTGATACGACGTCCTGGGATCCGCACACGAAGGCAGGTATCCGATGGTCACCGAGCAGACCCCGACCGTGCGGAGGCGCCGGCTGGGCGAATCGCTGCGCGAACTCCGAGTGCAGGCAGGGCTGCGCGTGGAGGATGCCGCCCTCCGTCTGCAGTGCCACAAGGCGAAGATCAGCCGCATCGAAACCGGACGCAGCGGAGTACGAACGCGCGACGTCCGCGAACTCCTCGACCTCTACGGCGTACTCGACCCGGATACGCGCCTGGTACTGGAAGCGCATGCTCGCGCTGGTGCCCAGCGCGGCTGGTGGCAGGACTACGGAGACGCGATTCCTCCCCCGTACGCCGACTACATCGGCTTGGAGGCCGCCGCAACGTACATCCGCGTGTGGCAACAGAGTTTGGTTCCGGGCCTCTTGCAGACGGAGGACTACACGCGTGCAGTGCACTCCGCCTTGCCCGCTGCGACCACTGCGCCGTCCAAGCTGGAGACTTTCCTCAAGGTTCGAGCCGAGCGTCAGAACATCCTGCGACTGACGCCGGACGTTCGGTTCTCGGCGATCCTGTGGGAACCCGTCATCCGCACGCCAGTCGGCGGCTCCGACGTGATGCGCAAGCAACTCCTGCACCTGCTTGCGGCAGCCGAGCGACCGAACCTGACGGTCCAGATACTCCCGCAGCGCGAAGGCGCCAACGCGGGCATGTCCGGCGCGTTCGTGATCCTCGGCTACCCGCTGCCGCCGGATCCCGATGTGGTGTTCCTGGAGAACCTGACGAGTACGCTCTACGTCGAACAGCAGCACCAGACCGACCACTACACACTGGTGTACGACGAGCTGAGATCATCGGCCCTGAGTCCGGAGGACTCGGCAACGGTGATTCGCGAGGCCGTCTCCGAAGTGTAGGTACGAGGCGAGGAGAGACACATGCAGTCGTTCGATGTGAACGCAACGCCGTGGCGCAAGTCGACGTACTCGGGCGGGACCAGCGAGTGTGTCGAGTCGGCGGTCATGCTGTCCGGCCGCGCCGGCGTGCGCGACTCGAAGTGCCCTACGGCCCCTGGGATCGCGTTCCAAGCACAAGCGTGGGCAAGCTTCCTCAGCGCTCAGCGCTGAGCACGACGAAAGCCGCCCCGCCCGGGTGGGTGAGGCGGCCTCGTCGATTCGTGAGCTCCCGAAGTTCAACGCCGGAGAAGACCGGACTTGCGCACCGCCCTCGAAGCACACGGCGGCCATGGGGGCCGCGAAGACGCGAGCGAGGAGACATGCAATGACTCCCGACACGCCAACTCCGACCCCGTGGCGCACGTCTTCGTACTCCGGAGGCACCGCCCAGTGTGTAATGGCGGCTGCTCTCACCGACGCCGGCGCAGGGGTCCGCGACTCGAAAGCGGAGCCCACGGCGGCTGGTCGCACGTTCCACATCGGCACGTGGTCCACCTTCCTCGACCAGGTACGCCGGCTACCGACGCAGCCAGAGCACATCGACCTGGCCGCACCGTTTCGCAAGTCGTCGCGTAGCGGCCCGACCAATGACTGTGTCGAGGTTGCGCCGACTCTCCTTCATGGAGCGGCAATCCGTGACAGCAAGGACTCCGGCGTCGGCACAGTCCGCGCCGGCCAGGGGTCCTGGGTGATACTCCTCGCCGAACTCAATCGCGCCTGAAGCAGGCAAAAACGGCCGCCCCGCCCATGAGGAGCGAGGCGGCCTTGTGCCACGGCGAGTATGAAGGTGGCTACGTGCGGAAGTGAGCTTGTGGTGGACGGCTCGTCGTCCGTGCACGGAGACCGCGACCGACGCGAAGCCACCCCGGCCGACGCGATGGTCTCCTGGACAGAAGCCCGAGGGTCGCTACCGTGACTGTGCCGTACGGCTGACCGTGCTGGGTTGCTGCTGGTCGGACTCGGAGTGCACCCGTGCTTCGTGATGGAGATCATGCAGCGCACGTGGATCGCGATCGCGATCTACAGCCGTGTCGAGTGCGGACACGCCGGCGGTACTCAAGCAGTTGGGCGACAGCCCGGCCGGCGTTGCTGTACTCCGCTGCTACAACCGGTATGTCAAAGGCCCTCTCCGATTCCCCGGAGAGGGCCTTTGACCTGCTGTGCGCTCGGCAGGATTCGAACCTGCAACCTTCTGATCCGTAGTCAGATGCTCTATCCGTTGAGCTACGAGCGCTTGGTCGCTTTGACCGAGGTCAACAATACATGCTCCCCGGCCGGGGGTGAAATCCATTGTTCGAGGGTGGTGCATACCCTGGCAATTGGTGAGCAAAGGGCTTCATTTCGGTGGGGGTTGGGCCGCCGGATGGGTGATGGTCGAGTGGGTGGTCGGGGGCGCGACGCGCGCGGGGGTGGGGGTGGAGTGTTCGCTGTGAGCTGAAATGGGCTTTGCGGACATTGTGGACAGTCGGGGGATCGGCGGGTGTTCGTGGGTCGTGCCGAGGTGTGACTTGCGCGGTGGGAAGTGGGGTGGGGCGCGGGGGTGTGGGGTGGTGGGACGCGGCTTTGGCGGGTCGCTCGAAGAAGAGGTTTATATCGGACATCGTGCCCTGTGTCGTGACCCCGGGTCGTCGGGTGATCACCGAGACGGCATGTCGTGGACGCGAAACAGCCCGTCTGGTGGGACCAGACGGGCTGTTCGGGGAGCGGAGGCTCCGGGATTTGAACCCGGGATGGGGATGAACCCAAACCGCATTAGCAGTGCGGCGCCATAGACCGGACTAGGCGAAGCCTCCATCGGTGTTTGCCGACGAGGAACAGATTACTAGGCTCGTCAACGTGACTGCAAAAACAATGGGATAGTCGGTCGTGACATGCCCCGGCGGCGACGGGCAAGATGGCCGTCGCGCAGTCCGAGGACCGGAGGAGGTACGCGCTTCGTGAGCAGCAGGCCATCCCGAGGCGCTGCTCGCCTCGCCGCCATACTCGACGCCCTGCCGGATGCTCTCCTGCTGGTGAATCGCAACGGCACCGTCGTCAACGCGAACGCCATGGCACTTGAGGTCCTGGAGGCGCCGGGCACTCCCGTGGTCGGGCGCGGTCTCCTCGACCTGTTGCCCTCGTTCGACCATCGCCGGATCCCGGGTTCGGTCCGTGCCAACGACTCGCGCGACACCCGGACCAAGCCGACCCGGATGTCCGCGCATCGCACCGACGGCGGCGTCTTCCCGGTCGAGGTGACCAGCGCGAACCTGCCCGCCGGTTACGACGACGAGTTGCTGATGATCGTCGTCCGCGACCTCACCGGCAAGATCGACGTCGAGGCCGAACTCGCCCGCCAGCAACGGCAGACCGAGATGATCCTGCGCGCGGCGAGCGAGGGCATCATCGGCATCGACACCGAGGGCCACATCGTGTTGGCCAACCCGGCCGCCGCCCGGATCCTGCGCCTGAGGGCCGGCGACCTCGGCGGGAAGAGCGTGCACGAACTGCTCATGCACGCACGGGCCGACGGCACACCGCTGCCTGCCGAGGAGTGCCCGCCGCTGGTCACCCTGGGCAACGGCCGCCGGCAGCGGCTGCGCGACCAGGTGTTGTGGCGCGGCGACGAGGGCTACGTCACGGTCGACATGATCACCGCGCCGATCCTGCTCGGCGGTGCCGTGGTCGGCGCCGTGATGACCTTCAGCGACACCGGGCGCGAGAAGCTGCTCGGTGAACGGCGGGCCCAGCTCGCCGAGTTGGTGGACGCCGAGATACTGGGCCGGCTTGCGGCGGTGCGCGGTCGACTGAAGAAGGTGGCCGACGGCGCGGCCGGCGAGGTCGGCCACGGCGCCCGGCGGATGGTGCGTCAGGTCGCAGGCGAGCTGGAGAGCCTGGAGGAACTCGCGGGCGAGGTACTCGCACACCAGGCCGCCGGTACCGAACCGGACAACGCCGACCCCGCGACCGGGCCGGACGCCGAGCCCGAGCGGGTGCCGACCACCGTGGACGATCTCGTCGATCGCGCCATGGAGACGGTGACCTACCTCGCGCGCGGCGCGGGTGTGGAGTTCGCGGTCAACGCGTCCCCGGTCGGGGTGCGCGTCGACGTCGACGCGATGACCCGCGCGCTCGGCCACCTGCTCGCCGACGTCGTCGCGGCCGGTCCCGAGGGCTCCACCGTCGTGGTCGCGGCGGCCCAGCGCGGCAGCGTCGCCCGGATCGAGGTGCGCGGCCCGGAGAGCCGGGGCAGCACGGTCCGGGTCCCGCTGGCCCGCGCCGTGGTCGAGGCGCACGGCGGCACGATCGAATCGCACACCGTGGCCGGCCGAGGCAGTACATACGTGGTCGAACTGCCCGCCGACGCGGAGGCCGCCGAACAGGTCGAAAGCTCCGGCGAACACCGAGCGGCCAAGGGCCGCCGAGCCCGCCAGACCGGCCGCCCGGACCCGACCTCCGACAAGACCGATAAGACGGACAAGTCTGATAAGACCGACGGCAAAGCCGAGGTGGACAAGGCAGGCAAGGCGGTCAAGAGCCCCAAGGCCGCGAAGGCCGCCGGCGGAGCAAACGCGAAGACCGACCAGGACGAAAGCGGCGCAGGCGACGAAGGCCACGAAGGCGAGGGCACCGCCGCACCGGGCGACCCCGCCGACGCCGGAACCGACACCGGTGCCGAAGCCGATGCCGAGACCGCCGTCGCCTCCACCTCCGCCGACCCCAAGCGCCGCCCCGGCCAAGCCGTCGCCCGCAGGTCGCCCCGCGACGAGGCGACCCCCGCCAAGCAGCCCGCCCCCGGCAGCGGCGTCGAACTCGCCGTCCGCGGCCGTGGTGCGCAGCCCCCCCGGGCCCGTCTGGAACCCGCCGGTTCGTCCACCCCGCCGGTACCCGCCCCGCCCCCGCCCGGTTCGGTCGCCGCCGCGCCGCAGGGCCCGTTCGCGCTGCCCCCCGGCACGGGCGCGTCCGTACCGCCGGCGCCCGCGAATGCGGCGTCGGACGACGGTCGGCACGAGCGGCCGGACACCGACGCGTACGATGAGGCCGAGGAGGCCGCGCGCAACAACAGCGGTGCGTTCGAGGCGGTATACCCGCCGCGCTCCCGGCGCGGCCGGCCCTCGCGGGACACCCACGAGGCCGCCGAAGCCGCCGCCGGCCCGTCCGGTTCGCATCGCGGCGTGGCCCACCAGGCCGCACTCGAAGCGCCCGAAGCAGCCGACCCGGGCAACGCGACCGCCCCGATCGACCCGACCGCCCTGCCCCAACGACCGGCAGCCGCAGCCACGATCCCGCCCCCCACCGGCCGGCTCAACGGCACGCACACCCCGCAGGGCGCCCAGGCCCGCCGCCGGCTGTCCACGCCCCCGGCCCCGATCCCGGCGCAGAATCGTGATGGCTCGGGACGAACCACCAGCGTGCGGGACCGCCCCGGCCGACCCGCCGCCGACGACATGCCCACCGAGGTGCTGCCGCCCATCCCGGCCGCGCCCGATCAGCCGATTCCGGTCCACGGTCGGCGGCCCGGCTACCCGGCCGAGCCGCCCGGTGACGGCGAACCGAGGTACGGCGAGCCGATGTCCGGCGCCGATCTGCCGACCATGGTCACCCCCGCGCCCGACGGGCAACCACGTCGGCTGCTGGTCTGGCCCGAGCCGGACACCGCCACCGCGGGTGCGCTGACCGCACGCGGGTGGAGTCCGCTCCTGGTGCGCTCGCGCGAGGAGGTCGACGCGAGCGTCCCGGTCCAGCCGGCCGCGCTGTTCGTGGATCCGCTGACCGGTCCGATCACCCGTACCGCGCTCCAGTCGCTGCGCACCGCCGCGACCGCCGCGCAGATCCCGGTACTGGTCACCGCCGGGTTGATGCAGGCCACCCGCGATGCCGCGTTCGGCGCCGACCCGGCCGTACTGCTGCGCTCCCTGGCGCCGGCGGACAGTGCCGGGCACGCCTCGCGCGTACTGCTCGTGGAGGGCAATCCGGACATCGCGGCGGCGTTCACCGCGTCCCTGGAACGGCGCGGGATGGACGTGGTGCACGCGGCCTCGGAGAGCGAGGCGGTGTCCAAGGCGTCCAGCGTCGAGCCCAACCTCGTGGTGCTGGACCTGATGTTGGTCCGCCGGCGGCGGATGGGCGTGGTCGACTGGCTGCGCAACAACACCCGCCTGCACTCGACGCCGATCGTCGTCTACACCACGCTCGACCTGGTCGAACACGACCTGCACCGGTTGCAGACCGGCGAGACGGTGCTGTTCCTGGCCGAACGCTCGACCCGCGAGGACGTACAACAGCGCATCGTCGACCTGCTCGGCAAGATCGCGTCACCCAAGTAGTCGCGTCACCCAAGTAGTCGGTCGCGTCACGCAAGTAGTCGCGTCACCCAAGTAGTTGCGTCACCCCAGTAATCGCGTTACCCCAGTAGTCGCGTCACTCGAGTGGGTGACCAAGGCACGCCCCGACCTACCGACACCGCTCACCCACAACACCGACGCCGCGGCCCCGTCCGACACCGCGGAATCGCGCACGCCCGCACCCGAACCGCCGGCACCCGGGGGCCGCACGGCACCCGCCGTATCCGCACCGACCCGCACCGCCTCACCATGCCGCCGGCCCCCGGGCGTGCAGTCGGCGGCTCATCTCGCCGACGGTCAGGGCCAGTTCGGTGCCGAGGTCGATCGCCTGGGGGTGGTCGTGGTGTTCGCGCATCCACCAACACATGACCTGCACGATAGGCCCGGCGGACTCCGGATGTCCGATGATCGCGGTCCGCGCGCACAACGGCCGCGGCGGCCCGTCGTTGCCGAGCCGGAACCAGTAGCCGTCCCGGAAGCCGAGCACGGGATGACCCAACGCGTCCGGCAGCACGACGTCGTACGGTCGGTGCGGTTCGGATCGCACCTCCAACGGGTACATGGGTGGCCCTCCAGGGGGAAGTCGAGGGCTCGCCGGTCCCCCTCCGGAAGAGCGGAAAAGCAGGAATCACGGAACGCGCGCGCGGCGTTCCGCCGACAACGATGTGCCGGACGTCGTGCCGGTCGGAGCGACCGGGACACCGTCGCATTCTTGCGCCCGGCTAGCCCGATCGGCCGATCGCCACGCCCGGTTCACCCGTATGGGCGCGCGGCAGCGCATCGCGGGCGGGCCCGGCGGCGCGTGGCCCGGGGACGAAACCCGTCGCCCCGGGGGCTGACAACGACCCGATTGGCGAGACAGAATCCCCTACACCTCGACCGGTCCCCGTCCGGCGAATGCAGGGAGGCCACACAGTGCTGAGCACGATGCAGGACGTGCCCTTGACGATCGCTCGCATCATGCGACACGGCACCACCGTGCACGGCGGTGCGGAGGTGGTGACCTGGACCGGCGGCGCGCCCCGGCGAACCACCTATGCCGAGGTGGGGCGGCGCTCGGCACAACTCGCGCACGCGCTGCGCGAGCTCGGCGTCACCGGGGACGAGCGGGTCGCCACGTTCCTGTGGAACAACCAGGAGCACCTGGAGTGCTACCTGGCGATCCCGTCGATGGGCGCGGTGCTGCACACGCTCAACCTGCGGCTGCCTCCCGAGCAGTTGATCTACATCGCGAACCACGCCGAGGATCGGGTCCTGGTCCTGGACGGCTCGCTGGCCGCGCTCGCCGCGCCGCTGCTGACCCACCTGGCCACCGTCGAGCACGTCGTGGTCACCGGTGCGGACACCGACCTGGCCCCGTTCGCGGACTGCGGCAAGCAGGTCCACCGCTACGACGAGCTGCTCGCCGGCCGGCCGACCGAGTTCGACTGGGCCGAGGACATCGACGAACGCCAGGGCGCCGCGATGTGTTACACCTCCGGCACCACCGGCAACCCCAAGGGCGTCGTCTACAGCCACCGCTCGACCTATCTGCACAGCATGCAGGTGTGCACGATGGAAGGCTTCGGCCTGGGCACCGCGGACCTGGTGCTGCCGGTGGTGCCGATGTTCCACGTCAACGCGTGGGGCCTGCCCTACGCGGCGATGTTGTGCGGTGCCTCGATCCTGATGCCCGACCGGTTCCTCCAGCCCGAGCCACTGGCCGCGATGATCGCCGCCGAGCGGCCGACGTTCGCCGCCGCGGTGCCGACCATCTGGACCGGACTGCTCGACTACCTGGACGTACACCGCACCGATGTGACCTCGCTGAAGGAGGTCGTGGTCGGCGGTTCGGCCTGCCCGCCCGGGCTGATGCACGCGTTCGAGGAGCGGCACGGGGTGCGCATCGTGCACGCGTGGGGGATGACCGAGACCTCGCCGCTGGGTTCGGTGGCCCGCCCGCCGGCCGGGCTCACCGGCGACGAGGCGTTCCCGTACCGCATCTCGCAGGGTCGGTTGCCCGCCTCGGTGCAGGCCCGGCTGGTCGGCCCCGACGGGGTCGACGTTGCGCTGGACGGCGAGTCGGTGGGCGAACTGCTGGTGCGCGGGCCGTGGATCGCGGGCGCGTACATCGGCGACGAGGGCTCGGCGGACGCGAGCGGCGGCGGCCGGTTCCGGGACGGCTGGTTGTGTACCGGCGACGTCGGCACGATCACCCCCGACGGCTTCCTGCGGTTGACCGATCGGGCCAAGGACGTGATCAAGTCGGGCGGCGAGTGGATCTCCTCGGTCGAACTGGAGAACACCCTGATGGGCCACGAGGACGTGGTCGAGGCGGCCGTGGTGGGCGTGCCCGACGACAAGTGGGGCGAGCGCCCGCTGGCCACGATCGTGCTGCGCGAGGGCGCGGAGAGCACGGTCGAGCAACTGCGCGACTACCTCGCGGGCAAGGTGGCCCGCTGGCAGGTGCCCGAGCGGTGGAGCCTGATCGCCGCCGTGCCCAAGACCAGCGTGGGCAAGTTCGACAAGAAGGTGATCCGGCGGCAGTACGCCGAGGGCACGCTCGAGGTCAGCGAACTCGACCGGGGCTGACCCGATCGGCCGGCCGGTCGGCGTCAGAACACGCCGACCGGTCCGTCCACCGCGTTGCGGTCGATGTCGATCCGCCGGCCGCCGTGGGTCTCGGCGACGTTCCCGGTGTACTGGTGCACCCGCTTGCCGTGCCAATACCCGTCCGGCAGCGCGCCGTCGCCGCCGGCGTCCGCCCGGTCGTTCCAGTGTGCGTACCAGATCGCGTCCGGGATCGAGCGGTTGCCGACCGCCTTGACCAGGTCGGCGACGCCGGAGTCGAGGCTGCTGTAGTAGCCGGCCACGAAGCCGCGCTCGCGGACCCGGTCGGACCACGCGGAGACGAAGTCCAGGACGGCGGTCCGGCAGCCGGCGTCGGTGGTGTCGTAGGCCTCCATGTCGAACCAGAGCGCGCTGCCCGGCTTGAACCCGAGCGCGCCGGCGCGGTCCACCACGTCGTTCGCCTCGGCGATGCCCTGCCGCGCGGCCCGCGCCGGGTCGATCCGGCCCGGCTTGTCCGACTGCGTGCACGGCGCCTGGAGCCCGACCTGGATGGGCAGGAAGTCCCAGCCCTGACGGTGTACGGCGGTCACCCAATCGCGGGTCAACCGGGGGCTCGCGCAGGCCCGGTTGGCGCCCGCGACGTAGATCCCGACCACCTTGTACGGCGACTCCCGCCAGGCCCGCATGGTCTCCACGGTGGGCGCCTCGCACGTGTCGAAGCCCAGTCCGGTGACGAAGAACGAGCGGCCGAATCGGGCCGTGGCGGCGTCGGCGAGCCCGGCCGGCAGCAGGCCGAGCACGGCGGTGAGCAACACGGTCGAGGCGATCCGACGAGTGGGCAGCGGACGCACGATTCCTCCTGGCGGGCGGGATGCGGACGTCCCACCACGCTGCGCACCCCGTCCGGGCAAACCGCCGGACCGTCCGGACGACGCGCCCAAGCGTCACCCGAACGGCCCAGGGAATTACCGCGACCGCAGTACGCCGACCGCAGTACGCCAACCGCAGTACGCCGACCGAAGGACGCCGCCCGCAGCGCACCGACTGCGATGCGTACGCCTACTCGACGCCCAACACCAGACCCGAGGTCGGCACCCCGGTACCGGCGGTGACCAGCACGTTGTGCACGTTCTCGACCTGGTTGACCGAGCTGCCGCGGATCTGCCGGACGCCCTCGGCGATGCCGTTCATCCCGTGCAGGTACGCCTCGCCCAACTGGCCGCCGTGGGTGTTCGTGGGCAACTTGCCGCCCAGCTCCAGGCCGCCGTTCGCGACGAAGGCCGGTGCCTCGCCGCGCCCGCAGAACCCGAACTCCTCCAGCTGCATCAGCACGAAGGGGGTGAAGTGGTCGTAGAGCACGGCCGTTTGGATGTCGTCGGGGGTCAGCCCGGACGTCTGCCACAACTGCTTGGCGACCACGCCCATCTCGGCGAGACCGGTCATCTCGTCCCGGTAGAAGCTGGTCATCTGGTCCTGCAACCGGCCCGCGCCCTGTGCCGCCGCGTTGATGATCGCGGGCTTTTGCTTCAGGTCCTTGGCCCGCTCGGCGCTCACCACCACGATCGCCTGCGCGCCGTCGGTCTCCTGGCAGCAGTCGAGCAGCCGCATCGGCTCGACGATCCAGCGCGAGTCCTGGTGCTCGTCCAGGGTGATCGGCTTGCCGTGGAAGTACGCCTTCGGGTTGTTCGCCGCATGCTTGCGGTCGGCGACCGCGACATGCCCGAACGCCTCGGTGGTCGCGCCGTATACGTGCAGGTAGCGCTGCGCGAACATGGCCACCCACGAGGCCGGGGTGAGCAGGCCGTGCGGCATGTTCCAGCCCAGGCCGACTCCCTCGGCGGTGGGGTCGCGCTGGAGTACGCCGGAGCCGAACCGGCGGCCGGAGCGTTCGTTGAACGCGCGGTAGCAGACCACCACGTCGGCGACGCCGCTCGCGACGGCCATCGCGGCCTGGGCGACGGTGGCGCAGGCCGCGCCGCCGCCGTAGTGGATCCGGCTGAAGAAGGTCAGCTCGCCGATCCCGGCCGCGGCGGCGACCGCGATCTCCGGGTTGGTGTCCATCGTGAAGCTGACCAGGCCGTCCACCTCGGACGGCGCGATGCCGGCGTCGGCCAGTGCGGCACCGACCGCCTCGACGGCCAGGCGCAGTTCGCTGCGGCCGGACTCCTTGGAGAACTCGGTCGCGCCGATGCCGACGATGGCGGCCCGGCCGCGCAGCTTGTCGGCGTGCTTGAGGCTCACGCTTCGGCTCCTTCCGGCAGCTTCACCGTGACCGTGCCGGTGACGTGGTTGCCGAGCCCGTTGGCGCCGACCACGGCGATCTCCACGAGCGCAGTGCCGTCCTCGGCGGTGGTCTTGGCGGTCACCGTGCCGGTCAGGGTCATGGTGTCGCCGGGGTAGTTCGGCGCGCCGAGCCGGATCGCCACCTTGCGCAGCTCGGTCTCGGGGCCCGCCCAGTCGGTGATGTAGCGGCCGACCAGGCCGTTGCTGGTCAGGATGTTCATGAAGATGTCCGGCGAGCCCTTGTCCGCGGCCAGCCGCGGATCGTGGTGCACGTCCTGGAAGTCGCGGGTGGCCAGCGCGGTCGCCACGATCAGCGTGCGGGTGAGCGGGATGGCCAGCGGCGGCAGTTCGTCGCCGACGGACACCTCCGCGTGGGTCCGGCTCCGCAGTTCCGCGGTGGTCATCGGCTGCCTCCCTGGGCGGGCACGTGGGCGAGCAGTCGGCCGAGTTCGGCGAGCTGCTGGATGCCACTGCCCAGGGTCACGTCGAGCTGACGGCCCCACAGGAAGTGGCGATGGATGGGGTGGTCGATGTCGGATCCGGTGCCGCCGTGCAGGTGCTGGCAGGCGTGCACCACCCGCTTGCCCGCCTCGGAGGCGAACCAGCGGGCGACCAGGGCCTGTTCGGTGGCCGCCTCGCCCTGGTCCAGCCGCCACGCGGCTTCCAGGGTGGTGACCCGGATGACCTCGGTGTCCATGTACGCGTCGGCGGCGCGCAACATCACGCCCTGCTTGGTGGCCAGCGGCTTGCCGAACTGCTCGCGGGCGTTCACGTGTTCGACCGTGCGGGCCAGGCCGCGCGCGCATACGCCGACCTGCTGGGCGGCCAGCGCGACCCGGGCGCGGTCGACGATCCACGCGGCGACGGAGGCACCGGTTTCGGCGCCGCCGACCAGCCGGGCGGGCGCGTCGGTCAGGTCGAGGTTGCCCGAGGCCCACGGCGCGGTGGTCGGCGCCGCCTCGATCGCCACGCCGGGCGCGTCGGCGGCCACCGTGAATACGGCGAGCGCGCCGTCCAGGGACGCGGTGACCAGGACCCGGTGGGCGACGGTAAGCCAGGCCACCGCCCGCTTCGCGCCGGTCAGCCGGTAGTCGGCGCCGGCGCGCCGCGCGGTGGTCTTCGGCACGGCGGGCAATCCCGCGCCGACCTCGGCGAGCCCGCCGGCCACGATCGTCGACCCGGCCAGCAGCGCGGGCAGTTCCGCCTCGACCTGCTCCGGCGTACCGAACCGCAACAGCGGCAGCACCCCGTAGACGATGGTGTCCAGGAGCGGGATCTGCGCGGTGAACCGGCCCTGCTGCTCAAGCAGCAAGGCGAGTCCGACCAGGCCCAGTTCGCCGCCGCCGTGCTCCTCTGCGAGCAGCGCGCCGACCAGGCCGGCCTCGGCGACCTTGCCCCACAGCTCGGTGTCCAGGTCCGCGCCGGACTGGGCGAGCTTCTTCAGCCGCTCGTCGGTGGACTGGTCGGCGAAGATCCGCTCGGCCAGCGAGGCCAGCGCCTGCTGGTCCTCGGTGAGGTTGAAGTCCATCAGTTCTCCCCGACCACTCGGAACGCGGGCACGGTCAGTTCGGCGTCGTGGGTGACGAACTCCAGTTCGACCGGCAGGCCGATCCGCACCTCGTCGGGCGGCACGCCGAGCACGTTGCCGAGCATCCGCACACCCTCGTCGAGCTCGATCAACCCGACCGCGTACGGCATGTCGAACGCCGGGAACTTCGGGTGGTGCATGGTGACGTGCGAGTACACGACGCCGCTGCCGGCCGACCCGACGGTCACCCACTCGAGCGACGCGCAGGTGTTGCAGCCGGGCGCGAACGGGAAGCGCGGCGTGCCGCAGTCGACGCACTTCTGGAACAGCAGCTTCCCGTCGGCCACCCCGTCCCAGTAGGCCTGGTTGTCCTTGTTGACCACCTTGCGCGGACGCAGCGGCCGCTCGGCGGGCGGCGCGGCCTTCGGCTTTCGCTGGTGCGGCGTGTAGCGCAGGATCCGGAACCGGTGCGTGCCGATCAACTCGCGACCGCCCTCGCCCTCGCCCTCGCCCGCCCCCGCTCCCGCGACGTAGATGTTGGTCAGCGTGGTGATGAAGTGGCCGACGCCCAGGCCGGTGGTCTTCTCCTCGGACACCGTCTCGATCAGTTGGTCGTACTGCACCACCTCGCCGAGCCGCAGCGGCCGTACGTACTCCTGCTCGCAGTTGGTCGCCACCACCGAGCCGAAGCCATTGTCGGTGAAGTGCTTGTACAACTCGCCGGTCACCGAGTTCACCGTCGCGCCGGCGTCCATCCCGCGCATGATCCACACCTGGAGCATGGTCGCGGGCGCGACCACCTCGCCGAAGTGGGTGCGGGCGGCGGCCTCGGGGTCGGTGTAGACCGGATTCGTGTCGCCCATGGCCTCGGCCCAGTGCCGGATCATCGGCCCGTTGACCGGATCGAGCGCGAGCACGCCCGACTGGTCGTGCACACCCTCGTACTTCCTGACGACCGCGAGGAAGGCGGCCTTGTCCTGCGTTTCCTGGCTGGTGGGGTCGGTCATGTCGTCCTTCACCGCTTCACTCGGGTCATGCCAAGGCGGACCATGGCGACGATCTCCCGCTGGACCTCGCTGACACCGCCGCCGAACGTGTTGATCTGCGCGCGGCGGTTCATCGCCTCCAGGAGGCCGTCGCTGAACGCGCCGGGCGACCTGGGCCGCAGCGTCGCGTCCGGGCCGACGATCTCCATCAGGTTGCGATACACCTCGATGGCACCCTCGGTGCCGAAGAACTTCACCCCCGACGCGTCACCCGCGTTGAGCGTGTTGTTGCCGACGTCGTGCACGAGCCGCCAGCTGAACATCCGTACGGCGGACAACCGCGCGTAGGTCTCGGCCAGTTTGAGCTGGACCCAGGGCTGATCGACGACCTTGACACCCGGCTCGATCTCGGTCTCCCGTGCCCAGGCCAGCACTTCGGCGAAGAAGTCCTCGGCCTGCATGCCCAGCGCGGCGAGCGCGACCCGCTCGTGGTTGAGCTGGTTGGTGAGCAGCTTCCAGCCCGAGTTCTCCTCGAACACCAGGTTGTCGTAGGGCACCCGGATGTCGTCGTAGTAGGTCGCGGTCGTGGTCATCCCGCCGACCGTGACGATCGGGGTCCAGGAGAAGCCCGGGTCCGTGGTCGGCACCAGGATCATCGTGATGCCCTGGTGCTTGGGGGCGTCCACGTCGGTGCGACAGGCCAGCCAGATCCAGTCGGCGCCCTGGGCGGTGGAGGTGAAGATCTTCTGCCCGTTGATCACCCACTCGTCGCCCTCGCGCACCGCGCGGGTGCGCAGCGAGGCCAGGTCGGTGCCGGCCGAGGGTTCGCTGTAGCCGATCGCGAAGATGATCTCGCCGGCCAGGATCCTCGGCAGGTAGTAGCTCTTCTGCGCCTCGGTGCCGAACTTCATCAGGGTCGGGCCGACGGTGTTCAGGGTGACCATCGAGACCGGCGCGCCGGCGCGGTACGCCTCGTCGAAGAAGATGAACTGCATCTCCGGGCCCCTGCCCCGACCGCCGTACTCGACCGGCCAGCCGATGCCGAGCCAGCCGTCGGTGCCCAGTTGCCGGCGCACCCGTCGGGTGGTGGGACCGCCGGCCTCGCCCTCGCGGTCGAGTTCCGCGCGGACGTCGGGGGTGATCAGCCGGGTGAAATAGTCCCGCAGCTCTGCCCGCAGAGCGTCCTGCGCCGGGGTCGGGGCGAGATGCACGTCGCTGCTCCTTCACGTGCGTGGATCGCGTGGATCGCGACGCGGGTCGCCGCCCGCCGGGCACGGAAGGGTCGCGGTCGGGGCCGCCCCGCGTTGCACATCGAGATGGACCGGGAACGCGTGTCGCCCGGCAACATCGAATCTCTCCGACTCGGGATCGCTTGTCAATATCAAGCATTTTTGGATCGGGCCCCGAGCGCCGAAAACGGGTGGTTCGGTGCGGTCGGCACCGACACACTGCGGGGATGGAAATACCGAACCGGCAGATTCGCGCGGTTTATTGCGATGAGACCGTCACCGTGTACCAGGCGTACAAACCGCAGATCGCCGACGCGGCGGTGCGGGACCAGCGATTTCCGGCCACCTGGAGCCGGGAGCGGATGACCTGGGTCAAGCCGAGTTTCACGTGGATGATGTACCGCTGCGGGTGGGCGACCAAGCCGCGGCAGGAGCGGGTGCCGGCCCTGGAGATCAGCCGCGAGGGCTTCGAGGCGGCGCTCGCGGGTGCGTGCCTGAGCCACTACGAGTCGAAGACCTACCGGGACCGCGACGAGTGGGGCCGACGGCTGCACGCGACCACCGTGCGGATCCAGTGGGACCCCGAACGTGACCTGGGCTTGCGGCCGTTGGCCCATCGGTCAGTGCAGCTCGGGCTCGCCGGGTGGGCCACGCGCGCCTACGCCGACGAGTGGACGCGCCGGATCACCGACGTGACGGCGCTCGCGCATCGTACGCACGACCTGGTCCGCGCCGGCGATCTGGACGCGGCGCGCGCACTGCTCCCGGTCGAGCGGGTGTATCCGCTGCCGGCCGAGCTGGTCCCGGTGATCGGCGCCACACCGGTCGGCTGAGCGCGGGCCGGCCGGATTTCGCCGCCCACCGCCCGCCGCCCTTGCTCGGTCGCCCGGTCGCCCCGGTCAGTGCACGGTCAGCCCGCCGTCGATGCTGACGATCTGGCCGGTCATGAAGCTGCCCGCGTCGGATGCGAGCAGCAGCGCCAGGCCGGTCATCTCCTCCGGCGCGGCGATCCGGTTCAGCGGCGCGGCGCCGCGCATCCGGGCCATCGCCTCCGGACCGGTCTTGCGGACCATGTCGGTGGCCACGGCGCCCGGGGCCATCGCGTTGACCCGGATGCCGTGCTCGGCCAACTCGCCCGCCATGGTCCGGGTGAACGCGACCAGCGCGGCCTTGCCCGCCGCGTAGAGCCCCTTGC
Organism: Embleya sp. AB8; assembly: GCF_049739465.1. Lineage (NCBI taxonomy): Bacteria > Bacillati > Actinomycetota > Actinomycetes > Kitasatosporales > Streptomycetaceae > Embleya > Embleya sp. AB8. The sequence continues at coordinate 430,999 of NZ_JBMHHY010000002.1, forward strand.
CCTCGGCGCGGGTGAACACCGCCGCGCTGACCACGTTGAGCACGGACGCGTGCCCCGAGGCGATCAGGTGCGGGAGCGCGTACTGGACCAGGAACACCGGGCCGCGCAGGTTGACCGCGAACGACTTGTCCCACGCGGCCGGGGTGATGTGACCCACCGGCTGGGCGAGTTCGTTGGCCGCGTTGTTGACCACGATGTCGATGCCGCCGAAGTGCGCGACGGTCGTGTCCACCAGTGCGGCCAGTCGGTCGAGTTCGCCGCAGTGTGTGGGCACCGCGAGCGCCCGGCCGCCGGCCTCGGTGATCTCCTTCGCCACCGCGTCGCACGCGTCGGCCTTGCGGCTGGCGATCACCACCGAGGCACCCGCCGCGGCGTACGCGTGCGCGATCGCCCGGCCGATGCCTCGGCTGCCACCGGTCACGATCGCGACCCGGCCGGTCAGCTCGAACATCGTGTTCGCGTCCCGTACTTCGCCCGCACCGCTGATCATCGGCCACCTCGTCGTCTCGAACGCCGCGCGGGTCCGTCGGCGCGACACATGTGAGATTTGTATTGCACAGTCAACTACTTCGGTGCAAGGTGTCGGGCGACGCAACGACCGGCGGAAGGTGGGCAGATGAGCGGGACGCGCCCCTGGTGGATCGTGGCCCCGAGAGTCGCGCCGAGGTCCGGGCGCTCTATCGTGCCGTGGTCGAGCCGGACTGTGGCCGACCGGCCCACCACATCGACCGGTTGACGGTGGATCAGGACACCGGGCCGGCCCGGGGATCCGGCGGATCGCCGACCCGGGTCGGGTGTCGGTCGGGCTGGGGCGGCCGGGGGTCTGACGGCGTGTCACCGGGGCGCCGGGGGTAACGCCCGCTCACCATGGGACGGGGTTGGGCCCGTTGCTTGGCCCAGGCTTGTCCACAGGGAAGTGTCGTGATCCCCCGAAACTTTCCACAGCCTGTGGACAACTTATGCACATCTCCTCTCGAGCGTGTGGCGATCAAGTGTCGATTCGACCCAATCTGCCCGCTATGCGAACTCGATCAAGCGGAATCTGCCGAGAATGGCAGGAATCCATCCATGGTTGGCGTTTCCGCCACTCACTCTGATAGGGCGATACCGAGCAGAATCGGTGTCGAGCCGGAAGCCCCGCTCACATCCCGGGCCCCCCAAGACCCTCCCGGGACGTGACGCACGCCGAAGGTCGCTCGATCCCGTCGGTCACGGGGGCCGATGGGCACGAGCCGCAACGGGGATGGGCCTTGCGAGCCCGGCCGCGGCCCGGATCCGATCCCGCGGGATCAGGTCCGGGCCGCGGAGGCTCCGAGATCGACCGGGGATAGGTTGCCGCCATGCGTCGCGTGGGGATTCTGTTGTCCGACCCGGTGCGGGTCTTCGAGTACGCGGTGGCCTTCGAGGTCTGGGGCGTCGATCGCACCGACCGGGGCGTACCCGAGTTCGAGGTACGCGTATGTGGTCCGCGCCGCGCCGGTGTGCATCTGGGCGCGGGGGTGATCTGCGTACCGGACCACGACCTCGACGGGCTCGACACGTGTGACCTCGTGATCGTCCCGGGCAACGAACACCGCACCGAACCCCGCCGGGAGGAGTACCCGGACGACATGCTGGCGGCGCTGCGCCGGGCCCATGACCGGGGCGCGACCATCGCGTCCCTGTGCTCCGGCGCCTTCGTGCTGGCCGCCGCCGGACTCCTGGACGGGCGGCGGGCGACGGCGCATTGGCTGGACACCGACGATCTCGCCCGCGACTACCCGAACGTCGAGGTGGACGCCAATGTGCTCTTCGTCGGCGACGGCTCGATCTGGACCTCGGCCGGCTCCGCGGCCGGCATCGACCTGTGCCTGCACCTGGTCCGCCTCGACCACGGCGCCGCCGTCGCGACGGAGATCGCCCGCACGATGGTGACCGCGCCGTTTCGCCCCGGCGGCCAGGCCCAGTTCATCGGCAACCCGGTCCCGGCCTCGCCCGCCGACCCGGGCGACACCCTCGGCCGGCTGCGCGGGCGCGTCCTCGACGACCTGCGTCACCCGTGGACCGTGGCCGAACTGGCCGCCCTGGCGGGCATGTCCGAACGCAGCTTCGCCCGCCACTTCGTCCGCAGCACCGGCACGTCCCCCCGGCAATGGTTGTCCACGCAGCGGGTCCTGGCCGCCCAACGCCTGCTGGAGATGGGCGACCTGTCCATCGCCGCCATCGCCCGCCACTGCGGCTTCGGCACCGCCCTGACCCTCCGTCAACACTTCACCCGCCAGGTAGGCGTGGCGCCAAGGGACTACCGGGCGGCCTTCCGCGGCGCCAATCCGCGCATTCCCGGCACGGCCGCGCGCCGGGAGTGAAGCCCCGGTGGCCGCCGGGCCGAATGGCTGAATCACCGTTCGCGCACCGCGCCCGGGGGCACCCCTCCCTCTCAGGTCATGTTCTCCAGGGAGGCCGGATTGCCCGCCAGCCATGCCGTACCCCGGTCGCGCCGGGGAGTGCTGCGGACGAAACCCGTGGACGCGATCCTCGCGGAGAGTGCCGGCGGCGAGGGCGGTGGGCTGCGGCGCACGATGGGACTCCTCGAACTGACCTTCTTCAGCGTCGGCGCGACCCTGGGCACCGGCATCTTCGTGATCCTGGCCGAGGCGGTGCCCAAGGCGGGCCCGGCCGTGGTGCTCTCCTTCGTGGTCGCCGCGATCACCGCGCTGTTCTCCGCGCTCTCCTACGCCGAACTGGCCGGGACCATCCCGGTGTCCGGCTCGTCCTACTCCTACGCCTACGCCACCCTCGGCGAAGGCATCGCGTGGGTGTGCGGGTGGTGTCTGCTCCTGGAGTACGGCGTGTCCATCTCCGCCGTCGCGGTCGGCTGGGGGCAGTACGTCAACGAACTGCTCGACTCCGCCTTCGGGGTCAGCCTGCCCGCCGCGATCAGCCAACCGCCCGGCCACGGCGGCACGTTCAACATCCCGGCGGTGATCGTCGTACTGCTCGCGGTGATCCTGCTCGTGCGCGGGGTCTCGGAGAGCGCCGTGGCCAACACGATCATGGTCTTCATCAAGCTGCTCACCCTCGCCTTCTTCTGCGCCATCGCGTTCACCGCGTTCAAGCACGGCAACCTGTCGCCGTTCACGCCGCTCGGCGTGGCCGGGATCAGTGCCGGTGCCTCCCAGGTGTTCTTCTCCTACATCGGCTTCGACGCCGCCTCCACCGCCGGCGAGGAGGCCAAGAACCCGCGCCGGGACCTGCCGCTCGCGATCCTGATCTCGCTCGCGATCGTCACCGTCGTCTATGTCGCGGTCGCCCTCGCCGCGCTCGGCGCGTTGCCCTGGCGGCAGTTCGCGGGCAGCGAGGCCACCCTCGCGAAGATCGTCACGGATGTTACGCACGGCTCGTGGGCCGCGACGATCCTCTCCGCCGGCGCGATCATCTCGATCGCCAGCGTGGTGCTGACCGTGCTCTACGGACAGACCCGGATCCTGTTCGCGATGTCGCGCGACGGCCTGATCCCGCCGATCTTCGCGAAGGTGGACCGACGTACCCAGAGCCCGGTGGCGAACACACTGATCACCGGCACGTGGGTGGCCGTGCTCGCCGCGCTTGTCCCGCTCGGCCAACTCACCGAGGCGACCAGCATCGGCACCCTGTTCGCCTTCACCCTGGTCAACATCGGGGTGATCGTGCTGCGTCGGACCCGTCCGGACCTGCCACGCGGCTTCACCGCCCCGTTCTTCCCGATCACCCCGCTGTGCGGCGTGGGCTTCTGTATCTATCTGATGGCCACCCTCTCCGGGATCACCTGGGTGGTCTTCCTGTTCTGGATGGCGGCCGGCGTGACCATCTACTTCCTGTACGGCTACCGCCACTCGCGCTGGCGGGCCGAGGCCGTCGCCGAGGTGGGCCGGTGAGCGGGGACGGCGCGCGGATGCGGATCGTGGTGGGCTGTCAGCCGGAGCCGCGCGGGCAGGACGCCCTCGCGCTGGGCATGGTGCTGGCCCGGCAACTGGGCGCGGGTGTCCTGCTCGCACACGTACGCCCGCCCGCCTCGCCGGGCGCGGGGGTCGGGGCGGTGGACGCGGAGTGGCGGGCGTTCCTGCGCGAGCAGGCCCATCGGCTGCTCGACGATGCCGAGGCCCGACTGTGCGGCTGGGCGCCGGACCTGCCGGTGGAACGGGCGATCACGAGCAATCGGGGCAGCGGTCGGGGACTGGCCCGGATCGCCGAGAAACACGGCGCCGCGCTCGTGGTGCTCGGCCCGGCCCCGGGCGGCCGGGCCGCGCGCGTGGCCGTGGGCAGCACCGCCGATCAACTCCTGCACGGCTCGCCGGTCCCGGTGGCGCTGGCCCCGCGCGGCTTCGCCGACCACCCGCCGGCCCGGATCGCCCGGTGCACGATCGCCTGGCAACGTGACCCGAACACGAGCGGAGTCCTGGGCTGCGGCGCCGAGTTCGCCCGCCGACTGGACGCCGACCTACGGCTGCTGACCCTGGTGCTGCGCCCGGTCCGGCTCTACTCGGGCAAGCAGCACCAGGCGGCCGAGCACCAGGTGTTGCGGGCCGCCCGCGAGCAGGCCCGGCAGGACCTGGGGGCGGCGATCGCCGACCTCGACGTGTCCGTGGACGGCGAGACCGCCGAGGGCGACGACGTACGAACCGCCCTGGACACCGTCACCTGGGCCGACGACCTGCTGATCTGCGCATCCAGCACGGTCGGCCCGGTCAAGCGGGTGTTCGTCGGCGACGTCTCACACAAAATCGTCCGCAACGCCCGCACCCCGGTAATGGTCCTGCCGAGGGGTGTTCGGGCCACGATCTGGAACGGGGCTTGAATGGGCGGTTCGCCACCGCCGGCTCGCGAGTGCGGGCGTGCCGCGAAGCCGCGTCGCGAGCGGAGCGAGCGGGGTGGGCCAGAGTCGGTTCGGGAGCGTTGCTGCTTGTTGGGCGGCTTCGCCGCCGGCTCGCGAGGTGCCGCTTTTTTGCTCCCCCGCTTCGCTCCTCCGCAAAAAAGCGGCACCTCGCTCGGGACGGCGTGTCCCTCCGCTTCGCTCCGGGCCACGCCGTCCAACCTTGCGGCTCCGCCGCTCTCCGCGCTTCGCACGTCGATCACTTGGGGCGGCCACGGTCGTGGGCGCTGACGCGCCCGGGATGGGCGCACGCGGGTCAGCCCGGGCCGTAGGCGCAGACGCGCCGGGGACCTGCCCCTCGGATCGACCGACCCTCGCGGACGCCCCACACCTGCCACTCCAGGACACCGACCCAACCAACTCCAGCCGGTCCGGCGTTCGAGGGCAAAGGTCGTCACGCGCCCGCGACTCGGGGGCATCAACCCAGCCAATTCCAGCCCGGTCCGGCGGTTCAGGGCAAAGTTTGTGTCGCACCCGCGACTCCAGGGCGCCGGTCCAGCTAATTTCAGCCCGTCCGGCGTTTGAGGACGAGCGGGCCGCAGGCCGGTCAATTCCAGCCGGTCCGGCGTTTGAGGGCAAAGGTCGTCTCGCGCCCGCGACTCCGGGGCATCGACTCAGCCAATTCCAGCCGGTCCGGCGTTTGAGGACATAGGTCGTCCCGCGCCCGCGACTCCGGGGCGCCGGCCCAGCCAATTTCAGCCCGTCCGGCGTTTGAGGACAAAGCGGGCCGCAGGCCGGTCAATTCCAGCCGGTCCGGCGCTTGAGGACAAGGACGTCCCGCGCCCGGGACCCCGGGGCGCCCACCCAACCAACTCCAGCCCGTCCGGCGCTTGAGGACAAAGCGGGCCGCAGGCCGGCCAATCCCAGCCCGTCCGGCGCCTGAGGACAGACAAAGGACGTCCCGCGCCCGCCTCCCCGCCCCCGCCAAGCCTCAGGCCGCCGACCCAGCCCCCACCGAAGACCCCACCGACGACACCCGCACCACATCCCCCTCGCCCGCGGCCCACCGCTCCGCCCCCGCCGCCACCTCGCGCCACCACGGTTCCACCTCCGAGCCGTCCACCAGCGCCGGTTCGAACAGTGCGCCGGGACGCGGGATCACCAGGTCGGTGCCCAGTGCCCGGGCCGCCGCGACCGAGCGCTCGGCCGGTTCCTCCCACGCGTGCGGCGCCAGGTCGAACGTGCCCCAGTGGATCGGCAACATCAACCGACCGGCCAGGTCCGCATGCGCCTGCACCGCGCCCTCCGGGTGCAGATGCACCTCCGGCCACGCCTCCGCGTACGCACCCGCCTGAATCATCGTCAGATCGAACGGCCCATGCTCGCGCCCGATGTCCGCGAAGCCCGGGAAGTAGCCGCTGTCCCCGCTGTGGAACACCCGGTGCCGAGGCCCGGCGACCACCCACGACGCCCACAACACCGTGCCGAGCACCCGCGCGCCGCGATTGCAGTAGTGCCGCGCCGGCGTCGCGGTGAAGGTCAGCCCGGCCACCTCGCCCGCCTCGTGCCAGTCCAACTCGGTGATCCGCTCCTCGGCGATGCCCCACCGCTCCAGATGCGCGCCGATCCCCAGCGGCACCACGAACGCCGTGTCCCGCCCGGCCAGTGCCCGGATGCTGGCCATGTCGAGGTGGTCGTAGTGGTCGTGCGAGATCACCACCACATCCGGATCGGGCAACTCGGCGAAGCGCACCGGCACCGCGTGCAGCCGAGCCGGCCCGAACGCCGCCGACGGCGAACACCGCGTGCTCCACACCGGGTCGAACAACACCCGCACACCGTCCACCTCGACCAGCACGGTCGCGTGCCCGAGCCAACACGCGCGCAGTCCGGTCACCGCCGGCCGGGCGAAGTCCGCCGCGGTCGCCGGGACCAGCGGAATCGCCCGCGCCGGCCGGCGCAGCCCGGACGCGGCCTTCTGCGCGCGCAACATCTTGCCGATCGCCCCGGGGCTGCCCCGCCGCGTCGGCACCGGATTTCGAAACGCGCCGTCGTGGAAGTGCGGGGATCTGCGCACCCGCTCCAGGCGCTCGCCGACCGGTCTGGCGCCGAACGCCGCAGGAGCCAGAGTCGTGATGATGTGCCCGGCCACATGGACTCCTCGGGCAAGCGGGGTCTTCGGACCGACCGTGCTGGGGTCGGACCGGCGACCGGTGATCGGGACGAGTGGAGATTAACCCGGTGCCGGAGGCTGAAACGTCGTCCACGGGGAGGGGTCGCGCCCACCATGATCCTCCCCGCGGAGTAGGGGCCGGGCGGACCGCGGAGCACTTTGCCCGACAACCGACCCCTCGGTCCCGGGATGCGCCGTCCGGGTGATCGAATCGTTCTTTCACAGGCCGCACCGCTGTCGGCTCGCGTGAGTAGGGTCGGACCATCGCCGCAGGGGACGACGGGGCGCCGATCCCCTCGTCCGGCACGGTATTCCCCACCCCGTCGCGGAAGTTCGCAACAACCACCGGACCAGCGGAGCCGAGGAGTCGTCATGCCCGAGAGCCGTACCTACCTTGAGTTGTCCGAAGAGGGCGACGGGGCGCACAAGTACTACGAGGTCGTCGTCGACGGGCTCGACGTCACCGTCACGTACGGGCGGATCGGCGCCAAGGGGCAGACCGGCACGACGACCCACGCGAGCCCGGAGAAGGCCGAGGCGGACGCCAAGAAGAAGATCGCCGCCAAACTCCGCAAGGGCTACGAGCGCGCCGTACAGGGCGTGCGCCAACCGCGTTCGATCACCCGCCGCGAGATCGTGTCCCGCCCGACCACCGCCCGCAACTCCGCGCCGGTGTTGTGGCGCTACCGCACCGGCTCCTCGGCGTTCGGGATCTTCGTGGACGCCGAGCGGGTGCTGGTCGGCAACCAGCGCGGCGACGTGTGGTTCCTCGACCACACCGGCGAGGTGACCGGCCGCTACCAACTGCCCAACGGCGTCAAGTGCATCGTCGCGGACGACTCGTGGATCTACGCCGGCTGCGACAACGGCAACGTCTACGACATCGGCGGCAAGGCCCCGCGCGTGGCCTACGAGATCACCGACAACATCGACATCTACTGGCTCGACATCCACGACGGCGTGCTGGGCGTGTCCGACTCCAACGGCGGCTGCACCACCATCGACCACGAGGACGAGTCGTTGTGGGCCGAGGCCACGAACGGCACCGGCGCGTGGATGGTGCGCTGCGACGAGAACGCGATCTACCACGGACACAGCGCCGGCGTACAGGCGTTCGCCGCCGCCGACGGCAAGGAGCTGTGGCGGGCCAAGACCAGGGGCGGGGTGCTCTTCGGCTGGCAGGAGCGGGACGACGTCTACGCCGGCACCTCCGGCAACAAGGTGCACCGGATCGCCAAGTCCGACGGCACCATCCGTACCACCTACGACTGCGACGCGTCGGTGTTCTCCTGCGCGACCGCCGAGAATGGCAAGTACGTCTTCGCCGGCGACAGTTCCTCGACGGTCTACTGCTTCACCGAGGACGGCAAGCGGCTGTGGAAGCTGGGCACCACGTGCGGCTCGGCGTTCTCGATGCAGTACCACGACGAGAAGTTGTACATCGTCACCACCGACGGCTCGCTGGCCTGCATCGACGTGAGCGAGGCGGCGATCGAGGCGGCCCGGGGCGGCACCGTGCCGCAGGTGCGCGACGTCAAGGCGGCGGCGATCGAGGCGGTGGTACCGACCACCGAGGTGGCCACCACCACCGACGCGGGCACCGGCGTGCTGGTCGAGTGTGTCGACCAGGGCGGCGGCCGGCTGCGGGTGCACGTGGTCAGCGCGGGCTACGAGAGCGGCTGGAACGTGCAGTTCCCGAAGAACGTCCGGGTGGCCGGCGCGCGCTACGTGGTGGACGCGGTACACCCGGCCGAGCGCGGCGGCTTCTACCGGGTGCGCGGCGAGATCCGCCGCCTGGTCTGAGCCGGCACCGAAGCCCGAAGGGCGGCACCCCCATCGGGGATGCCGCCCTTCGGCCTGCCGCGACCGCCCGCTCAGGGCTGCTTGTGCTCCGCCGGCTCGCGCTGCTCGGCCGTCCAGCCGGCCGGCGGCGGGGTCGACTCGGCGGCCTTGCGCTTGGTCATCGAGGCCACCCGCTGCTCGTGCCGGGCGCCGAACAGCTGGGGCAGCGTGGGCGTGGTCAGGAAGCCCTCGGCCCGGGCCCCCGCGATGCCGATCCGGGGCAACTCGCTGGCCTTGCGGAAGCAGATGTAGCGGGGCTCCCAGATCGGCCGGTACTTCTCGTTGGCCCGGTACAACGACTCGATCTGCCACCAGCGCGAGAAGAACACCAGGACCGCGCGCCACAGTCGCAACACCGGACCCGCGCCCAGCTTGTTGCCGCGCTCGAAGACCGAGCGGAACATCGCGAAGTTGAGCGAGATCCGCTCGATGTCGATCGGCGAGGACGGCTCGGGAGTCGCCTCGGCCTCCGGTTCGGCCGGCCGCGGCTTGCCCTTGCCCTTGGCGGGCTTCGCGTGCGCCGCGGCATAGGCCTTGGCGCCCTCTATGACGTCGAGCACCATGAACTCGATCAGGCCGTTGTCCGACTCCCGGTCGCGGCGCATCAGGTCGAGCGAGACGCCCTTGCGGCCCCACGGCACGAAGCTGAGCACCGCGCGCAGTCGGCCCTCCTCGTCCATGCACTCGACCATCAGGCAGCGCCCGTCGTCCGGGTCGCCCAGCCGGCCCAGCGCCATCGAGAAGCCGCGTTCGGTCTGCCCGTCCCGCCAGTGGTCGGCCAGGTCCAGCAGTTCGCGCATCTCGTTCTCGGGGATGTCCTCGTGCCGGCGCACCCGGGTGGTGTATCCGGCCCGCTTGACCCGGTTGTACGCCTGCCGGACACCGCGCATCGCGCGGCCTTCGAGGCTGAACTCGGCCACCTCGACGATCGCCTCGTCGCCCAGCTCCAACGCGTCCAGACCGTGCCGCGCGAAGATCGTGCCGGCCTCCTCGCTGGCCCCCATCACGGCAGGCACCCAGGCCTGCTCCTCGGCCTCGGCGAGCCAGCGGTCGATCGCGCCGGGCCACGCCTCGGGATCGCCGATCGGGTCGCCGGAGGCGAGCGAGACGCCGCCCACGACCCGGTAGGCGACCGCCGCCTTGCCACTGGGCGACCACATCACCGCCTTGTCCCGGCGCAGCGCGAAGTAGCCGAGCGAGTCCCGCTCGCCTTGCTTGTCGAGCAGCTCGCGCAACATCACCTCGTCGTCGGGGGTGAGCAACTCGCGGCCCTTGGGCGCCCGGAAGAGCACGAACAGCACGAGCAGGAACAGGATCACGCCGGCCACGTTGATCACCACGTCGACCCAGCGGGGCACCGACACCGAGCCCAGATCGCTGTCCGGGGCCAGGGTGAAGATCCGCAACACCGCGTAGAGGATCCGGTCGCCCATGCTCGACTCGGGGATCCGGTCGGTGGCGCTGACCAGGGTCGAGCCGAGCACCACGCCGACCACCGCGCCGCCGGCGAGCACCAGGCCCGCCTTGAGCACGTTGCCCCGGTCACCCTTGGCGCCGAACTCGGCGAAGCTGAGCAGCAACGCGACGCAGACCAGGAAGGTGATCAGCGTCGAGGACCAGTTGAACGGGTGTTGGCGCAGGTCGTCGAACCACAGTGCCCAGATGTAGACCGCGGTGGAGGGGACGAGCAGGATCGCCGTGAACGCCCAGGCGGCCCGCTTGCGGCGGCCGAGCATGATGGCCAGGAAGGCGGCGAGCGCGGCCGAGGTGAAGCTGGCCGTGACCAGGAAGGGGGTGTAGTACTCGCCCGTGTCGTGGTGTCGCACCCGGTCGCGCAGCGGCACCGAGATCGCGGCCACCAGGTCGAGAGCCGCCACGATCCGCAGATACCAGATCAGCACCCCCGCCGAGATCCCGCGCACGCGCTCGGCAGCCGGGGTGCCGGTGCCGTTCTTGTTGTGGCCGTTCGCGGCGGCCCGCGTCGTGGCAGACACCGTGCTCCTCGATTGTGGGGTGGTTGAAGAGTCCCCTGTGTCTTATGTCCAGGATTGCGACTCTTCGTAACGCTCGCAGAACAGCGTAGACACCCACGAAGTAATTTGGATGCGCACGACGGCCCTTTGTACGTCATCCCACGGAGGGATACCCAATCGTTTGCTAGTCCCCACGGGGGACAGGCGCGGATCGGACGCACGGCGGGGCCGGTGCGGCATCAATGGACACGCCGCACCGGCCCCGCCGGTTTCACTCGGATTCCGACCGGTCGAATCAGTGACCGAGGGCGAGCCCGCCGAGGGAGGGTGCGGCGGGCAGGGCGGGCGCGGCGGGGACGCCGCCGCCGGCCAACTGACCGGCCGCGGGGGTCGCCTGACCGACCGTCCGACCCGCGGCGGGGGCCGCCGCCGCGGCGCTTTCGCCGACCGTCTTGTTCGCGTTGGACGCGGTGGTGCCGGCCGTCTGACCTGCGGTCTTGGCGGCTGCGGGGACGGTCTTGGCGGCTGTGCCGCCGGCCGCGTCGCCCGCGCCCTCGGAGGCCGCGGGGATCTTCTCGGCGAGGCCGCCGACGTCCGGCTGGGTCAGCGTGCCGAGGCCACCCGTGGGCAGTTCCGCCGCGTGTGCGGCGGTCGCGCCCAGGATCGGCGCGGCGCCCGCGGCGATGAGCAGGGCGGCCTGGGCTACGCGGCGCGAGATGTGCGTCATGGTGCTCCTCGAGGTGTCACTGGGAGGCCGGGCCCCTCCGGCGCCGGCCACAGTGACTACCGCTCGAAGCACGATCGGGTTGCGGGGTTCGTTGGCAAAGTGTTGGTAATGAGGAGGCGTGTCGTCACGTTTTGCGGTCGACCGGCTGTTTGTCGGGATCGTCGCGTGGACCTGGAACATCCCGCTTTGCCTCCGACGAACGAGTGATCACCGACGACTCGCCGGCCTGACGCGGCACCGGTGTGCTAATCGCGTCGGCGGACCGGATTTCGCCGGCCCCTGCCACCTCTGCGGCGGGCACGGCGGCCGGTTCGACCGCGAACGCCGAGCGTCCGGTGAGCAGGTACTGCACCGCGAAGCCGAGGGTGACCACCGCGGCGCCGCCGACCGCGTCCATGATCCAGTGGTTGGCGGTGCCCATCACCACCATCGTGGTCGACAGCGGGTAGAGCAGACCCAGCCAGCGCCAGCCCTTGGGCGCGATGGCCAGGATCATCAGCCCGCACCACAACGACCAGCCCACGTGCAGCGAGGGCATCGCCGCGTACTGGTTGGAGATCTTGGTCAGCGCGCCGAAGCTGGGGTTGTTCAGGTCCTGCACGCCGTGCACGGTGTCGATGTAGTCGTAGCCGGGCATCAGCCGCGGCGGCGCGAGCGGGTAGAGCCAAAAGCCGACCAGGCCGGTGATGGTGGCCACGCTCAGCACGGTGCGCGCCGAGCGGTACGCGGCGGGCTTGCGGACGTAGAGGATGCCCAGGATCACCACCGGCACGATGAAGTGGAACGTCTCGTAGAAGAAGTTCATCCCGTTCTCGAGCCAACCGACCTTGGCCACGAAGTGGTTCAGGCTCCGCTCGACGTCGACGTGCAGGAACTTCTCCAGGTCGATGATCTGCTGCCCGTGCGTCTCGGCGACCTGGCGCTGATCCGGCACCGAGGCCCGGATGAACGAGTAGATCTGGTAGCCGACCCGGATCATCAGCAGTTCGAGCAGCAGGTTCGGCCGGGACAGCGGTCGCCAGCCGAACGGCAGGGCCGGGATCCAGGGGAACCGACCGGACGCGGCGGCCCCCTGCGGCACCGCCTGCGGGGTCCACTTGGCCGATGCCTTGGTGATGAACGGGATCACACACGCCGACGCGACGGCCAGGAGCAGCGGCCCGTTGTCGGCGACCACCCGGACCGCGGACAACTTGCCCCAGATCAGCGTCTTGCTGTCGAAGGTCATGATCATGAACACCGCGACCGGCCACACCATGCGGTCGGTCTGCCGGGCGCCCAGCCGACCGGCGGCGGCGAGCAGGATCCACAACTGCTGGTGCTGCCAGGACACCGGGGCCACCGCGACCATCACACAGCCGGCCAGTGCGACGCCGAGCAGCGCCTGTCCGTCCTTGGCGTAGGCCACCGCGCGCGGCAGGCCGAACCACAACACCGCCGCGGACAGCAGCACCACCAGGGTGATCTCCAGCGGCCCGGAGAGTCCGATCCGCAACAGCAGGCCGTGCAGCGACTGGTTGGACAGCGCCGAGGCGTCCCCGCCCAGGCCGACGCCCGCGACGTGGTGCACCCAGTACGTGTACGAGTCGCGCGGCATGGTCACCCACGCCAGCGCGGTGCAGGCCAGGAAGGTGGCGCCGGCGTTCGCCGCGGCGCGCTGCTTGCCGGTCAGCCACAGGTAGACCGCGAACAACAACATCGCCGGGTGCAGCGTGGCACCGATGCCGGCGGCGATCGCGGCGGGTTTCCCGGGCGCGGGCCTGAGCATCGCGGGCAACACGAGCAGTACCGGGAGCAGGCTGAGCTGGCCGAGCGAGAGGTTGCCGCGCACCGGCAGCGACAACACCAGGAGGCTGATGATCAGCGGCGCCGCGAGCAGCCGCGCCCGGCGGGTACGAAAAGCCGGCAGGGCGTGCGCGACGAGCACCCCGATCGCGGCCACGATCAGCAGCGTGGCCACCGTCCAGGCGACCCCGAGGCCGTGCTCCGCGGCCCGGGTGAGCGGACGCAGCAGCCAACCCGCGAACGGTGTCCCACTGAACGTGGCGCCGCGCGCGTCGGAGTCGTACAACGAGCCGGGCAGGTGCAGCACACCCTCCGGACCCAGCCACGCGTCCAGATCGGGCAGTCTGCGGTCCTGGGGTCGGTCGAGTACCTCGTTGGCCTGTCGGACGGCGACGCATGCGGCGAGCAGCCACAGACCCACCAGAGCCAGGGAGATCCTGGTCCTTCGTATGTCCAGCAGCCGGCGAACGCCTGCCCTCACCATGTGCGGCATCTCCCGTTTATCTGTCTCTTGTCGCCCGATGGCCCTCGATCCATGGCGAGGCCATCCGGTTGCCACGCTCCGGACACCTTGTCATCGCCCGACCGCCACCGAAAGCGCAGGCCCCTCGCGGGGACCCACGCCGTACGCTCGGGGGCGGCATGGAACACATTGCCGAATCGACGAGGGGCGAGAAACAACCATGGTGCCGCAGGAAGCGTCGACCCGGACGCAGGAGTCCCCCGAGGGGGTCGTCTCCGTCTCCTTCCGACAGGCCGAATCGGCCGACATACCCGCCCTGGTGGAGCTGATCGAATCCGCCTATCGCGGCGAGGAGAGCCGCCGGGGCTGGACCACCGAGGCCGAACTGCTGGCCGGGCGGCGCACCGACGCCGAGGCCGTCGCGGAGGTGGTCGACGGCGCGGACAGTGTGATGTGGATCGCCGAGCGGGACGGCGTACTGCTCGGTTGTTGCCAGTTGGCGCGGCACGCGGACGACGTCGTCTACTTCGGGATGTTCGCGATCCGACCGGTCCGGCAGGGCGGCGGTCTGGGCCGGTTGTTGCTCGCCGAGGCCGAGCGGGTCGCGGTGCGGCGGTGGGGCGCCGAGCGGATGCGGATGACCGTCATCCGCCAACGCGCGGAACTGATCGCCTGGTACGAACGACGCGGCTTCACCCGCACCGGCGTGCGCTCCCCGTTCCCCTACGGCAACGAGCGCTTCGGCAAGCCGCTGCGCGAGGACCTGGAGTTCGAGGAACTGACCAAGGACCTCTGAGCCCGAGGCGGGCGGGATCTCCCTCGACTTCGGCAGACCGGCACCCGCGCACCCCGATCGTGCCAGCATGGATGTTCGGGGATATTTCGGCCCCGGCACCGGTCGCTTGGGGGAGTGGAAACCGTGTCGTATCAGGACCCGCCGCCGCCGTACCCACAACAACCCCGGCAGCCGCCGCCGGAACCGCAACGCGGCGCCCGGCGCGGCAACCCGCTGCTGGTCCTGGTACTCGCCCTCGTGGTGGTGGCGGGCGTGGTCACCGGCGTCATCCTGATCACCCGCGACAGCGGCGGCGACGGCCCGGCCAAGTCACCGTCCACCCAGGCCCCCAAACAACCGGCCGGCCTTCCCCCGGGCATCCCGACGGGCCTCCTCCCCAGCGGCCTGCTCCCTTCGGGACTCACCATCCCCTCCGGCCTGTTGCCCGACCTCGGGTAGGGCGATCTCCGGGTCCCGCCGGGCCCGCCGTGCCGGCCCGGTCCGTCGAGAGGCCGAGAACCGCCCGCCGCAGGCGCACGCGGCCACGCGGGTGATTCACCGGCCTGCCCCCGGTTCGGTCACCGAAATCGGGGTGTTCGGTGCCTACTGTCGGCTGACATGGCCAAGCAGATCATGCGATCGTCCGCGTTTCTCGTACTCGCCGGTGCCATGGGTGCCGGCCTGATCGTGGCGTCGCCGGCCGCGCAGGCCCTCGGGCCGGCCGCGGACGTGGTCGACGACGGCGTCTGGGACCGCCTCGCCGACTGCGAGAGCAGTGGGCGGTGGAACCTGGACTCCGGGAACGGCTACTACGGCGGGCTGCAGATCCTGCCGAGCACCTGGGACGAGGCGGGCGGACAGGACTACGCCACCCGCCCGGACCGGGCCACGCGCGGCGAACAGATCACCGTCGCCGAGCAGATCCTGGGCATGCAGGGTTGGGAGGCGTGGCCGCAATGCGCCCGGCAGATCGGCCTGCTCGGCGCGCGGTACACGGTCAAGGAGGGCGACACACTCTCCTCGGTCGCGCGCGACCTCGGCGTGATCGGCGGCTGGCAGGCGCTCTACGACGCCAACCGCGACGTGATCGGCCCGGATCCGGATCGACTGCTGCCGGGTACGGTCCTGAACGTGCCGAAGGCCGCTCGACGGAGCGGCCCTCGATTGATCCGGGTCATCGAATGACCCGACGGTGCTCACGACTGGGATCGAACCAGTGACTTCCTCGGTGTGAACGAGGCGCTCTCCCGCTGAGCTACGCGAGCCTGCGTAGTTGCGTGCACATCTTAACCAGTAGTGCGTGAGTGGGTCGCCCCCTCCCCGTGACGGGGCGACCCGCCCATGCCTACCGCCGTTCGGCGGAGTCTTCAGGGTGCGGTCTCTCCCGTGGCGGGTTCAACCGGTTTTTCCCGCTCGGCCCGCCGCGCAGCGCCACCAGCAGCCCGGACAACCCGAACACCAGGGTGGCCACCGGCGCGGGCCGGCGCAGCAGCCCGAGCACCCCCAGGTCGGCGGCGAAGCCGGACCGGTGGGCCACCGCCAGACACAGGATCGCGCCCGCGACCGCGCAGACCGCGCAGGCCGCCAGCGGCGCCGAGATCGGGTGCCTCCGGTCGGTGGGTCGAGCTGCCACGGTGAACTCCCGGACGGGCTTGAAGCGTTTCCTCAAGCCTGGCCGGACCGGCGGGCACGAACCAGGTAGGTGCCTGGCGGATCGAGGGTGGGGCCAGCCCCACCCTTTGTCCGGCCCGCCGGAAAGCCCTGCCGTGTCGGTGCCGTGTGCCTATCCTGGCTGCCCTGTGATCGCCGACCGGAGGCGCCCCGCTTCATGAAGCTGCTGCACGCCGCCGACCTGCACATCGACAGCCCGCTGCGGGGGCTTTCCGGCTACGAGGGGGCGCCGGTCGAGGAGATCCGCAGCGCCGCGCGGCGGGCCGTGGCCAACCTGGTGGACCTGGCCCGGGCCGAGGCGGTCGACGCCGTGCTGCTCGCCGGCGACATCTACGACGGCGACTGGAAGGACTACCACACCGGGTTGTTCTTCACCGTACAGATGCGCCGCCTGGCCGACGCCGGCATCCCGGTGCTGCTGGTCGCGGGCAACCACGACGCGGACAGCCGGATCACCCGCGAACTGCGGCTGCCGCCCAACGTGCACCGGTTCTCCACCGACCAACCCGAGACCGTCGCGTTCGAGGACCTGGGCCTGGCCGTGCACGGCCAGGGCTTCGGCGTCCGGGACGTCACCGACAACCTCGCGGTCACTTATCCCGCGCCGCGCGGCGGGATGTTCAACGTCGGACTCCTGCACACCGCGCTGACCGGCCGCGACGGGCACGACAACTACGCGCCGTGCAGCGTCGGCGACCTGGTCTCGCGCGGCTACGACTACTGGGCGCTCGGCCACGTGCACGCGCGCGAGGTGGTGCACGAGGCCGAGCCGTGGATCGTCTTCCCGGGCAACATCCAGGGCCGGCACGCCCGCGAGACCGGCCCCAAGGGCGCCACGCTGATCACCGTCGACGAGCCCGGCCGGGTTGCGATCGAACACCGCGACCTCGACGTGGTGCGCTGGGCCCGACTCGACGTCGACGCCTCGACCGCCACCGATGTGGACGACGTGCTCGACCTGGTCCGGCGCCGCATCGCCGAGGCACGGGCGTCGGCCGGCGACCGACTGCTGGCCGGCCGGGTGCGGATCACCGGGGCCGGCGACGTGCACGAGGCGTTGTGGCGGGACGAGCGCCGGTTCGTGTTCGAGACCCGGGCGCTGGCCGCCGAGTTCTCCGGGGTATGGCTGGAGAAGGTCCGACTGGCCACCCGCCATGCCGAACTCGCCGACGCCGGCGCCGAATTGCCCGCCCTGGTGGCGGATCTGGCGCGCACCGCCCAGGCCTTGCGCGCCGACCCGAGCGCACTGGAGCAGCTGGTCCGCGGCATACCGGGGCTCAAGACACTCGATGCCAGGGTGGCCGAGGAGGGCATCGCGCCCGCCGACCCGGCCTGGCGCGCGGACCTCTTCGACCAGGCGGTGGACCTGCTCACCGCGCTGGTCACCGGGACCGACGGGGAGCCCGGATGAGGATCGATCGGCTCGACCTGATCGCGTTCGGCTGCTTCACCGATCGCCACATCGAACTCGGCGCCCCCGGCGTCCATGTGATCAGCGGCCCGAACGAGGCGGGCAAGTCCACCGTGCGACACGCCCTCGACCAACTCCTCTACGGGATGGACCGGCAGACCTCGTACGACTTCGTCCACGCGATGCGCGACCTGCGGATCGGCGCGCTGGTGCGCGACGAGCACGGGACGGTGCTGGACGTGGTGCGGCACAAGCGCGACCGCAACCCGCTCACCCGCGCGGACGGTTCGGTGCTCGCCGAGGCCGAGCTGACCCGGCTGCTCGCGGGCGTGGGCCGAGACGACTTCCGGCAGGTGTTCGCGCTGGACCACGCCGGGTTGCGGGCGGGCGGGGCCGAACTGCTCAGGGGCGAGGGGGACGTCGGACGGGCCCTGTTCGAATCACGTTCCTCGGCCCGGCTCGGCGCGGTGCTCGCCCGACTCGAGGAACGCGCCGGGGAGTTGTACAAGACGCGCGGGAAGAATCAGCGGATCAACGCGGCGCTGACCGAGCTGGGCCGGCTGCGCAGGCGGGTCCAGGACGACGGACTGGCCCCGGCGGTGTTCGGCGAGGCGGTCAAGGAGGGCCGCCGGGTCGAGGAGGACCGCGACCGGCTCGGCCGCGACCGCAGCGAGGCGCGCGCCCGACTCGACCGGCTCACCCGGGCCCGCCAGGCGCAACCCGTACTGGCCCAGCAGAGCGCGCTGGACGCCGAGCGGGCCGAACTGGTCGGCCGCGGACCACTGCCCGCCGCCGAGGTCGCGACCGAGCTGGCCGCCCTGGACCAACGCGCGGCCGAGTCGGCGGCCCGGAGCGAGCGGGCCGGCGCCGAACTTGCCGAGGCCCGCCGCGAATGGGCCGACCGCACGGTGGACCACGCCCTGCTCGCCCGGGCCGCCGCGGTGGACGCGCTGCACGCCGACGCGGCGGCCGTCCGAGACGCCGTCGAGCTGGCCGCCGACGCCGAGGACGAGGCGTCGCAGGCCTGCTCCACCGCCGCCGAACTGCTCGCCCGAGTGCGCCCGGACCGCGCCCTCGACGACCCCACCGCCTACGAGTTGCCCCCCGGCGTCGCCGAGCGGGTCACCGCGCTGCGCGACGAACTCAACGTGTGCGAGACCCGGCTCGCCGCCGCCGCCGAACAGGTCGCGTACCGCCGCGCCCGGCTCGACGCGGCCGAGGCGGCCTGCGCGGCGCGGCCGGTGCCCGCCGACCCGGCCGCGCTGCGCGCGCTGCTGCGCTCGGTGCCGGGCCACCCGGTCGAGGACCTGGCCGGCGACGAGCAGCGGCTGGCCGAGCTCGAACAGGCCGCACTCGACCTGCGCGCCCGGCACGACCTGGCCGACCTGGACGTGCTCGCCGCCGACCATCCGGCCCGACTGCGGCTGCCCGGTCGCGCACGGGTCGTCGACCACGTCGGACAACTGGCCGCGGCGCGCGCCGACTTGGCCGAGACGGTGGCGGCCGAGGATGCCCTGCTGACCGAGCACGACGCGCGCCGCCGCGAGTCGGCCGTGTTGTCCCTGGCCGATCCGCCGCCCACGCCCGCCGATTGGGCCGCCGCCCGGGCCGAGCGCGACCGGCTGTGGACGCTGATCTGCGCGAGCCCGCCGCTGACCGACGACCGGATCGACGCATACGAGCGGGCGGTCGCGGCGGCCGACGAGATCGCCGAACACATCGCCCGCCGGGCCGAGGACGCGGTCCGGCACGGCCGACTACAGGTCGACATCGCGCACGACGAGCGCACCCTGGCCCGACTCGCCGCCCGCCGGGTGGCCGCGACCGAGCGGCAGGCGCAGCTGACCGAGGCATGGGCACGGGCCTGGGCGCCGAGCGGCCTGCCCACGCCGGACCCGCATGACGCCGCCACGTTCCTGGACACGATCCGCGACCTGGCCGCCGTCGAGGTCGAGGCCCGCACGGTGCGCGCCCGCCTGACCGCGGGACGCGCCCGCGCCGCCGAGCTGGCCGCCGAATTCGCCGCCGCGCTGGCCGCGTCCGGCGCGCCGGCCGGCCCGACCAGCCTGCCCGCGCTGATCGAGGCCGCCGACGCCCGCCGTGACGCGCTCGTCGACGCGATGCGCGAACACGAGAGCCGGGTCGCCGCCGTGCGTGAGGCCGAGGCCGAACTGGCCGAGGCGACGGCCGAATCGGACCGGGCCCTGGGTGCACGCGCCGGATGGGAGCGCCGCCGGCACGACCTGGCCCGCACCCTGGACCTGCCCGACGGCGGCCCGGACGCGGTGGCCGCCGCGGTGGGCACGCTGGCCGAGGTGGCGGCGACCCTCGCGCGCGCGGCCGAGGCCGACCACCGCCGGGCCCGCGCGGCGGACCGGATCGCCGACTTCACCGCCCGCGCGGCCGAGATCTCCACCGCCTGCGCCCGCCCGATCCCGACCGGGCTCGACGGCCGCCCGCCGTTCGCCGCCGTACTCGCCCTGCATGCCGAACTCACCCGCACCCGCAGCGCCGACGAGGCCCGCACCCGACTCGCCGAACGCATCACCCGACTCGACCACAAGATCGCCGCCGATCGCACCGAGGGCGAGCGGATCGCGGCCGAGCTGGGCGCCCTGGTGGCCGGTGCCGGTGTGCGCGACGTCGGCGAACTGCGGGCCGCGGTGGCCCGATCCGCCCGGGTGGGCGAGCTGGACGAGGCGCTCGCCGGACACCGCGCGCTGCTGTCGCCCGAGCTCGAACGTGAGGCCGCTCGCTACGCCCCCGAGGAACTCGACGTCGAACTCGAGGACGCCGCACGCCGCGCCGAGGAGGCCGACGCGGCCTATGCCGCGGCGGGCGAGGCGCTGGGCCGGCATCGGCAGATCGTGCTCGACCTGGAGCGCGAGTCGAGCGCCGCCGCCCGGGCGCACGAGGAGGCGGCCGGCACGGTGGCCGCGATTGCCGAGGACACCGAGGAGTTCGTCCGCCTGCGGCTGGCCCGCGAGGTGCTGCTGCGCTGTATGGAGGACTACCGCAAGCAGAATCAGGCCCCGGTGCTGGCCCGTGCGGAGGAGGTGTTCACCACGCTGACCGCCGGCCGCTTCGATCGGCTGCTCGTGGAGACCGAAGGCCGCAAGGGCGCCCCCGTGTTGCGTGCGCGGCGGGCGGGCGGCGCCGGGTCGGTCGGGGTGGAGGAGATGAGCGAGGGCACCCGCGACCAGCTCTATCTGGCCCTGCGGTTGGCCTCGTTGGACGTCTACGCCGACGCGGGCCGGGCGATGCCGATCGTGCTCGACGACGTCGCGATGACCTTCGACGACGGGCGCACGCGCGCGCTGTTGGCGGTGCTCGACGCGATGGCCGACCGGTTCCAGGTGGTGCTGTTCACCCATCACCCGCACCTGGGCCGGCTGGCCGTGGACACGCTCGCGCCCGGTCGCGCACACGTGCACGAACTGCCCGTCTACGCCGCGCCGTCGGCGGGTGTCGCGGCGCGGGAGTGAGCCGGGCGGGCAGCCTCAGGCGGTCATCGCGAGCCGGAAGCGCACACACTTCCCACCGGGCTCGGGGACCGACTCCCAGCCGTCGGACAACGATTCGACCAGCAACAGGCCACGCCCGGTGGTGTCGTCGTCGCTCGCCTGGACCACCTGGGGCACCCGGGTGTCGGTGTCGTGCACCTCGATCCAGACGCAGGCGCCGCCGTCGGGGGCACGATCGCGGCGGACCACGACGCTGAACGGGCGTCCGAGGCCCGCGTGGCGGACCGCGTTGGTCGCCAGTTCGGAGGCGAGAAGTACGGCGATGTCGGACAACGATTCGAGGTCCCAGACCGTCAGCGCCACGCGGACATGCTCCCGCACGGCGGACACGCACGCGGGCATCGCCGGCAGCGTGATGGTCGGGCTGATCTCGTCCTCTGCGTCCGCCACTTCCGGATCGGCCAGGGTGGTCATGCAGCTACCTCCTGTTGCGTGGGCTGCGTTTGCCCCCGCAAGCGGCCCCGCCCCGTCCCGTCGCTTTAAGTGATCTTGTCAGCGCGTAAAGTGAGGGTGCTCGGTAGGATGCTCCACGAAACCCGGTGGTGCAACTCTCGCCGCCACTTCGGTGTCCGCGTGTACACGGTTCACCCGATCGGGCGATGTCCCCGGCCCTCACATGGGGGAAGCGGGTTCGGCTCGCCCGCCGGGAGGCCTCGACGAATCAGGGGTGACGGGCCGATGGCGACCTGGTCGCGGGACAGCCACGCGCCGGCATGGCGACGCAGCTCGTACAGCAGCGTGCACGGCAACTGCGTCGAGGTGGTGAACCGGCGGCCCTTCGAAGTGGTCGTCCGCGATTCCAAGCAACGCGCCTGCGTGGTCCTCAGATTCACCGATCGAGAATGGACGCACCTGTTGGTTGCCCTTGTCGGGCCGCGGAATTGACGATCAGTCAGTTCTACTCGCGGGGATCGCCGGCACCTCGCTCCAGCGAAAGACGTGGGCGAGCGCCGACTCCACGATCGACCCGGGGACTTCGCCGTCGAACCAGCGGTCCACATGCGCCCAGTGGTAGGGGTTCAGCAGGTACTCCCCGGTCAACCCCTCGACATCGGCGAACTCCTGCTCCCATACATGTGTCCACCGCGACGCGGGCCCGCGCGGATCCACCCGGGACAACGCCCACGAGGCGATCGTGGGGATGTGCTCGGGCATCGCCACCAGATCCGACTCGAACTCCGCGCGCACCGCGTCCGATGTACCGCTACGCACGGTCAACAGCAGGGTGCGTTTGACCCGGCGCCCGGTCAGCGGCACGAACCCGGCGCGCACCGGCAGCAGGGCCACCGCGTCGGCACCCGCGGGCAATTCGGGCGACGTGTCGGCGACCAGATCCCACGAACAGCCGTGCCCACCGACGCTGCCCGGCAGGTCCGGCCCCGCCGAGACCACCGACGTTCCCGGCGCGGGCATCGTGGCGGCCAGCACCACCCACCGTGTCATGCGTACGCTCCCGGGTGTCGTGCGGTCGCCGGTTGCAGCGCCCGGCGTTGCCGATCCAGCGCGTAGCCGTCGGTGGCCGCCCAGAACGCGGCGACCCGCGGATCGGCGGCGGCCCCTGCGCGCATCGCGTAGAACGCGCGAATCCCCGGCAGGATCCACAGGATGTGCACGGTGGTCGCATCGCGGCCGGCCGGCGAGCGCCAGACCCGCTCCAGACGCATCCCGCGCCGCTGTGCGCCGGGCAGGTAACGATCATGGAACTGGCCCAACCACAGCGCGACCTGATCGTTCGTCAGAGTGACGTGGTCGAGGATGTTCACCTCGTCGGACGCCGGCGCCGAGCCGCCGGTCACAGCTTGTCCAACACGGTCTCGCGGTATCGGGCGATCCGCTCGCGCAGCGTGTCCAGCCCACGGGGGCCGGCAAGTTCGGCCGGATTCGGCGCGAACACCAGGCGGCTCGCGCCCGCGGCGGTGAACCGGCGTACCCAGTCCGGCTCGTGTTGCCGGTCCCGGTCGCAGGAACCGGGCCACGCGGTGATCTCCACGGCGTCCGCCGCCCGCCCGGCCGCTCGGCTCGACGCGCGCAACAACTCGACCCGCGTCTCGAACTCGTCGGGGGTGATCGTGTACGGGAACCAGCCGTCGCCGATCCGCCCCGCCCGCCGTACCGCCGGTTCGCTGTTGCCGCCCAGGACCACCGGCACCGCACCCCGCTCCGGGCGCGGCAGGCAGTGCACCCGCTCGAACGAGGTGAACCGGCCCCGGAAGGTGGCGGGCGCGGTTGCCCACAGCGCGCGCATCGCCCCGACGCACTCCTCCAGTCGGGCGCCGCGCTCGGCGAAGGCGGCGCCGACCGCGGCGTACTCCTCCCGCTGCCAGCCGATGCCCAGACCGAGCGACAACCGCCCGTCCGAGTGCCGATCGATGGTGGCGGCCCGCTTGGCCAGCACCACCGGGCTGTGCAGCGGCGCGACCACCATCGCGGTGCCGAAACGCAGTGTGCGGGTGGCGCCGGCGAGGAAGGCGATGGTCTCCAGCGGATCGGGCATCGGCACCACGCCGGCGGCGCTCGGCGTACGACCCGATGCCGAGTACGGGTAGCGGGGTTCGTAGTCCTCGGCGACCACGACGTGTTCGACGGTCCACACGGACTCGACGCCGCACTCCTCCAACGTCCCGGCGAAGTCGCGCAGGAACCCGCCGGAGGTGATCAACCCGTCCGCGAAGGGCGCCATCACGCCCAGCTTGATCGTCATTCTGACGCCCTTTCAGATCCCGTGTTCGCACCCTGCCTCGGCAGGCGTGCGAGCGCAAGACCCGACCGACGGTGTCGTTGGACACCCGGTCGCGGGGCCGTTCGAGGCGGTGAACCGGTCCACCGCATACCGCGTGCGCCCGCCATCGGGGCGCGGGCGCACGCGGGCTGTGCGGGCAGGGGTCGAGCGGTGGTCCGGGACGGAAACGGGCCTACGACAGCTCGATCAGCTCGTCGTGGCGATACAGCGGGCGCAGGCCGTCCGCGAAGCGCACCGAATACCACTGGTACGGGGACAGCGGCGGCCGGTGCGCGTCGGCGAACACCTCGCAGACCTCGCCGATGTGGCCGGTGCTCAGGCCCACCTGTACTCGTACGCGGGTGCCGACCTCGAATCCCTGCCAGCGGGTGGCCCCGCCGCGAACATGCTCCTGGGTCCTCGTCGTCGCGTCGCCCATGACGGGCACCGCCCTTCTGCCGATGGGT
Source organism: Embleya sp. AB8 (assembly GCF_049739465.1). Taxonomy (NCBI): domain Bacteria; kingdom Bacillati; phylum Actinomycetota; class Actinomycetes; order Kitasatosporales; family Streptomycetaceae; genus Embleya; species Embleya sp. AB8. The sequence goes on from NZ_JBMHHY010000002.1 coordinate 455,357, forward strand.
AGTTCGCTCGACTCTCAACCGTCGAGAACGGGTCCCATACCCGGTATCGGGCCCGGCCGTACCGCTCTTGAGATCAGGACCCCGTTCGCGCGCGGACTTCACCCGGAAGGAGCGCCCGAGTGGCGTACCGGAGCCGGCAGGCTTCCGGATGTGGACGTCTTGTTGTGGATCACCGCCGTGTCCGGCCTCGGCTGGCTCTATCTGACCCTGTGCCACGGCTGGTTCTGGCGCACCGACGTGCGGCTGGCCGACCCGGCCCCGCCGCCGCCCGGCGGTGTGTCGGTGGCGGTGATCGTGCCCGCGCGGGACGAGGCGGAGGTGCTCGGCGACAGCCTGCCCACGCTGCTCGCCCAGGACTTCCCCGGGCGGGCCGAGGTGTTCCTGGTCGACGACGGCAGCACCGACGGCACCGGCGAGCTGGCCGCGCGACTGGACACCGGGCAAGGCGCCGCAGGCCGGGTGCCACTGACCGTGACCACGCCGGGCGAGCCGCCCGCCGGCTGGACCGGCAAGGTGTGGGCACTGCGACACGGCGTCGAGGCGGTCGGCGAGGTGGACTGGATCCTATTCACCGACGCGGACATCGCGCACGCGCCCGATTCGCTGGCCCGCCTGGTCGGCGAGGCCGAGCGGGATCGGCTCGACCTGCTGTCGGTGATGGCCCGGCTGCGCACGCACACCCGGTGGGAGAAGTTGATCGTGCCCGCCTTCGTGTACTTCTTCGGGAAACTCTTCCCGTTCCGCCGGGTGAACCGACCGACCTCGCGGGTCGCGGCGGCGGCCGGGGGTTGCGTACTGGTCCGGCGGACCGCCCTGGAGCGGGCCGGCGGGGTGGCGGTGATCCGGGACGCGGTGATCGACGACGTGTCCCTCGGCACCGCGATCAAGCGCGCGGGCGGGCGGATCCGGCTGGTGCTCGCCGACGGTCCCGAGCGGCACGTGGACAGCGTGCGGCCCTATCCGGCGCTCGCGGACCTGTGGAACATGGTCGCGCGCAGCGCCTTCGCCCAGCTTCGGCACTCGTGGTTGTTGCTGGCCGGCACGGTGCTCGGGCTCGCGCTGGTCTATCTGGCCGCGCCGGTCGCGCTGGTGGTCGGGATCGTCGGTGCGGACCCCGCGCTCGCGCTGCTCGGGCTCGCGGTGTGGGCGCTGATGAGCGCGACGTACGTGCCGATGGTGCGCTACTACGCACGCCCCGCCGTCGAGGCCGTGCTGCTGCCGTTGGCGGCGACGCTCTACCTGGGGATGACCGTGCACTCGGCGGTGCGGCACGCCCGCGGGCGCGGTGCGGCGTGGAAGGGTCGCACGTACCCGGCGCCGGCCGATTAGGCTCCGCTCGTGCCCAGACCGGACTCCACGGCCCGTCCCTATCGCGACGGCGTCCCCGAACACGGCCGTGTACCCAAGTCGTACACGGTGAAGATGCGTCTGCTCCAACTCATGGACGAGTTGGGCGAGGACGCGTTACTGCCCTCCGAACGCGAACTCGCGGCCGACTACGGGGTGGCCCGCTCCACGCTGCGCGCGGCGATAGGCGAGCTGGTGATGGAGGGCCGACTGCGCTCCGCGCGCGGCCGGGGGACCTACGTCGCGCCGCCCAAGCTGATGCAGCCGGTCAGTATGGGCAGCTACACCGAGGCGGTGCGCTCGATGGGGCTGACCCCGGGGCGCCGGGTGGTCACCCTCGAATACCACGTCGCGCAGCCCGATCTGGCCGCCCGGCTGCGGATCCGGGCGGGCGATCTGACGGTGCATCTGGAACGGGTGCTGCTCGCCGACGGCGAGCCGATCGGCCTGGAGAGCACCTACCTGCCGCTGGACCGCTTCCCGACCATCCTGGACGTGCTGCGCCCGGAGGGTTCGCTCTACCTGTGCCTCCAGGAGGACCTGGGGGTGGTCTTCGCGGAGATCGACGAGACGGTGGAGACCGTGCTGGCCGCGCCGCGCGAGGCGCTCCTTCTGGAGACCAACCCGGCGCTGCCGATGTTGCTGGTCATGCGTACCTCGTACGACCCCGAGGGGGTGCCCATCGAGCGGGTCCGGGCACTGTTCCGCGGCGACCGGATGGGGTTCGCCACGCGCCTGCGGGCCCAGTAGCGCACCGGCTTTTATAACGGCGAGATAACAGGTTCGGACCTTAACGGACTGTTCATCCGAACGACATACCGCCTCCGCATGCTCGGCATCGGCCACTCCCAAGCTGGTCGCAATCGCCGAGAACGTGGAGGAAGCCGGTGCGAGTCATTGTCGTCGGAGGTGGCGTGCTGGGCAGCATGCACGCCTGGCAGGCCATCGAGCGCGGGCACGAGGTCGTGCACATCGAGCGCGAGCGCGAGGCGCGCGGTGCTTCGGTGCGCAACTTCGGCCTGGTGTGGGTCGGTGGTCGAGCCGGTGGCGACGAACTCGACACCGCGCTGCGGGCCCGCGAGTTGTGGGAGCGCCTGGGCGTCGACGTGCCCGGCATCGGCTTTCGGGCCAACGGCTCGCTCACCGTATGCCGAGGCGCCGAGGAGGTCGCGGTCGCCGAGGCCGCGCTCGCCCTGCCGGACGCCGCCGAGCGTGGCCTGAAGCTGCTCGCTCCCGGCGAGGCGCGCGCCCACAACCCGGCGCTGCGCGGCGAGTTCGATGCCGCGCTGTGGTGCGAGCGGGACGGCGCGGTGGAATCCCGGGTCGCGCTGCCCGCGCTGCGCGGTCGTCTGGCGGCGAGTGGCCGGTACACCTGGCTGCCCGGTCGCGAGGTGCGCGATCTGCTGGCCGGCGGCACAGGAGTGCGCGACGACCACGGGGTCACCCACGAGGGCGACCTGGTGGTGCTGTGCACCGGGGCCTGGCTGACCGGCCTGGTCCGCGAGTTGGCCCCCGAGCTGCCGGTGCGCCGGGTGCGCCTGCAGATGATGCAGACCGACCCGCTGGACGAGGCGCTGACCACCTCGATCGCGGACGGGGACAGCTTCCGCTACTACCCGGCCTACGCCGGCACCGCCCTCGAGGCACTGCGCACCGCCCGACCCCAGGCGCCGGTGCCCGCCGAACACCGTATGCAGCTGCTGATGATCCAACGCCTGGACGGCGGACTGACCATCGGCGACACACACGAATACGACGAGCCGTTCGCGTTCGACGTGGACTCCGCGCCCTACACACACCTGGTCGAGGTCGCCGAGCGGCTGCTCGGCCGGCCGCTGCCGGCCATCCGCCGCCGCTGGGCCGGGGTGTACGCGCAGACCACCGACACCACCCGGGTCGTGCACCGCGAGCAGGTCGCCCCCGCGACCTGGCTGGTGACCGGCCCCGGCGGGCGCGGGATGACCTGCTCGCCCGCCATCGCCGAGCAGACCGCACACCTCGCCGGCCTCTGACCCCGCCCGCCGCCGACCCCGCCCGTCGCGAACATCCCCCCGGAGCACCACTCATGACGCAGTATCAGCTCGCCGTCCTGGACATGGCCGGCACCACCGTCGCCGACGACGGCCTCGTCGTCGAGGCGTTCACCCGGGCGATCGGCGCGGTCGGCGTCGAGCCGGGCAGTGCCGACTACGAGCGCAAGCTCGGCTACGTCCACGACACCATGGGCGAAAGCAAGATCACCGTCTTCCGGGCCCTGCTCGACGGCGACGAGGAGCGCGCCCAAGCCGCCAACCTCGCGTTCGAGGCGGCCTACGGCGACCTGGTCGGGGCGGGCAGGTGCGCGCCGATCGAGGGCGCCGAGGACACGATCCGCGCACTGCGCGCGGCCGGCGTCAAGGTCGCGCTGACCACCGGCTTCGGCCGACCCACCCAGGACGCGATCCTGGCCGCGCTCGGCTGGACCGAGCTGGCCGACCTGACCCTGTGCCCGGCCGAGGCCGGGCGTGGCCGGCCCTATCCGGACCTGGTGCTCAAGGCCGTACTGCGGCTGGGCGTCGACGACCTGCGGGCGGTCGCCGTGGTCGGCGACACCGCGTTCGACGTGCTCACCGGACTGCGCTCCGGCGCCGCCATCGCCGCCGGTGTCCTCACCGGCGCACACGACCGCGCCGCGCTCGAAGCGGCCGGCGCCACCCACGTACTCGGCTCCATCCGCGACCTTCCCGCCCTGCTCCAGGGCTGACCGGCTTTTCGAAAGGGCGATTTCCCATGCGACGCATCCTCGGCCTCACCGCCGCCGCCACCGTGGTCGTGTTCACCGCGACCGCCTGCGGCGGGACCGGCGGGAGCGGTTCGGACGACACCAAGCCCGCCGCCAACGCGGCCCCCGGCGGGGCACCCGCCAAGGGCTCCGGCAGCGTCACCGTCTACTCGGTGGACGGGCTCGCCGACTGGTACACCAAGCGCTTCGCGGACTTCGAGAAGAAGACCGGGGTCAAGGTCAACCTGGTCGAGTCCGGCTCCGGCGAGGTGGTCACCCGCATGGAGAAGGAGAAGAGCAACCCCCAGGCCGACGTGGCGATCACGTTGCCGCCGTTCATCCAGCGCGCGGCCCAGGCCAATCTGCTCACCGCCTACACCCCGGCCGGCGCCGACAAGGTGCCCGCCACCGCGAAGGACGCCCAGGGCCGCTACACCGCCGTGGTCAACAACTACGCGTCCTGGATCTACAACCCCGACCAGGCCAAGCCCGCGCCGACCAAGTTCGCCGAGCTGACCGAGGGCCGGTTCAAGTCCAAGCTCCAGTACTCCACGCCCGGCCAGGCCGGCGACGGCACCGCCGTACTGATCCAGCTCCAGCACCTCTACGGCAAGCAGGGCGCGCTCGACTACCTCAAGCGGCTCGAGTCCAGCAACGTCGGCCCGTCCTCCTCCACCGGCAAGCTCCAGCCCAAGGTCGGCAAGGGCGAACTCAGCGTGGCCAACGGCGACCTCCAGATGAACCTGGCGTCGATCCACAACGACAAGTCCAACTTCAAGGTCTGGTTCCCGGCCGACGACGCGGGCAAGGCCTCGACCTTCGCGCTGCCCTACTTCATGGGCCTGTCCTCGGGCGCCCCGCACGCCGACAACGGTCGCAAGCTGATGGACTACCTGCTCTCCCCGGAGGCGCAGACCTCGGTGTCGGCCGACGCGCTCGGCCTGCCCGCGCGCGAGGACGTCAAGCCGACCGACGCCAACGCCGCCGAGATCGCCAAGGCCCTGGAGGGTGTGGAGATCTGGGCGCCGGAGTGGGACACCGTGCTCAAGGACCTGGACGCCGACCTGGCCGCCTACAACAAGGCCGTCGGTCGCTGACCCGACGGGTCGTGCACACCACCTCGGAACCATCTCGGAGAACTGCGGACAGGGAGGGAACCCGCATGACCGCACCAGCCATCGAGCGCACCGAACCGGCCGTCGCGAGTGCCGTGCCGAACGGATCGGCGATCGGCATCCAGGATCTGACGGTCCGTTATGGATCCGTCACGGCCCTGGAGAGCCTGACCCTGGAGGTCGCCCGAGGCGAGACGGTGGCCCTGCTCGGCCCCTCGGGCTCGGGCAAGTCCACCGCGCTCAAGGCGGTCGCGGGTTTCCTCCGACCCGCCTCCGGACGGATCACCCTGGCGGGCCGCGATGTAACGTACGAGCCGCCGAACAAGCGCGGCATCGGCGTCGTCGTACAGAACTACGCGCTGTTCCCGCACATGCGGGTCGCGGACAACGTCGCCTTCGGCCTCAAGGCCCGCCGGGTGCCGCGTGCCGAGGTGGCCCGCCGGGTCACCGAGGCCCTGGACATGGTGGGCATGGCGAGCTACGCCCGGCGCTACCCGCGCGAGTTGTCCGGCGGGCAGCAGCAACGGGTGGCGATCGCCCGGGCGTTGGCCATCCGCCCGCCCGTACTGCTCCTGGACGAACCGCTGTCCGCCCTGGACGCGACGCTGCGCGCCGATCTGCTCGGCGAGTTGCAGCGGCTGCGCGCCGATCTGCCGGACGTGGCGATCATGTACGTGACCCACGATCAGACCGAGGCACTCGCGCTGGCCGACCGGATCGCGGTGATGCGGGACGCGCGGCTGGTCGACCTGGACGCCACCGATCGGCTCTACCGCCGACCGCCGAGCGAGTTCACCGCGTCCTTCCTGGGCGCGGCCAACCTGCTTGCCGCGGAGGTGCTCGCGGCCTGTGCGGCCGGGGACGACGCGGTACGGGTCACGGTGGGCGGGCTGACCGTCGCCGCCGACCCGACGTGCGCGTTCGCGAAGGGGCAGCGGGCGATGCTGGTGGCCCGCCCGCACACCCTGGGGGTGCGCGCGGTGGACGGGCCGGACACGCTGCCCGCGCGGTTGATCGCGACCCAGTGGCGCGGCGCCGACTACCGGCTGACCTGCGCCCTGGAAGGCGCGGACGGCCAGGAGATCCGGATCGATGTGACCGACCTGGCCGAGGTGCCGGCGCTCGGCGAGCGGCTCGGCGTCGCGCTGCCGGCCGAGCCGTGCGTCCTGGTCCCGGCGGGAGCGGCCGGATGACCACGACCCTGGCCGAACCGCCGATCGCGGCCGAGCCGATCTCGGCCCCCTCGCGCCCGAGCAAGGCGCGCGGCGGCGCGTCCCGCGCGCTGTGGGTGCTCCCGCCGCTCGTACTCGCCGCCGGATTCTTCCTCTATCCGCTCGCGCTCGTCGTGAAGCAGTCCTTCGTGGACAAGAACGAGCACGTCGGGCTCGATGTGTGGCGCGAGGTGCTGAACTCGCCGTCGTTCGGCGACGCGCTGTGGAACACCGTCGAGATCGCGGTGCTCTCCACCCTCGGCTGCCTGGTGGTCGGCTTCTTCCTGGCCCTGGTGTTGTCCTTCGTACCGTTCCCCGGCGCCCGCGCGGTGGGCAGGATCGTCGACACGGTGCTCGCCTTCCCCTCCTTCCTGATCGCGCTTGCCTTCACCTTCCTGTACGGCACGGCCGGCGTGGTCAACGCGGCGGCCGACAAGCTGGGCCTGGGCGAGCCGCTGGTGGGCTTCCTCTACTCGCCGTGGTGCGTGGTGCTCGCCGAGATCACCTTCTACACGCCGTTCGTGATGCGCCCGCTGCTCGCCGCCTTCGCGCTGGTGCCCCGGGACCGACTCGACGTGGCCGCCTCGCTCGGCGCGGGACCGTTGCGGGTGATCCGCCAGGTGCTGCTGCCCGAGGCCTGGCCCGCGCTCGCGGCCGGCGGCAGTCTGACCCTGCTGCTGACCCTCAACGAGTTCGGGATCGTACTGTTCATCGGCGCCAAGGACGTCACCACGCTGCCGATGCTCGTGCACGCCAAGGGCGCGGTCACCTTCGACTACCCGGGCGCGTGTGTGGTCGCGGTGGTCGAGGTGGCGCTGTCGCTCACGCTCTACGCGGTCTACCGATTCGTCTTCTCCCGGACAGGAGCCGGCCGTGCTGGTCTGGTCGCGTAGCGGACGCGCCCTCGTCTGGGCGCTGTTCGCCGTCGTCTTCGCCCCCCTCGTGCTGGCGCCGCTGGCCATCCTGGGCATCGCCGCGTTCGCCGGCGACTGGAACAGCGTGCTGCCCGCGTCCTGGACGAGCGAGAACATCCGCGAAGCCACCGCGGGCACCAACTACGACAGCCTCGTGGTCAGCATCGAGACCGCGCTCGGCGCGTCGCTGATCGCGATCGTGGTCGGCACCTGGGCGGCGATCGCCGCCCGGACCGCGCCGCGCTTCGTCCGCCGACTCACCGACGCGGTGTTCCACCTGCCGGTCGCGGTGCCCTCGGTGGTGGTCGGACTCGGCATGCTGGTCGCCTTCAGCGACGGCCCGATCCTGCTCAACGGGACGAAGTGGATCGTCATCGCGGCACACGCGGTGCTCGTGGTGACCTTCGCCTACTCGACGGTGTCGGCCGGCCTCGACCGCACCGACGCGGCCTTCGCGGACGTGGCCGCCTCGCTCGGGGCGAGCGCGGCCCGGGTGTTGCTGCGGGTGCGGCTGCCGATGTTGTTGCCGTCCATCACCGCGGCGGCCAGCCTGGCGATCGCGCTGTCCATGGGCGAGGTCGGCGCGACGATCATGGTCTACCCCGCCGAGTGGCGCACCCTGCCGGTCTCGGTGTTCACCCTGACCGACCGCGGCAAGGTGTTGCTCGGCTCCGCGGTCACCGTGGTGCTGCTGGTCGCGACCCTGGTCGTACTACTGGTCGTCGGCCTGCTCAAGGGCCGGGTGGAGGAGCGCAAGCGGCGGCGGTAGGCGGGGTCAGTTCTTCCCGAACGTACGCGCCGGCGGAATCGGCGACGCGACCGCGGTGGCATCGTGCACCACGGCCGTACCACCGGGGAAGTCGGCCAGCGCCGTACCGTGCTCGACCCGGCCGGGAAACGGGTCGGCGGCGGTCCGCCGGGCCAACTCGGCGATCGGCAACTCGCCGTGCGAGGCGACCAGCACCACGTTGCCGAACCGCCGCCCCCGCAGCACCGCCGGATCCGCGATCAGCAGCAGGTTCGGGAACACCGAGCGTACGGTCGCCACTTGCGACCGGACGAAGTCCAGCCGCCCGCCGTCGGCCAGATTCACCGCGTACACCCCGCCGGGCGCCAACGTCCGGGCCGCCTCGCCGACGAACTCGGCCGAGGTCAGATGGGCGGGTACCCGCGAGTCGGCGAACACGTCGACCACGACCAGGTCGAACGCCGCGTCGGGGGCCTTGCCCGCCACCTCGCGGGCGTCCCCGGTGCGCACCCGGATCTGCCAGGTCTTCTCCCAGGGCAGTTCCCGCCGGACGAACTCGACGAGTTCACCATCCAGCTCGGCCACCTGCTGACGCGAGCGCGGGCGGCTCGCCGCCACGTAGCGGGCCAGGGTGAGACCACCACCGCCGAGGTGGAAGACCCGCAGCGGTCTGCCCTGGTCGGCGATCAGATCGACGACGTGGCCGAGCCGACGGACGTACTCGAACTCCAGCCAGGTCGGATCACCCAGATCCACATGCGACTGTGGCGACCCGTGCAGCCGCAACGTCCAGGCCCCGGCCCGATCCGGATCGGGTTCGAGCTCGACACTGCCCGACCCCACCTCGGCACGGATCGGCTCCGGGGCGCGACCGCGTCGACGCTGCTTGTCTGCCATCCGACCAGTATCGAGCCGGTGCCCGCCGGCGCCCGAGCCGCACCTCGACGGCCGGCTAGGCGTTGCCGATCAGCCGCAGTCGAGGGCTCTCCGCAGGCGGTACGGCCCGCCACGAGCAGCTCTCCGCGGCGAAGAAGCACTGCGACCGACCGACCACATCGCCCGCGTCGACGGGCTCGTAGGCCCCGGGGCCGTCGACCGGGTCGAAGTCCAGATAGAAGAGGTCGCCGTACGTCTCGTCGGTGAAACGCGACAGGACCGGGTCGAAATAGAGCATTCCGGAGAAGCCCTTCCCGTGCTCGACCCGATAGTCCCGAAGTCCCGAAAGAGTGAACTCCACGGGAATCCACGGCCAGCCGTGTTCCCGGTCCCGGGCATCGACCAGGACGCGGGCCGTGGCCCCGCCCGGGCTGAACGGGTCGTCGATGTGTACCCGGGTGACACACCCGTTCCCGAAGTCGAACAAGCCCAGGAGATCGCCCAGGCTGTCCGGGGTGAGCAGCGACATGGGGCCCTCCGGTCGACGGCGGTGCAGTTCGGTCCTCGGTACCAATCATCGCGACTGGCGCGCGGCCACCGTACGGAAGTATCGAGTCGATCGTGCTCATCGCCGAACCGACCCGAACCGGCGCCCCCACGTGCCGGTTTGCGGTCGGCCCCGGGCCCCGGTAGGGTCCTCCAAGTTGCCCGACAGGGAGACCTGAGACAGACGCGAGCCTAGGCGCCCGCGCTGGCTGGTCCCGGGGCGGCCACTCCGATCACTCGAACCAGGTGTGATGCGCATGCGCATCACACGCGCCGTTCTGTGCCCGGGTGCCTGCGCAGATTGCCGGAACGCAAATTGCCGCCGATTAGACGGTGGGAAATGTGATCCGCTAATGTTCGGGGCGTCGCAGAAAGCAGCGGGAGAACAAATTTCCGAAGCCGAAGCGATGAGCGGGGCGGGTCGAAAGACCTGCTAGGCTCGAAGAGCCGGAAGCCGGGAAGCGAAAGCTTCGAGGTGGAAAGCGAAAGAGGAAAGCAGGTCGCGAAGATCTGCTAGACTCTGAAAGGCGGAAAACGCGGAAACGCGGTGGAAGCCGAAAGCGAGGAAAGCGAAGCGGCCGAAACGGTGTGCTAAGCTGGAGACGCGAAAGCGAAACGAAAGAATCGCTGAAACACAAGAGCAAAGAACGAAACGAAACGCCCGGAGGGCGCGGTTGATTCCGCACCGAAGGAAGCGTCCGTTCCTTGAGAACTCAACAGCGTGCCAAAAGTCA